>JAFQDC010000108.1 GCA_017416205.1 Clostridia bacterium | reverse complement strand
TGCACAGCCCCTATAAGGGGCTATTACCGGCTTAACCCCTAAAGGGGCACCGAAAAATATTATCGCATCACATGCACTGCAACCCGTAAACGGGTGATTGCATAAGGCTCCCCTATGTAAGGGGAGCTGTCAGCAATGCTGACTGAGGGGTTGTCTTTGAGGTCTCACACTATCACAATCCCTCCGTCTTTTGCTTCGCAAAATCCACCTCCCTTTACACAAGGGAGGCTTTTTTGTCGCTCCGCAATCTTTTCGTCCCCTGGTAGAACCAGGGGGTTATTTCCACGCCTTAAGGCACCAATCAAAGCTCTACCCCACCTGCGAGAACACGCTTGAAGATATTTGAATCCTTTGCATTAAGCTCACCATCAGAATTCAGGTCTGCTGAAAGGAAGATATTACTTCCCTTCTCTATGCTGACAGATCCGGAAATCGCCTGTTTCAAATAGTTCGCATCCTTCGCGTTCACCTCTCCGTCTCCGCTAAGATCACCGGGAACGACGACAATTTCGGGATTCACAGAAGCTGTATTTCGCACAATATAGTAACCCGCCTTCTGCACCGTGGTAACAAAGTAACCGCCGTTAAATTCAACCTGAACGGGCGTTGCAATACCGTAACCGTCAACGTAATAGAGAATACAGTCTTCTGCCTTCATACCCTCGGGAACGGGAATAAATACGTATGAAGGCTCATCCTCGGAAAGATAGGTGATATCGGCATACAAAAGCTCCTCATTTCCGTTGCCCATATACATATCTTCGAAAGCAGAAGGTGAACCGTTGTAAGTAACACTGCTAATTGCAGGGCATCTGTAGAATGCCTTATATTCCAATACTGCAAGGCTCTGAGGAAGATAAATACTTTCCAGCGAGGAGCATTCCACGAATGCGTACATCCAAATAGATCTAAGTCCTTCAGGAAGCACTATTTCTTTGAGAGCAGAACAACCTGCAAAAGCATATTCACCTATCTCCCTAAGCCCATCGCCGAATACAACGGTTTCAAGAGAAGAACATTTTTCAAAGGCACTGACATCTATACATCTAACGCTGTCAGGAATAGTTATGCTTGTGAGAACTGTACAATCGTAGAATGCATATGTACCGATGCTTGTTACAGGATATCCTTCAATACTTGCCGGAATTTCAAATGTTGCAGGCCTTTCAGTGCATTCTGTGATAATTGCCTCGCCGCCTTTGATAACGTATGATATTTCCGTATATATTTCTCCGCATTGAGAACAAAGATTCCTTGCACATCCTGCTTCCATATTGATGGGATGCGTGTATACTATCTCAATGTCATCAATAGTATGATAGTCAGGACAACATTCCCACATCGAATTATCAGCGATACTTACACTTTTCAATTGCTCCGCAGTTCCCTTGTAATGAACAGCGCTGACGGCATTCCTAAAGGCCTCCTTCCCAATGGACTTAATACTTTCGGGCAGCATCACACTGTTAAGCTTGCTATATCCGATGAAAGCGCATGGGTTGATCGCTGAGATTCCCTCAGGAATGTAAAGATCTGTTACGAGAGAACCGTCAACGTATAGGCTTCCGCCGCTGATAGGGTTGGAATTACATTCATTACCATCTCCGTTCCAATCAGTCACAACGGGCGTGTACGAATATTCAAACGTAATATCAAGCCAATCTGTTATGCTATCGACATATACGTTAAGCACTCCCCTGCCCTGGAAAGCTGATCTGCCAAAGCTTTCCATTGAACTTGGAACGTATACATTTTTCAAGCTATAACAACCACGAAAGGCATACGGCTTTATCTGAGTTGTTCCCTCAGGTATAACAAGGTCTGTTAAAAGAACTCCGTTAACATAGAGATTATGGGCATACTCCAAGGGGTTAGCATAGCTGTATTCTTCAACAATACGTGGTGGCGGATCAGGCCAGCCACCCGGTACATACTCGTGAGTATACCATCCGAAATCGATCTGCATCCATGAAACAATATCTTCAATGTAGACAGCGGTTAAATTGGAACAACCGTTAAATGCGTCTGCTTCTATTTTATCTATACTGGGGGGGATCGTTATGCTTGTAATATGGCTACAGGATTTAAAAGCTTCGGCACCAATAGTGGTTACGGGATACCCATCGATCTCTGCGGGGATAACAACATCCGTCGCATTTCCCGTATAATCTGTAATTGTAACTTCATCGTTTTCGATGCTGTACTCAAGACCGCTATCAATGGTGCCCGTGGTTGCGGCAGACACGGAAATGGCAGTCATCGGGACTGTGCCAACCGTGATGATTACCGCAAGAAGCAAAGATAACAGCTTATTTGCTTTGCTCTTTTTCATTTTTACGTCTCCTTTGATTTTTTAAAATAACGCTATTCAAATAAATTATAGCACTTCCCTCTCTATTTTCAATGCGTTTTGTATATTTGTTGTATATTTCTTTAACACAATGCCGCTTTTTAAAGCTGACTTTAATTCCTTTATCCGTCAAATTTTGGTTTGACGGGGAGAAGATGCAAAACCTTTTTTGTAAAAAAGGTTCTGCACTCCAAAAAACTTTAAACTATGGGTAATAAAAATGACAAAATATACCTATTTACGTTTAATTTATCCCTTTTTTAAAGTTTTTCGGGGTCGTAGGGGGCTTTTTACAAAAAGCCCCCTACATTGTTCAACTCCTCGTCAAACCGTAATTTATCGCTTTATAAATAAAGATGAACGGTCTCCTTGATTTAAATGCAAAAACTCTCTCCCTTGATAATTCAAAGGAAAGAGTTTTTTTATTTTATTCCGTTCTCAGCGCTTCTACGGGGTCCTTCTTAGCGGCACTTCTTGAGGGGATGATACCTGCGATCAGCGTGAGGATAACGCTGATAACAACAAGAATTACAGCTACGGGGACAGGGAGAAATGCGCGGATGTTTCCGATACCCGTGAGATGCTGGATGATCGCGTTAATGGGGAAGCAGAGAATAACTGTGATAACAACGCCAAGCACTCCCGAGGTAAATCCGATAATGACCGTCTCCGCATTGAACATAGAGGAAACGTTCTTCTTGGACGCACCGATGGCGCGAAGTATTCCGATCTCCTTGGTTCTTTCCTGAACGGAGATAAGTGTGATAACTCCGATCATAATGGAGGATACCACAAGAGAGATGGCAACGAATGCCACAAGCACGTAGGTGATGGCGTTGATGATGGTGGTCATGGAGGAAAGCATTATTCCCACAACGTCCGTATAATGGATCTTCTTGAGCTCTTCCACGGAGTCGTTGTAATTTGTGATATACTCCTCAACGATATCCTTGTTTTCAAAGCTTGAAGCAAAGAGGTTCATCTTTGCAGGATCGTCAAGGTCGATAGCTCCGAGAGCTGAGAGGTTCTTTTCATAGGTGCTTTCGGAGAACTCAAGCACCTCGTCGTAGAAGAGGGCATATTCCTCATCTGTGAAATTCTCCATTGCCTTTGTAAGCATTCCGACGAGAGTGGGAGTGTCAAATGCCGCCATAGCCTGCATAGTCTGCTGTGTCATCTGCGCCGTTACCTGAGCTGTAAGGAGCTGGCGGTAATAGTCGGCAACGTCCTCATCGGACATCTTTTCAAGGGAAGCTTTAACGCTGTCCTGGCTCATGCCCGTGCTCTGCATCATTACCTGAATGAGAGTTTCTTCCATTGCGGCTCTGTCTGCAATTGCCATCTGCTTATCGACTACAGCTGCCACATCCTCCTCTGCGGGGATGCTTGCCATTACCTTATAGATCTCAGCCTTTTTCTCGTCAGGGAGAGTGCCGATATAGGAAACAAATTCTTCCTTCTTTTCGCTGTCGGAAAGGTTGCCTGTGTTTTCCTTGAAGGGAAGACCTGTGAATATGTCTGTTTTTGAGTCAGCTTTCTGTGCCTCTACCGCATCGGAATTGCTTGACTTTTCTATAACGTACTCGGTGAGCGCCTTGGTATAGCCGATGCTTCCCGTGATCATTGCGCTCGTTGCGTCCTCGTTGGGACGGATGATGCCGGATATCTTAAGATCAAAGCCATCTGCCCAAAGGAGCTTGAGTCCCGCCTCAGTCTCTCTCATATCCGTGTAATTGCCTGTAGCCTCGTCAAGGGTGTAGCAGGAGGAATTGAGGATAACGCGGAAATCCATATCGCAGATCTCGTCATAGGTCCAGCTGTTTTCAACGGTCGTGATCTCCGTTCCCTTGAGAACTGCATCGAAGGCTTCCTCGACCTCCTTCTCGGACTTGAGGCCGAGAGCATAGAGGGTCATATCGTCTATCTCGTTGTTTTCGTTAACAACGAGTACTATTTCGTTATATTCATCGGGCCAGGAGCCGTGGATAACGTCATACTGTCCCTTTACAACGGGATTGATAAGTGAGCCGTCAAGGTCGGGGAGGATCTCGGTCCATACGTTGCGGGAGCCGCCTCCGCCCATCATTGAGCCGAGAGCTGAGGTGTTCTGAGAGGCAACCATGCTTGACATATCCATGCCCATGTACTTGCCGATGGCTTCAGCCATAAGCTTTTCGGAGTCGGAGAGGATTATCTTTCCGTCAACGTCCTTGGTATAGACAAGAAGATCCAGATCGTAAGAATACTGAACGCCGTTGAGCGCGTCGGTGAGATCGGTATCTTCCTTTTTCATTTCTTTTTCAAGATATTTTTTAAATGCCTTCAGGTCGTTTTCCGTGGTCTCCATATTGTTGAGGGCGTTGAGCATCTCTATCATTACAGACTGAGAATATACCTTGCCGTCCTCGTGCTCCTTGGTTGAGGGATCGATCCCCATAAAGGTCTGCATAAGGGTACCCATATCAACGGTGGTTGCCTCAAGGGTGAGGGGGTAGGAGGAAAGGGCATCCTCCTGAACGGTGTTAATATATACGGTGGCACCGTTGGAAAGAGCAAATATCAAGGCGATGCCGATAATACCTATGCTTCCCGCAAAGCTTGTAAGAGCTGTTCTTCCCTTCTTTGTGAAAAGATTTTTGAGAGAAAGGCCGAAGGCTGTTGCAAAGGACATTGAGGGCTTTTTTTCTCTCTTCTTTTTGCCCTTTTTCTTTTCTGCTTCAGCCGCCCTTGACGCGTTTATCTCTTCCTCGGTGAGGGGGGACGAGTCCTCGGTGATAACGCCGTCGAGCATTCTTATGATTCGGGTAGAATACTTCTCTGCAAGCTCGGGGTTGTGGGTTACCATAATGACAAGGCGGTCCTTTGAGACCTCCTTGAGAATATCCATGACCTGAACGCTCGTCTGCGTGTCAAGTGCGCCCGTGGGCTCGTCGGCAAGGATGATATCGGGGTTGTTTACAAGTGCGCGGGCAATGGCAACTCTCTGCATCTGACCGCCTGACATTTCTGCGGGGCGCTTTCTGAGCTGATCTCCAAGGCCAACTGCCTCAAGGGCTTCTTTTGCTCTCTTGCGGCGCTCCTTTTTTGAAACGCCGGAAAGGGTGAGGGCAAGCTCAACGTTCTGGAGAACGGACTGATGGGGGATAAGGTTATAGCTCTGGAAAACAAAGCCTATGGAGTGGTTGCGGTATGCGTCCCAATCGCGGTCGCGAAAATCCTTGGTGCTGACACCGTCAATAACAAGATCTCCGTCTGTATACTGGTCAAGTCCTCCGATAATGTTAAGCATCGTAGTCTTTCCGCAGCCTGAGGGGCCGAGGATAGAAACGAAATCGCTCTTTCTGAATGAAAGATCAATGCCCTTCAGCGCGTGGACCTGACTGTTTCCTGCATCATAATCCTTTTTTATGTTTTTTAGTTCAAGCATCTTTTTCTCCGTCCTTTTCAAATTCCGTTGCGAATTTTTGATTAACAATCTCAAGGGTGCGGCGGATAACGGCAATAGCGTTTTCCGCTTCCTTCATTTCTTCTCTTGTGAGCCAGCATTCCTCATCCGTGTAAGAAAAAACGGAATTGATCCCCGCAATGGCCGCCTCTCCCTTCTCTGTAAGGGAAAGGAATGTGCATCTTTCGTCATCCTTGGAGCGGGTCTTTTTTATAAATCCGTCAGACTCCAGCTTTTTGCACATGGAGGACATATTTCCCTGATTTAGCTCAAAGGAACGGAAAAGAGTGCTCACCGTGGGCTTTTCAGAGTGCTTTACGAGATTGAGTATTGCAGACTGCATAGGTGTCAGCCCGTAGCTTTGGGTTATTGGAGTCATAAGCCTGTCAAGGCTTGATCTCATTTTGATAAAATCCTGCAGCGTTTCAAGCAGCAGAGTATAATTGCACTGTGTGTTGTTATTCATATCAGAACCTCACCTTTGCGGTAAATCTTTTCTTACAACGGGGGCAGATAACGGGGTGCTCTCCCTTTCTTTTGGGAAGACGAAGGACTGCCTTGCAGTGAGTGCATTTTACGTATCTGTAGCTCTTAAAATCGCGGATGCGGTTTTTCTGCAGAACAAAAAAGTTCTTGACTGCGCGAAAAATCTTCATAAAGGCTTCGTTTTCTTTTCTGCGTGCCCATATGTTTTTGGAAAGAACTCTGAAGATCATCCAAGCAAGCGTCGCGGTCTGAAGAGCGTATAGCGCAAGCCTTACGGGAATAAAGTCTATAAACAAAAGAACGCACCATATAATGAAATAAGTGACGAACAGGGCATAATAAAGTCCGTCAATACCGTAGCGGCCGTAGAAAAAGCGTGCAAGCCGATCTCTGAATCTCATATTACCTCCAAGTGTATCAAACAATATATTTATAGCAAATGTATTTTACTATACGTGTATTTCCTATTATAGCAGAATATATTAACATTTTGCAAACCATTTCAAATTCTCCGTTGAAAAAGATCGTAATATGTGTTATCATATGTATTGACAAAAAACGAAAGGCGTGAAAGATATGATTTTTGAAAAGATCCTTATCCCCGACCTTGTTGTAAAGACCTACAGAGACGTAACACCCGAAATGATAAAAGCATCGGGAAAGAGAGCTCTTTTATGCGATATAGATAATACCCTTGCAACCTATGACGATCCTACCCCTCCCGAGGAGCTTTGCCGTTGGATCAAGAATATGAGAGAGAACGGAGTGGAGATCGCCTTCGTTTCAAATAACTCATGGGACAGAGTCCGCGGCTTTAACGAGGAGCTTGGGCTTGTGGCATATGCAAAGGCAGGAAAACCCAAAACGAGATTTTTGCAGATGGCGGTGAACGATCTGGGTATCGAAAAGAGTGAGGCGGTGCTCCTGGGAGATCAGCTTCTCACCGATTGCGCCGCGGCAAAGTTCTTTGGCATTCCAGCTATCATCGTTCCTCCCATAAAGGATAAGACTACCCCGTTTTTTAAGTTTAAGAGATGGCTTGAAAAGCCTTATATGAGAAAATATTTCAAAATGAAGAAAGAAAATAATTGAGGTTCATATGACAACAGAAAGAATAGTAAAGCTCAGAGAGCTTATGAAAAAGGAGGGCTTCGACGCCCTGTTCGCAACAAGCCCCGAGGCGCATCTTTATCTTTCCGGATATGCAAATCCCGACGGCTGCCTCCTTATTACGGCAGAGGGAAAGTCCTTTGCATTTGAGGATTTCAGATATATCGAGGCTGCAAAGAGAGAGATCAGCGCAGATGACTTCAACGTTATAATGCCTGCAGGCCCCAGAAGCGAGTGGCTTGGAGAGGCGCTTATCGCCTGCGGTGCAAAAACTGTCGCATACGAGGATGCTACCCTCTCTTGCAGAAGTCTTGAAACTCTCAAAAAAGAGTTCCCCATGCAGGACTTTGTTCCTGCGGGAGATATCATCTGCTCACTGAGAGTTTTCAAGGACGAGGGCGAGGTTGCGTGCATCAAGCGCGCTCAGGAGATCGCAGAAAAGTCCTTTATGGAGCTTCTTCCCCTTATCAATTATGATTGCACCGAGACGTTCGTTGCGGCTCAGCTTGAGTTCCTTATGAGAAAGAACGGCAGCGAGGGCGCAAGCTTTGATACAATTGCAGTCAGCGGCTCAAATTCCTCTTCCCCCCACGGCGTTCCCAGAAACGTAAAGCTTGAGCGCGGCTTCCTTACCCTTGACTTTGGCGCTATGATCGGCGGATATCACTCCGATATGACGAGAACCATCGTAATCGGCAAGGCAGACGAAAAGATGAAGAGCCTTTATAATACCGTTCTTGAAGCACAGATGGCAGTTCTTGAGGTCATCAAGGAAGGCGAAAGCTGCTTTAAGATGGATAAGATCGCCCGCGATATCATCTACGGCGCGGGATACGAGGGCGCATTCGGCCACGGACTTGGCCACGGCGTTGGCCTGGAGATCCACGAGGCACCTAACCTTAGCCCCAGAGCCAGCGACAGAAAGCTCATTTGCGGCGATATCGTAACAGTTGAGCCCGGAATCTATCTTGAGGGCCTCTACGGCTGCCGTATCGAGGATATGGTCCACATCACAAAGGGTAGCGCTGTAAACCTCACAAACTGCACAAAAGAGCTTATTGAAATTTAATAAAATTTCCGAAGACCCGCCACGGCGGGTCTTTTGTGTTTCGGACTATTGAAAAAACGCCCATCGGTGATATAATATTGTACGTATAATGTTTCTGAGGTAATAAGGAGATACAAAAATGAAAAGGATTTTGAGTCTGATATTGTCCCTGGCAATGATAGTCAGCATTTTTGCCGGAATGGATCTGACCGTTTTTGCGGCAAGCAAGGGAACGTTAAACGGCCTCAAATACACCATCGAAAACGGGGAGGTTACGATAACAGAGTACACCGGAAGTGCAACTAATCTTGTTATTCGTTCGGAAATTGAGAACTGTCCGGTAACAGAAATTAGTGATATGGCGTTCTACGAATGTACAAAACTTGAGAGCGTAATTATTCCTGAAAGTATAATCCGCATTGGAAATATGATATTCAACAGATGCTCTAATCTTAAAACGGTAATCGTGGACAGTAATAACATAACTTATTATTCAAGCGGCAACTGCATTATAAGAGCATCAGACGATATCCTCATAGCAGCATGTGAAAACAGTACTATCCCTAATGGCGTGAAAGGAATCGGTTACGGTGCATTTTACGAGTGTTTGAATTATACAAGCATAACTATACCTGAAGGAGTAACACATATAGATGAGTTATCCTTCTCATACTGTGAAAATCTTGAAAGCATAACAATTCCGGATAGTGTTATAGAGATCGGTGATTACGCATTTACAGGCTGCACCAGCCTTGCAAGTATAATTATTCCAAAAAACTTATCAAGAATAAATGATTATACATTCTATTACTGCGATAATCTGGAAAGCATAATCATCCCTAAAAGTGTGAAAAGCATTGGTTATAAAGCTTTTGAAAAGTGCTACGGACTCACTACGGTATACTTCGACGGAACAATCCAAGAGTGGAATTCTATTGATATTAGAGAGAATAATTGGTATCTGACAAAGGCCGATATTGTTTCTTTGAATTCAGGCTCTGCTCCAGTACCCGACGGTCTTGAATACAGTATTAACAACAATGAGGTAACTATTGATAAGTATACGGGTAATGCCGCAGAAATAGTGATCCCCTCAGAGATACAAGGATATCCTGTCACATGGATAGGGCACGATTGCTTTTCAGGATGTACAACTCTAAAAAGAGTAATTCTGCCGGAAAGCTTAACTAATATCAGCGGATATTCATTTAGCGATTGTACCAATCTCGAAAGTATAACTATTCCCAATGGTGTAAAACGGTTGGTTTATGGTGCATTTTCCGGTTGCACAAATCTGGTAACTATAAATCTTCCGGAAGGAATGACATCAATAATGCCGTATTCATTTAATGGGACTGCTTACTATAATGACAGCAACAATTGGGAAGACGGCCTTTTATACATAGGAACATATCTTATTGGTGCCGATGATACAACCGATAGTGATTATTATATAAAAGAAGGTACGACATTGATTGCAGGCGGAACGTTTGCAAATAAATCAAATGTTGCAAGTATAACTATTCCCGATACTGTTGTATATATAGGTCCGGAAGCATTTTACAATTTCACCGGTTCTACCACTATATATTACTGCGGCACAGAGAGTCAGTGGAACAACATAGAAATAGACAACTTTTTTAATGAATATCTGCTCAATGCAAACATCATCTTCAATGCAACTCCCGCGATTCCCGACATACCTGTTTTAACCCCCGGCGATCTTTCCGGCGACGAAGAAATCAACGCAAAGGACTCCAATCTCTTCAAGAGAGTGCTTGCGGGAGACCTTGCCGTTGAAGCGGATTCGCCCGAGTTTTTGGCAGTTGACTTAAACTCTGACGGTATCCTCAACGCAAAGGACGCAAACCTTTTGAAGCAGATCCTTGCAGGAGCTATCCAGATTTAGTTTTCACACACAAAAACGGCTGCAATGCAGCCGTTTCAGCTTGTCGATAAAGGTATCGACAAGCTGACATCGGGCTGTCGAAAAGGATGCAGAAGCCGTGAATTGTCCGTCGTCGGCGTACAAAGGTACGACAGAGGGACAATTCGCGGCTAAAAAGCCACATTTAACAATGAAATC
>JAFQDC010000107.1 GCA_017416205.1 Clostridia bacterium | reverse complement strand
GGCATAAGTAAAAACCCCTTTAGGGGTAGCCGGAGAAAGGAATGCGGTCGGCAAACCTTTCGGCGCCCCTTTAGGGGTTTCGTCTGTAATTGGCCCTTATAGGGCCTTCTCAAGCCTCCGGCTTAGCCGGAGGTCATGACTGTATGCAATTATAGTAATTATTAATTGCTAAAAAACTATTAATTATTGACTACAAATAAAAATATGGTATACTGTTAATAGTATCAATAACCAAAACAGAGAAAGGTTTGGTAAAAGAAAATGGCTAAAACAATTCAGGATGTTCTTTCTATAATCAAAGAAAACGGTATTAAAATGGTCGACTTCAAAATGGTTGACATCAACGGTCAGTACCGTCATGTAACTATTCCTGCTGAG
The DNA here is from genome assembly GCA_017416205.1 of Clostridia bacterium. Lineage (GTDB taxonomy): Bacteria > Bacillota > Clostridia > Oscillospirales > CAG-272 > Avispirillum. Next base: position 94,448 of record JAFQDC010000107.1, on the reverse strand, counting down.
AACTTTTCCGAGGATACGATGAAGAGCGGTATCGGATTTGATGCATCTAACTACGGATACGCAGTAGTAGAGAAGAGCGACATGGTATTTATCCCCGATCCCGACACAGCTCTTATCGACCCCTTCTGTGAAATTCCCACGCTCACAATGACAGGTAATGCGATGATAATCGATACTCCCGAGAACAGACCTCTCGCACAGTATCCCCGTAACATTATCCGCGCTGCAGTTGAATACATGAAGAAAAGCGGTATTGCAGATGAAATGAAGATCCTTCCCGAATTCGAATTTTATCTTTTCGATGACGTTACCTGGGGTGTTGAGCCCAACTATATCGGCGCCTCCGTTGATGCAAAGCAGTCTTACTGGAACTCTGCAACAGACGGCAAGGGTATTGTTGTACAAAAGCAGAAGAATTATCATATTGCAAAGCCCTTTGATACCTCTTATGAGTGCCGCAGCGAGATGTGTCTCCATATGAAGGATGCAGGTATTGATATCAATTACCATCATCCCGAGGTTGCGGCAAGCGGCCAGTATGAGATCGAGCCTCAGCTTGGTGAGGTCGTTCATATGGCTGATGCTACAATGATGATCAAGTATATCATTCACAATACAGCCTTGAAGTACGGTAAGAGCGCAACCTTTATGCCCAAGCCTATCTACGGCGAGGCCGGTAGCGGTATGCACGTTCATATGATCCTTTTCAAGGACGGCGAGCCCGTGTTCTCTGATGATAACGGATATTCCCACCTCAGTGAAACAGCTCATTACTTTATGGGCGGTCTTCTTAAGCATATCGCATCTCTCTGTGCAATTACAAATCCCAGCACAAACTCATTTAAGCGCCTTGTTCCCGGATTTGAAGCGCCTGTAACAGTTGGCTACGCTACAAGTAACAGAAGTGCTGTTATCCGTATCCCTGCATATGCAAAGAGCCCCGATAAGCGCCGTTTCGAGCTTCGTAACCCTGATGCTACCTGTAACCCCTACTTCTGCTATGCGGCTATTCTTATGGCGGGTCTTGACGGTGTAAAGAACAAGATCGATCCCCATGCAAACGGCTGGGGGCCCTATGACTTTAACCTCTTCCATCTGAGCGACGAAGAAAAGGCAAAGCTTTCTCAGCTTCCTACCTGCCTTGAGGACGCACTTGATGCTCTTGAAGCAGATAACGATTACCTTACAGAAGGCGGAGTATTCCCCAAGGAGCTTCTTGATAACTTTATCAAAAATAAGAGAGCAGAGTGTAGCGAGCTTTCAAAGATACCTCATCCTGCGGAATTTGATAAGTATTATAATCTTTGATAATTTAAAAATCCCCGAGAAATCGGGGATTTACTTATTGAATATTTAATTTATATATGCTATACTAACGTATATTTTGAATTTATTGTAGGTGATACCAATGAACAAGATATACGTACCCGAAGGCTATAAGCCTTGCCTCGATGCATACAGCACTCAGAGAGCAATTGAATATATAAAAAGAACCTTTCAGACTGAGTTTTCTCAGGCTCTTCACTTAAAGCGTGTTTCCGCACCGCTTTTTGTCACGGAGGAGTCCGGTCTTAATGATAACCTTAACGGTGTTGAACGTGCTGTAAGCTTTGACGTTCCCGCTGTAGGTCTTGACGCGCAGGTGGTTCATTCTCTTGCTAAATGGAAGCGCCTTGCACTGAAGCGTTACGGATTTAATGTTGGTGGCGGTCTTTACACTGATATGAACGCTATTCGCCGAGATGAAGACCTCGATAACATACATTCTATTTACGTTGACCAGTGGGACTGGGAAAAGGTGATAACAAGAGAAACAAGAACCATTGATTATCTTAAGCTTATGGTAAAGTCCATCGTTGGCGCGATCTGCGATACAAACGACAGACTTCACGTTCGTTTTCCTCAGCTTACAACAGAGCTTAACAGGGAAGTGGCATTCGTAACCAGCCAGGAGCTTGAGGATATGTATCCCGGAATGACTGCATCTGAAAAGGAGTCTGCTTTTGTTAGAGAGCATAAGACTGCATTTATTATGCAGATCGGCGGCGCACTTAAATCAGGAAAGCCTCACGATAACAGAGCACCCGACTATGATGATTGGCAGCTTAACGGAGATATATTCTTCTGGGACGAAACACTCGGTCGTGCTCTTGAGATTTCTTCTATGGGTATCAGAGTAGACAGTGAATCTCTTGACAGACAGCTCAGAATTTCAGGCTGTGATGACAGAAGAGAACTCCCTTTCCATAAAATGCTTCTTAATGATGAGCTTCCTCTCACCATCGGCGGCGGTATCGGTCAGTCCCGTCTTTGTATGCTTATGCTGGGATGCGCTCACATCGGTGAGGTGCAGTGCAGCATCTGGGACTCTGAAACTGTAAGAATTTGCGAAGAAAACGGAATACCTCTTCTTTAATAAAGTGAAATATCCCCCGCGATATCGCGGGGGATAGGTCTATTTTAGGAGGACTGATAGTTTAGTTATCAAGCTCGAACGTGTATTCGAGGGCTATCTTATCATCATCACAGATGAATCTGTCAGAATACGCAAATTTGTAAGTGTCGCAGTCGATCACTCCGTTTCCGCGTCTGATCTTTATGTTTTTCGCATTTGCGGGAACTGCCTGATAACGCATTGTTTTCATGGGAGTGCCAACATTGAAAGTCTCACCTGCATCACCCAGAAACAGTCCGGGTACTTCTTCAGAGGGAACGTAATCAAAAAGTTTCTTTTCGCTTCCTGTAGGTGAAGTAAGCATACAGTATTGCCAGTTGTTTTCATAAACACGCTCAATACGGTCAACCTTGGCATAGTTGTGTGTTTCATCTTCTCCGATAATTCTCCAGGGCAGTTCATTTCCGTCATGGTCGAAATAGCACTTAAGCTCTGCGATCTTTCCCCAAACGCTGCGCATCATATTTTCTTCCTGAGATATATCACCGTTTAATTCCTTAAGCTTTTTATTGATTTCTTCGTGGTTCTCGCGGCTGCGAATACCTATGTAGATGGCATCAATTTCCGGAATATGAACGAGGCAATGTGCATATTCTACGTCATCGTCAACGTTGATATGTGGAACAAGATTTTTGAGTGCTGTCAATGCTTTTGAGCATACTTCGCATTCTTTTACGTGTTCTTCGATTTCTTTGCTTCGTTCAGCAGATGTCTTTCCGAGGGCATACATAAATAAGTACTTCCTAATATCTGTACATTTCATAATTCTATCTCCTTTGAATCTTTCTTTGATTCCGAAGTGCTTTTTTAATTCTTTAAGCGCATAATGTGACTTGCTTTTTACGCTGCCTGTGGGAATACCTGTTATCTTTGCAGTTTCGTTAACAGGAAATCCCCAAATATAGCGCAGTGTAACTATTTCTCTTTGCTCATCTGGAAGCTTGTTTACTGCTGACAAAACCTCCCTTAAAAGCTCGTCCTTCAAATATATCTCTTCCGGAGTAAGACTGGCTGAAAGACAATTATATAACGGGTCATTCTCGTCTCTTTCCACATCGAGAGAAACGAGAACTGTCCTTTCGGAGGAAGAATAGTAGCTTCTGACTGTATTCTGACATATGCGCATAAGCCAGGGCTTTAGTTTTCCTGCTTCCGTGTATTTGTCGTAGGCACGATACGCTTTCAACCAGACTTCCTGAACTATATCCTCGACCTGATCCTTATTGGAGATCCTGTTTCTTACATAGGTAAGCATCCAAGGCGTATTGTCTCGTACAATACATTCAAAATCTGCTTTCATCTTCTCACCTCCCGTGTCTTATTTGTGATCACACCTATAATAACAGATATTTTTCAAAAAGGTTCAACGCTTGAAAAAATATGCAAAAAAAATCGGACAGCAATTTAAGCTGTCCGATTCGTATACTTATCGTAAATTAAAGAGCAACTTCTTTGCCGGTAGCTGCAGATTCATACATAGCGGAAAGGATCTTGATCATATTAACGCCCTGGATAGGCTCGTAGTCCTTAGCTGCGCCATCAAGCACGATAGAAGTAAAGTGTTCGAGTGCTTCGCCGTGGCCGTTGCCCATATCACATCTGTAAATGTTATCTGTAAGCTTGCCGTTTTCCTCGGAGAATACTCTTGCTTCACCGTTGTCGCACCACTTAAAGCCGCCCTTTGTACCTCTGAGCTCTACAAAGCGTGTTTCCTGCTCGATGTTGGAAGCCCAGCTAAACTCGATCTGGAGGCAAGCACCGTTATCAAAGCGGATAAATCCCATTGCAAGGTCCTCAACGTCGAACGTACCGCCAACAACTGCATCACCGAAGCGAGAGTGCTCACTGTCAGATTCAGTTGTGTCAGAAGCAAACTTATTGAATGTACATCCGGAAACGCTTACAGGTGTAGGGTTGCCCATGAGCCATATAGAAAGGTCGATCATATGTACTCCAAGGTCGATAAGGGGACCGCCGCCGGACTGAGCCTTGGTTGTAAACCAACCGCCCTTGCCGGGGATACCGCGTCGACGGATCCAACCGCAACGTCCGCAGTAAAGATCACCGAATTCACCAGCATTTGCAAGCTTCTTGAGGTACTTGGAGTTAGAGTAGTAGCGGTTATTTCTCATACACATGAGAACCTTGCCGCTCTTCTCACTTGCAGCCTTCATCTTCTCAGCTTCCTCAACGGAAACAGCATCAGGCTTTTCGCAGAATACGTGAAGTCCCTTTTCGAGAGCATATACTGCAATAATGGAATGGAGGTAGTTGGGAGTGCAGATATCGATAGCGTCGAGCTGTTCGTTATCAATCATTTCCTTCCAGTCTGTGTAAGCCTTTGCTCCTTCGAGATGAGCATTTGCAATTGCTCCGGTTGCTCGCTCTTCGATAATATCGCAAAGTGCAACAAGCTCAATTCTCTTGTTTCTTACGTGCCCGTAATAAATGTGGTGGCTACCCATTCCACCAACGCCGACAAGGCCAACTCTGAGTTTTTTCATAATTGAATCTCCTTTTGAATATATAAAGAATTATTTCTTGAAAACTGTAACAATATATCCGATAATCGACAAGATAAAAAGAACAAGACCGGCTATCCAATAGACAGAAATTAAGTTTGAGGTTGTTCCGTATATATTTAGTCCGCCTTTTACTAAAAATCCCACTGTGAAAGTTATCTACGAAGAATTCAGTCACGGGGTATATTCCAGATTTATGATATACGCATTCCTGTTTCCGCTTTTTGGGGGACTGTTCCCTTTCTTCACTATGAGCATTTTTCCCATAAAGTATCCAAACACATTTACAAGAATGATGTATCATCCGATGATTATAAGTCCAAATGCAACGCAGAAAAGGGAAACCAATAAATAGATATAGGCCGTTTTGAGCGCTGATGTGTTTAAATACTTTTTAGTACCCAATATAGACAATGTCACTAACACTCCTCTCCACAATATCTGAGCCGTTTGCGCTGGGGTTGTTGATTATTCTACCGTTGAAATACATGGTCGAAGAGCCGCCGCCGTCAAGATTATACGATAGAGAAACAGCTCCTATTTTTTTCATAAAGCTGGCTAATTCAAAAAAGGTAAGCCCTTCGCTTATACGGGTTCTGCCATCGGCAACAACAAAATAAAGATGTGCTGGATCTGCAAATCCGATTGCAGTGCGCGGATTTTTTATAGCAATTCCGGTAGTGTCATCTTCTGACACGCTAACGACTCCGTCGCGGACCAGAGTTGGTCCGAAGGACCACAAGTGATTGGCTCCGTTTTCAATAAGTTCAGGTCCTGTTACTGTGTTTTCAATGATTGTGGAATAAGAACCGTTCTTATACACAACGAGATCTTCGTATCCATTGGCACCAATATCTCGGTAATGGATTCCGTTTCTGATAACATATCTGCTTTTACGGGTACCGTAGAAATCACCGTTAACTGCAAATATGGCATCATTAGCTTTTGCTATTTCAGACGTGTTTTCTTTAATGTTGTGTCCGTATGTGCTCTTTGCAAATGCACTTTTTAGAAGTAATGGCTCAAGTAATTCTATTTCAGCTACGTAAATGTTTGAGTTATATTCGCGATATTCCTTTAAGGTTATGGTTACATTCTCATCTTTGTAAAGATTGTCTTCTATTATCACGTTTTTAGGTTTCTCAATTTTATTCACAGCTTCAATATTACTGTCCTCCGGAACGGTGGCCAATGATTTAGGTATAACAAATGTGTCAAGCATAAAATAGACTGTGAAAAGTATAAGACAAAGGCTGAAAATAATCGGCCAAGCGTATCTCTTAAACAACATATCGCCTCGCTTTTATATTACTTTATAATACATTAACATAAATTTAGTGAAATTTCAACATCTCGTAAAATAATTTAACACAAAACTTACGTGTTTATTTATAAAAATATTTTTCGAAGCCTTGACAAAAGCAGAATTTAATGATATATATATATCTAGCGTTGATGGAAAGAGTAACAAATAGATTATCATAAGAGATGTGGGGTCTTGGCTGAGAGCCCTGCTTGATACGACTTTTGTGAAGACCACTCCGGAGCTTGTATGCGTTGAGTATACCGTATGTCTGCGTTAAAGGCTTAAGAGTGAAACCTCAAGGTGGAACCGTGCTTTTGCACCCTTGGGCGACAGTGGTCGCTTTGGGTGTTTTTTTGTTTTTATAATTGTTTTAAAGGAGATATATTCAATGAAAGTTATCATGCATGACGGCTCTGTTCAGGAGCTTTCATTTGAAGACGAAGCAGGCAGAGGCGCACTTCGTCACACAGCATCCCATATTCTTGCGCAGGCAGTAAAGAGACTTTATCCCGATACTAAGCTTGCTATAGGTCCCTCAATTAAGGATGGATTCTACTATGACTTCGATCGTGAGAGTGCATTCACAGAAGAGGATCTTTCAAAGATCGAAGCTGAGATGAAAAAGATCATCAAGGAAAACCTCAAGCTTGAGAGATTTACGCTCTCCAGAGAAGAAGCTATCGCACTTATGGAAGAGAAGGGTGAGCCTTACAAGGTAGAGCTTATTCGTGACCTTCCCGAGGATGAAGAGCTTTCATTCTTCAAACAGGGTGATTTCGTTGATCTTTGCGCAGGCCCTCACGTAACATATACTTCTGCTGTAAAGGCTTATAAGCTTACAAGCGTTGCAGGTGCTTACTGGAGAGGTAACGAAAAGAACAAGATGCTTACACGTATCTACGGTACAGCATTCTCCAACAAGACTGACCTTGAAGAATATCTTACAAGAATTGAAGAAGCTAAGAAGCGTGACCACAGAAAGATCGGTAAGGAGATGGGCCTCTTTATGATGAGAGACGAGGGACCCGGTTTCCCCTTCTTCCTTCCTAACGGCATGATCCTTAAGAATACTCTTATTGATTACTGGAGACAGATCCATACAAGAGAAGGATACGTTGAGGTCCAGACTCCTATCATGCTCAACCGCGAGCTTTGGGAGACTTCAGGTCACTGGGATCACTATAAGGAAAATATGTATACAACAGTTATCGACGAGACAGATTTTGCGGTAAAGCCTATGAACTGTCCCGGTGGTATGCTTGTATATAAGTCTGAGCCCCGTTCCTACAGAGATCTTCCTATGCGTGTGGGTGAGCTTGGTCTTGTTCACCGTCATGAGAAGAGCGGTCAGCTTCACGGTCTTATGCGCGTTCGTTGCTTCACACAGGACGATGCTCATATCTTTATGACAAAGGAACAGATCACAGACGAGATCAAGGGTGTTGTTCGTCTTATCGATGAAGTATATAACCTTTTCGGATTTAAGTATCACGTTGAGCTTTCCACAAAGCCCGAGAACAGCATCGGTAGCGATGAGGACTGGGAGGTAGCAACAAACGGTCTTAAGGAAGCACTCGATGAAATGAACCTTCCTTATGTTATCAACGAAGGTGACGGCGCATTCTACGGTCCTAAGATAGACTTCCATCTTGAGGATTCCATCGGCAGAACATGGCAGTGCGGTACAATCCAGCTTGACTTCCAGCTTCCTATGCGCTTTGAGGCTGAATATATGGGTGCTGACGGTCAGAAGCATCAGCCTATCATGATCCACCGCGTTGTATTCGGTTCTATAGAAAGATTTATCGGTATCCTCATTGAGCACTTTGCAGGAAAGTTCCCCGCATGGCTTGCTCCTATGCAGGTTAAGGTTCTTCCCATTACAGACAGAAACAACGAGTATACAGATGAGCTTATCGATAAGATGCAGGCTCTCGGTATCCGCTGCAGTGCAGATAAGCGTCAGGAAAAGACAGGATTTAAGATCCGCGAGGCTCAGCTTTCCAAGGTTCCTTATATGCTCGTTATCGGTGATAAGGAGCAGGAGGAGGGAAGTGTTGCAGTTCGTCGCTCCGGTAGTCAGCAGACAGAGACAATGAAGGCTGATGACTTCATTGCTATGCTTGTTGATGAGATCAACAATAAAAAGTAATTGAGAAGCAACTGTATCTTTTCGGTACAGTTGCTTTTTTAGTTAAATAAAAGAAAAAATGTTGAAATAGAGAATGTTCGGTGATATAATTAGATTGTATATTTATTTGTATTGGAGAAACGTATGAAAAAGTATCTTGCTATAGACCTCGGTGCATCAAGCGGAAGAGGTATTCTCGGAAAAATTGAAGACGGTAAGCTTAATCTTAAGGAAGTTCACCGTTTTTCTAACGATCCTGTCGAAACAGAGTCCGGTTTCTTTTGGGATACTCTCCGCCTTCTTTTTGAGATAAAGGCTGCTATTCTCAAGTGCTCACTTGAGGAGGGCGGTGTTGATACCATCGGCATCGACACATGGGGTGTAGACTATGCATATATCGACAAAACAGGAGCTATGATGGCTCCCTCATATCAGTACAGAGATGCACGAACCACTCCTATGATGGACAAGGTATATGCTCGTGTGCCTTATTCTGAGCTTTATAAGATAACCGGTATTGAGTCTATGAGCTTTAATACCATATTCCAGATTGCAGACGATATCGAGCGTCGCCCCTGGCTTTGCGAAAATGCGGATAAGCTCCTTCTTACTCCCGACCTTCTCGGCTATCTTCTTACAGGTAAGGCTGTTTCTGAGTATACAATAGCTTCAACAACAGCCCTTATGGATGCTGAAAAGAAAGAGTTTTCCAAAGAACTGTTTTCTGAGTTTGACATTGAAGAAGAGCTTTTTGCTCCCGTTGTAATGCCCGGTAACGTTCTCGGAAAGCTTACTGAAAAGATAGACGGTGAAACAGGTCACAGCGGTGCTGTTGTTGTAAACGTTGGAAGCCATGATACGTCAAGCGCTATTGCAGCAGTTCCTGCAACTGATGACGGATTCCTCTTTATTTCAAGCGGTACCTGGTCTCTCATGGGAATTGAGTCAGATAAGCCTGTTATTAACGATATTACAAGAAAGTACAGCTTTACAAATGAGGGAGGTACTTTCGATAAGATCAATATTATGAAGAATATTATGGGTCTCTGGCTTATTCAGGAGTCCCGCCGTCAGTGGAAGAGAGAAGGACATAACTATTCCTTTGACGAAATGTCTGATGCTGCACTCAAGGCTGAGCCCTTTGCTTCCATCATAAATCCCGATGATCCTATGTTCAACTCTGCAGGCGATATGCCCGGTAAGATCCGCGAATTCTGTAAAAAAACAGGTCAGAAGGTCCCTGAAAGTATGGGTGCTGTAGTTCGTTCTATCTTTGAGTCTCTTGCGCTTCGTTACCGCTGGACTGCAGAAAAGCTTGAGGAGCTTACAGGCAAAAAGTACAATACTATTAATATCGTAGGTGGCGGTACGAAGGATGAGCTCCTTTGCCGATTTACTGCCAACGGTACCGGAAGACGCGTGGTTGCAGGTCCTGTGGAAGCAACAGCCATAGGCAATATTATGGCTCAGGCTATTGCGGCAGGTGAAATCTCTTCTGTAGAAGAAGGACGCGCGATTGTACGTAATTCTTTTGAAACAAAAACTTATGAACCTGACGGAGAAAACAGAGAAGGCTGGGATGCGGCGTACTCCCGTTTTCTTGAATTTATAAAATAAAAACCATGCTTGATAATTTCATATACAGTGTCAATGTCATTTTACCTGTATTTATAATCGTAGTTTTAGGCTTTGTTCTGGGAAGAACCAAGTTTATCGGAGAAGGCTTTATAGAGCCGGCTGAAAAAATCGTATTTAAAGTAGCACTTCCGGTAATGCTTTTCCTTGAGGTTGCCGGAGCTGAAAAGCTGTCAGGCGGAGATATTAAGCTGATTGCTTATTGTATATGCGCAGTAACTGCAGTATTTCTGCTGGTTTCTCTCAGTGCTGCACTATTTGTAAAAAAAGAGTATAGAGGAGCTTTTGTTCAAGGGTCCTGTAGATCAAATTTTGCAGTTCTCGGAATCCCCCTTGCCGTCAGTATGTTTGGTGATGCCGGAGCTTCCGCAATAGCCCTTGTAATGCCCTTTGTTATTGTGATGTTCAACGCTTATTCAGTAATCGTTCTTTCTGTATTTTCTGCGGATAAGAAAACTGCAGGATTCAAGGAAACCTGTAAAAGACTATTTAGGAACATTGTAACAAATCCATTGATAATTGCGGTCGTCCTCGCGCTTCCCGTTCTTTATTTCGAGCTTGATCTTCCTGCATTTGCAGATAAGAGTCTTGGATATATCAGCGCAATGACAACTCCGCTGTCACTTATCTGTCTTGGTGCAAATTTTAAGCTTTCAGAGGTGAAGGGAAGAATCGGTGTTTCCCTTACTGCAACAGCGCTGAAGCTTATTATCGTTCCTTTGGTGACAGTAACTGTAGCAGCGTTGCTTGGCTTCAGAAACGAAGCTCTGGGCACTATATTTATTCTTTTCGGTGCTCCGTCTGCCGTAAGTAGCTATATAATGGCAAGAAACATGAGAAATGATTCAGATCTTGCAGCGCAGATCCTTCTTTTTACAACTATGGTCTGCTTGTTTACTGTTTTTGCAGGTGTATTTGTGCTTAAAAATCTTTCTCTGATTTAATCTGCGATTGTGCAACCTGCAGAAAAGTATATTTTTTTACAAAAAGAGATATTTTTTTCTACTTTTCATTTTAAAAACGGATTTTTTGTGATATAATGATTTGTCAATGTATGTCCCCCATTACATAATAAACTTTATTCGGAGGTCACAATGGAGAGCTTGTACGGAGAACTTGGCATAATCGCAATGAGAGGTTGCGAGCAATTTGTAGGTGTTGTTGATGAATATCTTAAGGAATGGAGACGTCACGATGATGATACGGATTTCATCATGCACGTTGACTGCCCCCGCTTTTCCAGCGGTGAAGCAAAGGCCCTTCTTAAGGAATCTGCACGTGGACACGATATATATATTATTTCTGACTGCTTCAATTACGGTGAGAAATATAAGATGCATGGTATGATGGTACCTATGAGTCCTGACGACCATTTTGCCGATCTTAAGAGAGTAATTGCTGCTATCGAGGGCAAGGCATCAAGAATTTCTGTGATTATGCCTATGCTTTATGAAGGCAGACAGCATAAGAGGACTTCGCGAGAGTCTCTTGACTGTGCTATGGCTCTTCAGGAGCTCGTTCAGATGGGTGTTTCCAACATCATAACATTTGATGCCCATGATCCCAGAGTTCAGAATGCCATTCCTCTCAGTGGTTTCGACAACATCAGACCCTCATATCAGATGCTTAAGGGACTTGTAAAAGAGTATCCCGATATTTCTCTCGGCAAGGATGATATAGCGTTTATCTCACCTGACGAAGGCGCTATGTCAAGAAGTATGTATTTCTCATCTCTTCTCGGTGTAGACCTCGGTATGTTCTATAAGAGAAGAAACTATACTGTTATTATAGACGGTAAGAACCCCATCGAAGCTCACGAGTACCTCGGAAAGAGCGTTGCGGGTAAGGACGTTGTAGTTGTTGACGATATGATCGCTTCCGGCGAGTCCTGTCTCGATGTGTTTGAGCAGCTCAAGGAAAGAGGCGCTCGTCGCGTATTTATGTTTGCAACATTCGGACTTTTTACAAACGGTCCCGAGGTGTTTGATAAGGCATATGAAAAGGGCCTCTTTGATAAGGTATTTACGACAAACCTTATTTATACAGCTCCCGAAGTTCTTGAAAGACCCTGGTATTCCTCTGTAAATATGTGTAAGTACGTAGCTTACATCATAGATACTCTCAACCATGACCAGTCTATCTCTACACTTCTTAACCCCGTAGGACGTATTCGCAAACTTCTTGATAAGCAGGCTGAGAAGAATGAAACTCAGCTTTCTATCGGGGAATAATATTAATACAATACTCTAAAGGAACGGTTGTTTTAAAATGATAGCGTTTAAAAAGCAACTCGCAGAGATACTTGAGAAAGCTGTAGCTACTTCATTTGAAGGAGCATCGCTTACAGCTGACGAGCTTTGCGAAATGTTTGAATATCCCCCTGACAGCACAATGGGTGATGTTGCTTTCCCTTGCTTCAAGCTTTCCAGAACACTCAGGTGCGCGCCTCCAATGATCGCATCAAAGCTTGCAGCTGCGGATTTCCCAGAAGAGCTTTGCACAGCATGTGCTCAGGGACCTTATCTTAATTTTAAGATATCAAAAAAATACCTTGCAAACGTACTTTGCGATGAAGTTCTTGCAAGGGGTGAGAGCTACGGCTCCTTTGATTTTGGTAAGGACAAGACAGTAGTTCTTGACTATTCCTCCCCCAATACATCCAAACCTTTCCATATCGGCCACCTTGGTACTACAGTTATCGGACACTGTCTAAAGCTTCTTCATGAGTTTGCGGGCTATAAGTGTATCGGTATAAACCACCTCGGCGACTGGGGAACCCAGAACGGTAAGCAGATCGTTGCCTTTAAGCGTTGGGGTAACAAGGAAGAGGTAGAAGAGAAGGGCTGCGACGGACTTGTAGAGCTCTACGTTAAATTCCATGAGGAAGCAGAAAATGATCCTTCACTTAATGATGAGGCAAGAGCTGAATTCAAGAAGATGGAGCAGCACGATCCCGAAAACATTGCTCTCTGGAAGTGGTTCCTTGATATCAGCCTCAAGGAATATAACGTAACCTACGATCAGCTGGGGATCACATTCGACCATTATATGGGTGAAAGCTTCTTCTCCGATAAAATGGATGCTCAGATCCAGATAATGAGAGATAAGAACCTCCTTAAGCTTGACGACGGTGCATCTATTGTAGATCTTTCTGAATATAATATGCCCCCTTGTCTTATCCTTAAGAGAGACGGCGCCTCTCTTTATCCCTCCCGCGATATTTCTGCAGCAGTTTACAGAAAAGATAACTTCAACTTTGATAAGTGTATCTATGTTACAAGCGCAGGTCAGAGCCTCCACTTTGCACAGTGGTTTAAGGTTATGGAGCTTATGGGATACGATTGGACCGATCAGCTCGTTCACGTTCCTTACGGTACTGTGAGCATCGGCGGTGAGAAGCTTGCAACAAGAACAGGTAACGTCGTTCTTCTCAAGCACCTCTTTGCCCAGGCGATCGAGAAGGTATCCGCCGTTATTGACGAAAAGAACCCTGATCTTGCAAACAAAGCGGCCGTTTCTGAGGCTGTTGGTGTTGGCGCTGTAGTGTTCCACTACCTTTTCAACACGAGAATCAAGGATATCAGCTTCGTTCTTGAGGATGCTCTCAGCTTTGAGGGCAGTACAGGACCTTACGTTCAGTATACCTATGCAAGAACCTGCAGTATTCTAGAAAAGGCAGCAGCTGAAGGTCTTAGTCTTGCAGGCGAGCTTAACATCACGACTGATGAAGAAGCTGACGTTATCAAGGTCCTTTCCAGATTCCCCGAGAGAGTTCTTGCGGCTATTGAGGATTACGAGCCTTCATATATCGCACGTTATGCAATTGAGGTTGCAACTGCGTTTAACAGATTTTATCATAATTGTCCCATTCTCTCTGCAGATGACGAGAATGTGAAAAATACACGTGTTCTTATTACAAAGGCTGCAGGAATCGTTCTTAAATCTGCGCTCCGCCTTATTTGTATGAAGGCACCTGAAAAAATTTAAGCTTTTAGGAGAAAACCATGTCAGGACATAGCAAATGGAATAATATCAAAAACAAAAAAGCAAAGACCGATGCCCAGAAGGGTAAGATCTTTACAAAAATAGGTAAGGAAATTGCAATTGCAGTACGCGATGGCGGTCCCGATCCCAGCTCAAATTCTAAGCTCAGAGATCTTATCGAAAAGGCTAAATCAAATAACGTTCCTAACGATAACATCGACAGAGCTATCAAGAAGGCTTCCGGCGCAGATGCTGTTGCTTACGAGGAGATCACATACGAGGGCTACGGTCCCTCAGGTGTTGCTGTTATTGTAACTACAGCTACCGATAACCGTAACCGTACAGCAGGAGAGGTTCGCCACTTCTTCGATAAGTACGGCGGAAATATGGGTACAAGCGGATGCGTTGCATTTATGTTTGACGATAAGGGCGTTATCCTCATTGAAAAGGATGATGCCGTTGAAGAGGATGTTCTCATGGAAGCCGCTCTCGAAGCAGGCGCTGAGGATTTCAATGCTGATGATGAGGTTTACGAGATCTACACTGAACCTTCTGACCTTTCAGCTGTTAAGGAAGCTCTTGTTTCAGCAGGCTATACCGTAGCAAGCGCTGAGCTTGATAAGATCCCCTCAAGCTACGTTACTCTTGAGTCTGAGGACGATATCAAGAATATGAACCTCCTTATAGAGCATCTTGAGGATAATGACGACGTTCAGGACATTTTCCATAACTGGGAAAACTGCGAAGACTGACGTAGGGAATAGCGATGACAGAAATATCATTTCCCGGACTCGGTATTGATCCATTTCAGGTCAATAGCGTAGCATTCAGCATCTTCGGTCTTGACGTTGCCTGGTACGGTGTTCTCATTACGCTCGGAATGATCCTTGCTTTCGTATATTGCTCATTTAAAGCAAAATATGAGGGTATAAAGTCTGATGATCTTATTGATCTTGCAATTCTTATAATTGTATTTTGTATTGTCGGCGCTCGTTTGTATTATGTTATATTTGAGTTTGGTCACTTCATTGCCAAGGGCGGAACCTTCTGGCAAAACCTGTGGCAGACCGTACTCAATATCATCAACATCAGAGATGGCGGACTTGCTATCTACGGTGGTGTTCTTGGCGGATTTTTTGCTGCTTTGATCATTTCCAAGCGTAAAAGAATACGTTTCCCCATACTTCTCGACGTGCTTGTAGGCGGTGTGCTCATCGGTCAGATAATCGGCCGTTGGGGTAACTTTATGAACGGCGAAGCATTTGGATATGAGACTGATATCCTTTGGAGAATGGGGATAAAAAAGATATCCGCCGGCGGACTTTACAGCACTTATATGGAAGTTCATCCCACCTTCCTTTATGAGTCACTTTGGAATCTCGTTGGTTTTGTCCTTATGGCGGTATTCTATAAAAAGAAAAAGTTCCATGGACAGCACTTTGCATTTTACCTCATCTGGTACGGTGCTGGAAGAGCGGTGATCGAAGCTCTCAGAACAGATAGCCTTTGGCTGTTTGGCGAGGGAACTATAAGAGTGTCTCAGGCTGTTGGTATAATTACATGCATTATTGGTATTGTAATCGCCGTGTTCGGAGTGCTTAAAGCATATAAGGGTATAGACGTTTGGGGGAATATCACCTCAAAGCTTCAGAAGAAGGATTCAAAATAATTATAACTGCAAAAAGGATTTATCTATGGCACATATTATAGATGGTAAAAAAATTGCAGAGCTGACCCGTGCAGATATTGCTGCACGGGTTGCGGCTTTTAATAATGAATACGGAATTCTCCCGGGACTTGCCGTAGTTATCGTAGGTGAAAATCCTGCATCAAAGGTATACGTAAGAAATAAAAAGAAAGCATCTGAGGAAGCCGGAATGTATTCCGTTGTTTGCGAGATGCCTGAAAGTACGACTCAGGAAGAGCTTATGGCGCTTCTTGCTGAGTTGAAAACTGATGAAAGAATACATGGTATCCTTGTTCAGCTCCCTTTGCCTAAGCATCTCGATGAAGGGGAAGTTCTTAGATTTATTCCTCCCGAAAAGGATGTTGATGCTTTTCATGCCGAAAACACAGGTCATATTATGATAGGTGATTATCAGTTCCTTCCATGCACTCCCGCAGGAGTAATGACTATGTTAAAGCACGAAAACATTGATGTTGCAGGGAAGAACTGTGTTGTTATCGGAAGAAGTAATATCGTAGGAAAACCAATGGCAATGCTCCTGCTTCACGCTAACGGTACCGTTACTATTTGCCACTCAAGAACAAAGAATCTCTCTGAAATAACTAAGGAAGCTGATATTCTTGTTGTTGCTATAGGAAAGGCTAAATTTGTAACCGGAGATATGATAAAGCCCGGTGCCGTTGTTATTGACGTGGGTATGAACCGTGATGAAAACGGTAAGCTTTGCGGAGACGTTGATTTCGAAAGTGCAGAAAAGGTAGCAGGTGCTATAACTCCCGTGCCCGGTGGTGTAGGTCCAATGACAATAACGACGCTTCTTGAAAATACGCTCAGAGCTGCCGAGCTGTCAGTTTCAAAGAAATAAATTTTGTAAAAAATAGTTAAAAAAGCACTTGACAATTTGTGACTTTGGTGATATACTATATCCTGCCGCGCGGTATGGGTTCTAATAGCGTATGCTAACCTGATCCGGCGAGTCATAAATGAAAGAGAGGTGCTTTTCGTGTACGCAGTTATCGAAACAGGCGGAAAGCAGTACAAGGTCACTGAGGGTGACGTTATCTTCGTTGAAAAGCTTACAGCTGACGAAGGTGCAGAAGTAGTTATCGACAAGGTTCTCGTTTGCGGTGAGGGCAGCGATGTTAAGGTTGGCGCTCCCACAGTTGACGGTGCTAAGGTTACTGCTAAGGTTGCAAAGAACGGCAAGGGCAAGAAGCTCTACGTTATGACCTACAAGCCTAAGAAGAACGAGAAGAGAAAGATGGGCCACAGACAGCCCTATACAAAGCTCGAGATCGTTAAGATCGAGGCTTAAGTATATGACTCACATTAAATTCTTCCGCCGCGGTGGATTCTACTACGGCTTTGAAGAAACAGGTCATACAGGATTTGGCGAGTCAGGTGATGATATCCTTTGCTCGGCTTTGTCTGCAATGACTATGCTTATCATTAATACGATCGAGATATCTTATGCTCAGGAGGTCGACTACGAGGTTGACGAGGGAGCAACGAGAATTTCCGTCAAGTGTATGGCAACTCTCCCTGATTATTCAGCGGATGAGAAAGCGCAGTATGCGATTTCCGGTCTTTTTCAAGGATATTTCTTCCAGCTTAATGATCTTGTTGAGGAGTATTACGATTTTCTCGAGGTTGAAGAGGTTGACGATTGAGTCAGCCCGAACTACTTAAACACAAAATAACGGAGGTAAATGACAATGCTTAGAATTGGTCTTCAGTTTTTTGCTCATAAGAAGGGTGTTGGTTCTACAAAGAACGGCCGTGACAGTGAGTCCAAGCGTCTTGGCGTAAAGAAGGCAGACGGTCAGGCAGTGCTCGCAGGCAACATCATCGTTCGCCAGAGAGGCACACATATCCATCCCGGCAACAATGTTGGCCGCGGTAGCGATGATACACTCTTTGCTCTTATCAACGGTAAGGTAAAGTTTGAGCATATCCACGGTGGCAGAAAGCAGGTTAGCGTATACGCTGACTAATCTTTCACATAGTGACTTCAAAGGACAGAGGAAACTCTGTCCTTTTTTGTTGTATTTATATAGTGTTTATGCACCTTTTGATGGCTTTTTCTCAAGGGTTTATAGCATAAATGCTTGACCTTTTTTTGAAAATATTGTATAATAACGTATTGGTATAAGGGGAGGTGTGGCTTTGGTAGAAATCACAGACGTTCGAGAGCATTCACGAGCAGCAAAGCAGGGAATACTGCCTGATGATATTCTTATATCCATCAACGGTCATGACATCAACGACGTGCTTGATTACCGTTTTTATCTTTGCGAAAAAGATATTAATCTTCTTCTCAAAAGAAACGGAACTGAATACTCGGTTTATATTAAGAAAAGAGAATATGACGATATCGGTCTTGAATTTGCAACACCTCTTATGGATAAGAAGCATACTTGCGAAAATAAATGTATTTTTTGCTTTATAGACCAGAACCCCAAGGGTATGAGAAAAAGCATTTATTTCAAGGATGATGACTCACGCCTTTCATTTCTCCACGGAAACTATATTACTCTCACTAATCTGAAGATGAGCGATATACAGCGTATTATTAATATGCATATATCACCCGTTAACGTCTCCGTTCATACGACCAACCCTGAGCTTCGTGTTATGATGATGAAGAACAAGCATTCAGGTGAGGTTCTTTCATATCTGAGAATTCTTGCTGATGCAGGAATTAAGCTTCGCGGTCAGATCGTACTTTGTAAGGGTGTAAACGATAAAGCAGAGCTTCAGCGTTCAATGGAGGATCTCAGTGAATATTATCCTCAGCTTGACAGCGTTTCCATAGTTCCTGCAGGCCTTACGGCATACAGAGAAGGACTTTATCCACTTGAACCCTTTAGCGGAGAGGAATGTGCCGAGGTTATCAGACAAGTAACTGAATTTGGTGATAGATGTATTGAAAAATTTGGAGAGCGTATTTTTTACGCATCCGATGAGTTTTACGTAAAAAGCGGAACTCCTCTGCCTGATTACGAATTCTGGGGAGATTTTGCACAGATAGAAAACGGCGTAGGTATGCTGTCTTCGTTTGAGTATGAATTTATGTGCGCACTCTCAACTCTTGATGATGAAGAAAAGCTTACAGAAAGAAACGTAACTGTTGCTACGGGATACGCTTCCTATGATATGATCAAAAAGCTTTCTGACAGACTTATGGGAGAATGCCCAAATCTTCATATAAACGTGGAAAAGATAAAAAATAACTTTTTCGGCGGTGAAGTAACTGTAACGGGTCTTCTCACGGGAAAAGATATTGCAGAGCAGCTTTCTGGAAAAGAGCTTGGAGAAGCTGTGTATCTTTCAAAGAACGTACTCAGAAGCGAAGGAGACTTGTTCCTTTGCGGAATGACGCCGGAAGAGCTTTCGGAAAAGCTTAATACAAAGATAGAATTCACCGATAATGACGGCGGCGATTTCCTTTACAGTCTTGTCGGTATCGACTTTTAAGTAATTACAGATAAGGAGAGATTATAATGTCAAAACCTGTAATTGCCATTGTTGGCAGACCTAACGTTGGTAAATCCACGTTGTTTAATAAACTTATCGGTGAGCGCCGTGCCATCATCGAGGACACTCCCGGTGTAACAAGAGACCGTATCTACGGTGAAACAGAATGGCGCGGAAAGACAATGATAGTTATCGATACCGGAGGTATCGAGCCAAAAACTGACGATATTATCTTGAAAAAGATGCGCGAGCAGGCGCAGATAGCAATAGATACCGCTGACGTTATCATATTTATGTGTGACGTTAAAACAGGTCTTGTTGCAGACGACCTTGATATTGCGGTAATGCTCAAAAAATCCGGTAAGCCCGTTATTCCCGTTATCAACAAAGTTGATAAGGTTGGCGACGTGCCTCTTGAGTTCTACGAATTCTATCAGCTTGGCTTTGAAAACGATATTATTCCTGTATCCTCCATACACGGTAGCGGAAGCGGTGATCTTCTTGATGCTTGTATCGCCGCACTTCCTGAATTTGAAACCGAGGAAGAG
The DNA here is from genome assembly GCA_017416205.1 of Clostridia bacterium. Classification (GTDB taxonomy): domain Bacteria; phylum Bacillota; class Clostridia; order Oscillospirales; family CAG-272; genus Avispirillum. The sequence goes on along the minus strand of JAFQDC010000107.1, from coordinate 74,703 downwards.
GATAACGAGGTAATCAGCGTTGCTGTTATCGGAAAGCCTAATGCGGGCAAGTCTTCACTCATCAATAAAATACTCGGTGATGACAGACTTATCGTTTCAAATATTGCAGGAACAACCAGAGATGCTATCGACACCTATTTTGAAAATGAGCACGGTAAGTATAACTTTATAGATACTGCAGGTATCCGCCGTCAGTCAAGGGTTGAGGACAGAGTAGAGAAGTTCAGCGTTCTCAGAGCTAAGATGGCTGTTGAAAGAGCCCAGGTATGCCTCCTTGTAATTGATGCAAACGAGGGAGTTACAGAGCAGGATGAGAAAATAGCGGGTATTGCACACGAAGCGGGTAAGGCTGTTATTATTTGTGTTAACAAGTGGGATTCTATTGAAAAAGATAATAACACAGTTAACAGCTATACAAAGGACGTTTATGATGCGCTTTCTTATATGACATATGCGCCTCTTCTCTTTATTTCTGCTCAGACAGGACAGAGAGTTCATAAGCTTTTTGAGTTTATCAACTACGTTCATAATCAGACTAATACCCGTATTTCCACAGGTATGCTCAATGACGTTCTTGCGGATGCTACAACAAGAGTTCAGCCTCCTTCAGATAAGGGCAAGAGACTTAAGATCTACTATATGACGCAGATATCTGTTGCTCCTCCCACATTTGTTATATTCTGTAACAGCGCCGAGCTTTTCCATTTCTCATATCAGAGATATATTGAAAACTGTCTCAGACAGACATTTGGATTTAAGGGAACCCCTATAAGACTTATCATTCGTCAGAAGGGAGATAATGAGGACTAATGATCTTTGCAGCTCTTTGTGATGCAGGAGTTAATAATACTTTTGCTCTTATTATCAGTATCGCACTAACCGTTATAGTTTCCTATCTTCTCGGAAGCCTTAACTTTGGAATTATATTTTCAAAGCTCCTTTATAAAGAGGATGTCCGCTCTTCGGGAAGCGGAAATGCAGGCAGCACCAATATGCTCCGTACTTACGGAAAAAAGGCTGCCATTTTCACCTTTCTCGGTGACTGCGCTAAAACTGCCCTTGCAATTTCACTCGGACTTCTTTTGTTCCTCGAGCGAGGAATGTTCATTGCCGGTCTTTTCTGCATGATCGGCCATACATATCCCGTTTTCTTCAAGTTTAAGGGCGGTAAGGGCGTTGCTTGCTTTGCTATCCTTGTTCTTATGACATCTATTAAAATGGGCATATGGTACGTGTTCGTTCTTCTGTTTGCAATGTTTGTAATAATCGTGATCGGAACAAAATTTGTTTCTCTCGGTTCCGTAGTTTGTTCATTGCTATATCCCATTATTCTCAACCGTATCATTCATATTTTTGAGGATAACCCTTACCAGTCTATTGAAATATACGCAGTAGTTGCTGCATTGTTTGTTGTTTTCCAGCACAGAACAAATATTGTTCGCCTCTTTAAAGGACAGGAGAATAAGATCAGTCTTTTCAAGAAAAAGAATAAAAAAGGCGGCGAAAGCAAATGACAGACGAAAAGCAAAAGGAATTTACTGTCCTTTGCGCGCTTTCTGCGAAGAATAAGACTCTGAAAAACTTTGTTCTTTCATCTTCATCCAACAAAGAGATACAAAAGATCAAGGGTACTTTAAAGAAGTTCTCCGATAAAGAGATCCTTCAGCTTGAGTATTTCTGTACAGAGGGGCGAGTTCGTCAGGAAAGTGTCGAAATATCTGATACTGCCAACGCAGTTGAGAAGCTGATATGTGATTTTTCACGCTGTGATCTTAACGACAACGGCGGTACTGCCTCGCTTATGCGCTCAAAGAAGGGAAAAATAACCCTTATTAAGCACGGAAATATCGGTAAAGGTGAAGCAGTAACAGTTACCGGTGACAAAGTTAAGAATTATATCCTTAACGGTAAAGAAGAATTTCTGTTTCATCTTGGTATATCCGATAAATCGGGGCGGATACACGATAAAAAGCAGTCAAAGTATCGCCAGATAAACCGTTTTCTTGAATACGTTGGAGATATGATGAAGTTTCTTCCTCGTGAGGGCGTAATCAGAGTGGCAGATCTTTGCTGCGGAAAGAGCTATCTCAGCTTTGCAGTTTATTATTACCTCACAAGGGTGCTTAACCGAGAGGTACTGATGGACTGTATGGATCTTAAGGAAAGCGTAATGAATTATTGTGCAGACATTGCGGTTCAATGCGGTTTTGAGGGGATGCATTTCACATCAGGCGACGTTACAAAGTATGAGCCCGCCGAGAACCCACATCTTGTTATAAGCCTTCACGCGTGTGACGTTGCAACAGATATAGTTCTTGAACGAGCTTGCGCCCTGGGTGCAAAGGTCATACTTTCTACACCTTGCTGTCACAGACAGCTCAGTCGAGAGCTTGATTGTGAGCCGCTGAAATTTGTTAATTCTAATTCAATACTCAAATCAAAGATGTGCGATGCGCTTACAGACTCATTGCGCGTTCTCAGGCTTGAGGCAGAAGGCTATAACGCAGATGCTGTAGAGCTTATAGATCCTGACGATACACCAAAAAACGTGCTGATCAGAGCACATAAAAGCAATAAGCTGTCATACGGAACAAAAAAAGCCGATGAATATAAATCAGCTTATAAATTTTTGACAGGCAAGGATGCACCCTTACTGTCATATGAAAGGTAGGCATTGTATGGTAAACGAATATATAAACACCTTGATGTGCCCCCACAAAACACCGGAAGAAAGGCTTTCTGCACTGAAAGCGCTGGGGGATCCTTCCGATTGCGGAGGAAACTGGGTAAATAACCATATACACACCACTTTTTCATTTTCGCCCTATACACCTGCAGGGGCTGTATATTATGCTCGCAAGGCAGGTCTCTCAACAGCAGGAATAATGGATCATGATAGCGTTGGTGGTATCGATGAATTTATAAAGGCCGGCGAGATCATCGACATGCCCGTCACTGTTGGATTTGAGTGCAGGACCAGCGTTAAGGGTACTCCTCTTGAAGGAAAGCGACTTAACAATCCAGATCAGATTTCCGTAGCATACGTTACACTTCACGGTATTCCTCATACAATGATCGGCGAGTGTGAAAAGGTGCTTGCCCCTCTTCGTGAGAAGAGAAATGAAAGAAACCGCAAGATGTGTGATAAGATCAATGAGCTTGTAAATCCCTTCGGTATCAACGTTGATTTTGATAAGGATGTTCTTACTTTGTCAAAGGATGCAGAAGGCGGAAGCGTTACAGAGCGTCACGTGCTTTACGGACTTACGCTGAAGATCGCCGGCGACAAGAGCAGGGAAGAAGCTATCAATTTGATCGACAGTCTTTGCGGCGGAATTGCCGATAAGGTACGGGACAAGCTTTTGACTGCGCCCGACGAGTATTATCTCTACGATATTCTCGGAGTTCTTAAAAGCTCTCTTGTGTCTAAGATCTATGTTGAGGCTGACGAAGAGCTTATGCATATTAAAGATTTCTGCGCTCTTGCTAAAAGAGTAGGGGGAATTGCAGCATACGCTTATCTCGGTGATGTTGGCGAAAGCCCTACAGGCGATAAGGCTGCTCAGAAGTTTGAAGACAGCTATATAGAGCTGCTTTTCGAAACTCTACACGATATCGGATTTGACGCTGTTACATATATGCCTTCAAGAAACACAAAAGAACAGCTCGAAAGAGTTATGTCACTTTGTGAAAAGCACGGATTTTTCCAGATCAGCGGAGAGGATATAAATTCTCCCCGTCAGTCCTTTGTATGTCCTGCTATGGAGCCTTATACCCATCTTTACAGTGCTACGTGGGCGCTTATCGGACATGAAAAGGCGGCAACTGCAAATATTGAAGACGGAATGTTCAGCGAAAAAACCATAAAAGCGATGCCCACCCTTAGTGAAAGAATAAAATATTTTGAAAATATAGGAAAAAGTATTTGAGAAAGAGGTCAGTTATGGAACTTTTTGAAAAGAAGAGTATTGCTGCAGCTATCGCTCCAAAGCTTAGAATGATGTGTTCTTCCGATGGTTTTGCAGGTGTTAAGGTTGATTTTGATAAAACTACCGCTGCTCTTACGGCGACTGTTGATAGCGTTTTCGACGTTTATCAGGGCGGCGATGCTGAAATATATGTTGATGGTATCGGCACTTTCAATGTTTATTCTGTTGATCCTACGTCTGCTTTCTCCGGTAAGATCGCTATCGTAACAGGTAGTGCTCAAGGATTTGGTGCCGGTATTGCCGAGTATCTTGCTGAGAACGGATGCAAGGTCTGTGTTGCAGATATGAATGCTGACGGAGCTATGGCAAAGGCTAAGGAAATTTCCGAAAAATACGGAATCGAGGCTATTGCTGTAGGAGCAAACGTTACAGATGAGGAGTCTGTAAAGAAAATGGTTGATGAAACTGTTTGTGCATTTGGCGGTCTTGATATCTTTGTTAACAATGCAGGAATCGTTCGCGCAGGCAGTCTTGAGGAGATGACAAAGCAGAATTTTGAGCTTGTCACAAGCGTTGACTACACAGCATTCTTTATTTGTACAAAATACGCAGTGCAGCCCATGAAGCTTCAGCGTGAGGTTTCTCCCGAATATATGGCTGACGTAATCGAGATAAACTCCAAGTCCGGCCTTGAGGGAAGTAATAAAAACTTTGCATACGCAGGCGCAAAGTTCGGAGGTATCGGTCTTACACAGTCCTTTGCCCTTGAGCTTGCACCCTTCGGTATTAAGGTTAACGCAATTTGTCCCGGAAACTTTCTTGACGGTCCTCTGTGGTCTGATCCTGAAAAAGGCCTTTTCGTTCAGTACCTTAATGCAGGCAAGGTTCCCGGCGCAAAAACAATTGCAGACGTTCGCGCGTTCTATGAATCAAAGGTTCCTCTTGGAAGAGGATGCCGTGTAGAGGACGTTACACGAGCTATTTGCTATATCGTTGAACAGAAGTATGAAACAGGTCAGGCTATCCCCGTAACAGGCGGCCAGACAATGCTCAATTAATGATGAAAAGAGCGATATCCATGTTACTGTTTTTCGCCTGTTTGTTGATATTGGCTTCGTGCAATACTCCAACTGATCTTTACGGTACCTGGTATAATGATTATAACGGTACACGTAATGCAATACAGTTTTCTGAAAACGAAAATGGCGAGGACGTATTCATATGGGCAGTATATGATATTGAAAACGATGCTGTGGAAACCAATAATTCCGGAAAGTTTAAGATTTCAGGGAACAGCATAAAGTTTGAATTTGAACAGGGAAGAGAACCGATGAAGCTTCAATATTATTTTGAAAACGGGGTACTTGTACTTACAAGCGATACCGCAATTTTGAAGCTTGAAAGGTATACTATTGATGAATAACTGTTTAAATGTGAACATATTGTAAATAAGACAAAAATCATTTGAAATTACATTGAATATGTAATAAAATAATTTCAGTATATTTTACACATAGCCGCATCTGCGGCAGAATGGAGATAAAAATGACATTACTTGTACTTGCAGCAGGCATGGGTTCCCGTTACGGCGGACTTAAGCAGATCGATCCCTTTACAGAGGACGGCGAATTTATTATAGACTTTTCCGTTTATGATGCTATTCAGGCAGGCTTTGACCGCGTAGTATTCATAATCAAGGAAGCAAATTATGATGATTTCAGAGAGACCATCGGTGCTCGTCTTGAAGGGAAGATCAAGGTTGAATACGCATTCCAGACAATGGATTACCTTGTTCCCGCAGATAAGCTTCCCGCTGAGCGCGTAAAGCCCTGGGGAACTACACAGGCTATCCTTTGCGCTGAAGAGGTTCTTCGCGGCGATAGCTTTGCTGTTATCAATGCTGATGACTTCTACGGCAGAGACGGTTATATGAAGGCTGCTGAGTTCATCCGTAAGGCTGAAAAGGCAGAGGAAAATATGTATGCAATGATCGGTTATCATCTCGGTAACACACTTTCAGATAGCGGTAGCGTAGCACGCGGTGTTTGCGTAACTGAAGACGGTTATCTCAAGGAGATTGTTGAAAGAACAAAGATCTATAAGGTAGCTGAGGGTGGACAGTTTGAGGATGAAAACGGCGCTCTTGTTACAGTTCCTCCCGAAACTGTAGTATCTATGAACTTCTGGTGCTTTACTTCCTCCATTTTCGAGGGAGCAAAGGCTGAATTCAAGAAATTCCTTGATGATCCCGACCGTGAGCCTCTCAAGTCTGAGTGCTTCCTTCCTAACGTTGTTGGCCAGCTCAAGCAGCAGGGCTACTGCACAGTTGAGGTTATTCCCACAACTGCTGTTTGGCACGGTGTAACATACTCTGAAGATAAACCTGCAGTAGTTGCAAAGATCAATGAATATATCGAGACCGGCGTATACCCCAAGGGTCTCTGGAAGTAATAATCGGAGGTAACTGAAATGGCTATACTTATTACCGGCGGTACCGGCTTTATCGGTTCTCATACCGTTGTTGAGCTTATCGGTATCGGCAAGGAAGTAGTGATTATTGATAACCTTTCCAATTCCAAGAAAACAGTTCTCGGAAGAATTGAAAAGATCACTGGTATCCGCCCCAAGTTCTATGAGGCAGACCTTTGTGATATTGACGCTGCTGAGAAGGTATTTGCAGAGAACGAAATTGAATCCGTTATCCATTTTGCGGGTCTTAAGGCTGTTGGTGAGTCTGTTTCAATGCCTCTTGAGTACTATAAGAACAATCTTCTCAGCACCCTTAACCTTTGTCAGCTTATGAAGAAGTATAAGGTTTCAAAGATCGTATTTTCTTCTTCAGCTACAGTATACGGTCTTCCTAAGTCCGTACCGATCACAGAGGATTTCCCCCTTTCCACAACTAACCCCTATGGCGAAACAAAGCTGATGATCGAGAGAATCCTCGCCGACCTTTGCGTTGCTGAGCCCTGGATGTCTGTTGCGATCCTCAGATATTTCAATCCTATCGGTGCACATAAGTCCGGCCTTATCGGAGAGGACCCTCAGGGTATTCCCAACAACCTTCTTCCTTACGTATCTAAGGTTGCTGCAGGAAAGCTTGAGTGCCTCAGCGTACACGGTGATGACTACGATACTCCCGATGGAACAGGTGTACGTGATTATATCCACGTAGTTGACCTTGCTCTTGCACACCTTAAGGCACTCGATTGGACAGGTAACAACACAGGTATCGACTACTTTAACGTAGGTACAGGTAACGGTTACTCCGTTCTTGAGGTCGTTAAGGCATATGAGCAGGCAAGCGGTAAGACTGTTAATTATAAGATAGGTCCCCGTCGTCCCGGTGATATCGGTGAGTGCTATGCTAATCCCGAAAAGGCCCTCACAGTTCTTGGCTGGAAAGCAGAGCGCGGTATCGAAGAGATGTGCTGCGACCTTGCTCGTTGGCAGGAACAGAATCCCGACGGATTCCCCGATGAAGAATAAATAAAACGGGCGATTCCTCGCCCGTTTTGATTTTGTTATTATGAAGATATTAATAGCATCTGCATTTTTTGCCATATTAGCAATCATATATGTAATTATATATTTTTTCGGTATAAAATTGATAAGATCAAACGCAAAATTGGCACTTAATAAATGGGGACAATCGACAAAACCACTATACGTAGAAAAAGAAAAGAATTTCAAATTTTATCTTACCTTATATTTCGTAGTTTTGGCAATTCTTCTATTTATCTTTGTGTTTATTGAATATTAGGAGTTATTTATGATAATAAAAGAACCTTTCGGCATTTCTCCTTGCGGTAGCGAGGTTTACGCATACACTTTGAAGAACGATTCTATAACCTCTGTACGTATCACAAACTTTGGCGGAACCATCATCAATCTTTGGGTAAAAAACAAAGAAGGGAAGACCTACGATGTAGTGTGCGGCTTTGACAGCATTGACGGATACCTTACATCAGGAGGATATCAGGGGGCTATAATTGGACGTGTTACTAACCGTATCAGTGAATCTAAATTCACACTTGACGGCAAAACTTATGATCTTTATCCCAATTGCGGCACTTTCACAGCACATGGCGGAAAGATCGGTTTCAATAAGAGAGTATGGGGAGCTAAAACAGTAGATGGCGACGAGCCTCAGCTTATTCTTACATACGTAAGCCCCGATCTGGAAGAGAATTATCCCGGTACCGTTGTGGTTACGGTAACGTACACACTCACAAAATGCGGCGCTTTGAAACTTTCATATGAGGCATATACCGACAAAACGACAATTATCAACCTCACAAATCACGCATACTTCAATCTTGAAGGATATGAGACTGCTTCAATTGCCGATCAGGTTATGTGGATCGATGCTGATACAATGAACGAGCAGGATTTCGATATTATACCCACAGGAAAGATCGTAAGTGTAAAGGGAACACCTTATGATTTTACCACACCTAAGGCGATCGGACGTGATTTTGACAGCGATCCTGATATGGACAAGCAAAACGGCGGCTACGATAATAACTTCATTTTCAATAATTATAATGGAGCTGTTGCGAAGAGATGTACACTTACAGCTCCTGTAAACGGAATCAAGATGACTGTATATACAGACCAACCTTGCGTAGGAGTTTATACGTCAAATATGATGAATGAAAAAGATCCTGCGTTCAAAGGCGGAGTAATTCAGAAGAATCGATGTGCTGTATGCTTTGAAACTCAGAAAATGCCTGATGCAATCAACAATCCCGGATTTACCGATACTGTACTTAATCCCGGAGAACTGTATACTCATAATACAGTATTTGCATTTGAGAATTGATATTCTGAACCAATAGGGGATTAAAATACTTCTATGGATCTCCATATACTCAATTATACAAAATGGAAATTACGTGCAAGATATTTCTTGCATAACCAATATAACACAAATTTCAGTCAGTTGCAAGAAGTTTCTTGCAGAAGGAGGCAAAAATGTATAGTAACGAAACATTAGTAACCAGGATCAGAGAGAGAGCTGCAGAAAAAGGAATGAAAATTGGAGATCTCTGTACAGCCTGCGAGATCAACAGAAACACCTTCACGCAGCTTACCGGTAAGAAGGGAATTGCTGCAGCTACGTTATACAAACTCGCAGACGAGCTCGACTGCAGCACTGACTATCTGTTAGGTAGATCAGACCGTTAGTAAAAAACTTCCCTCCCTATCAGGGGAGGGAAGTGGTTAAGAAGGGTGACCTTTACTTTGTCGGGGGGAGTTTGCATGCTCCGCACCGGCGCGTAAAGTTTGTGCTGGTCATTAGGATCCTGGCGCCCGTTCCTGATACCGTCGGGGAGAGTTAACACGGTATTTCAGTTTTAGCTAAGAGAAAAGAACTGAAGCTTACACGTGGTGAATCTTATGGGATACGTAGATTCCAAGCTTTACTTCAGGCCATACCCACCAAACAGCCATAGCAAACTTTACAGCAACGGGACTAAAGATCCAATTCAACGTACTTATTACACAACCAATAATGTTAACTACTAACTGAGGAATGGTGCCAAACGTACCACCAAGCATATCAAATACATCATACAAACCATTTGTAAGATAAATCATTATAGCTATGTAAGTAGCTGCTAAAAAAGTTACATGTGCTGCACTTTTAATCAAACTAACCATATCAATACCACCATTCTATACGTGCCATCTTATACCAGGTTACAGTAGTGAAAGTAGCACAAGCAACAAAACGAATAAACCAAAGAAGAACATCAATCCAAGCCAATATAGAAGTACTCATATTATTCAAATATGAATCCAGGAACAAAACTCCTTGATCCATAACGTGAATATCTAAAATAGGTATATCTATATCCGGTACGTATACGCAAGGTCGAGCTATATCAGAAGTAAAGAGATCCTTAGCTCGCTCGAGCTCAGGACTAAACTCTGACATAATATCAAGAAGCTCTCCAGACATAACAGTAAGCTCACCTTCGGCATCAGGCATCTTATTCAGAATATAATCATACTCTGTTTGAGGTAGATCTTTAATAGCATTAACCGAAGCTTCATAGTAAGCTTCTTCACCCAATGCTTTAGTACGCTTCATCTCACTACCTACAAGAGTTATATTAGAAACCCAAGTAGCATTCATTTTAAGAAAATAATAGTTATTAGAGTCATTAGGATCATATTCAGGCTCTACCATATTTTCATCACATCTTACAACGCAGGTTACGTTATAAGTAGTTTTATTGGCTTTAGTACTATAGGTATAAGTAACATCAGATAATACAAATGCATTATTAAAACCAGAGTTACATACACCAAATTCAAAATAGGTATTATCCTTATAATTAAGAGCGCTGCTTTGAATTGTAAAGTTAAAGGTATAAATATAACCTCTCTCCAAAGCAATTAGAGAATAATCAGTATAAGTTAAAAAAACAAAAGATTCAATACCATAATCATTGCCATCAGAAGAATAAGTAGAAGGAAATTGAAAAGTATATGATCCACCACTAACAGTAGGATAATAATCTATCCACTCAGAAGCATTAGCATTAACTGCTGAATAATAAGCTACTCCAGATTCACAAATAAGAGCTTCTGTTTCTGCTGCAGAAGTAGGAATTATAAATGTAATGATCAACGCCGACGTGAGAACAAACGCCGCAACAAAGCGAGAATAACGCATACAGCAATACCTCCGGTTAAAGCGAATCCAATTACACTATCAGTCAATGCCTGGTTAAGCTGATACTGGTTGTAATAACTATATGTGTAGGATCCGTAAGTATAGTAATCATTAGTAACTACTGCAGTAGTAGTTGCTTCTTCGGTGACATTAAACGTATAACTTCCCGACGTACCGTCTACAGTGTAGACGGTAGCGTCGGTGAAGTTGTATCCGTCTTTAGTATCACCGATTATAAGAACGTACTGATCGTCAGCAGATCTGAACTGTATATAATCCTTGAATAAAGGTATTTTGTTATTTAAAACAGCATTTGAAGCCGAGGAATAGCTATTATTATAACTTCCGCGGTACTGTGTATAAGTTGCCATTTAATACCCCCTAAAAGCGTTTATAACGATGTGCCACAAAATCCAAAAGAATATTATAGCTATAAATAGAGGGCTCCAGGTTACAAGCCAGGCAGTAAATACCTCAATCATCCTTATCAGCTCCTTTTTTCTTAATCTTAGTATCCAACCAAACGTTAAGTACAGCCAAAGCTATACCGATAATACAGATAATTATAATCTTAATCATTAAAAAACTCAGAAAGAGATCTATTCATATCTTCGAGCTCATATATACGATCACGTAAGTATTGAACATAGAGCGAAGCCATAATAACTACTAAGATAGCAGTAATTATTGAAGCAATAGCTATATAATAAATCACTTCTTTTTCTCCTTTTTTACGATTTCCATAGTGTCATACATGTTAAGAACCTTAAGAGAAGGAATATAAAAGGAATACCTGGATATAACATCCTTCTGTTCCTCAGAGGCAAATACCAGGTTACCGTTATCGTCATAATATGAAGCATCAATAACACGGTATCTAAAGAAAATACGTCCAATAGGCCGTTTACACTCAACTACGTAAGTAGCCTGTTCTCTGATGGGCTTAGCTACACGGCTCCAACGTTGTGACGTTGCCAGGATCAAACGAATATTCTTTCTGTTTTGAGACCAGATAGTAAGAAGATCTCCGGACATATTCTTACTATCCAGACTTGACCAAAGTGTATGTATCTCATCGATAACGTAGACGGTACCGTATTTACCATTAGACTCTTCATCAGAGAAGCACTCAGGGCCAGTAAAAGGGAAGTACTCAATATCTTTGAGCTTTATATTAGAGAAGATCTTACACTTTGGATAACGCAGCTTAATATCATTTAACGTAGAAATAAGGTTAAGAGTCTTGCCGGAACCCTGAGCTCCGGAGAAAACAACTATACCTGAAGGTCTGAAGAGATCAGGATCCTTCTTTGAGAAGAAGATCTTAGCTGCAGCCTTTATATTTTTTAAACCGAATTTACGCCGGATAGCGTCTCTTGTATCCATAATTACCTCATTAATTCAAAAGGGAAGGGGATAACCCCTTCCCCAGAGAAATTAGCGACCGCCAAGGAAAGCCTTCTTGACCTTGCCCCAGATCCAGCGGAAAGCGAACCAGCCGAGAACAAATACAACTGAGATTGTAAGACCAGCTGCAATAACACTACCAAGATTGGTAAGTGTAAGAGTTGCCTCCATAGGAGCTGTGACTGTGTCAATAAAAGTAGTAATACTTGTACCTTCCATAATTTCCTCCTTAATAGTTTTGAGTATATACTACAGTCACTCTCTGAACGTTTGTGTCGACATCCAAAAATTCAAGAGTGGCTACGTAACGAGACTGATTGCCGAACCGGCCTACGTAAGTGAGATCTCTCAAAACAAGATTATCTCTAAAGTCAGGTATTGAGATCATACCAAGTAGAGCTCCTTCGGCAGCTCCAAAGGAAGAATAAACGTGAATGTGACCCTGATCATCGTTTGTAATCATAAGAGTTTTAATAAATTCACGGTTGTCTTTAGCTTTAATTAAGTTAGTATCAAATAAAAAAATAGTTTCCATAGTTACCTCAAATATAAAAGTATTGTCTAAATGTAAGATTGTCAAGTACTTGAACAGGCTCAGTATCATACGTGCAGATCTCACCGTTAACAAACTCGGCAGGATCCTGGCCGTACATAAAATAGGGAAGTGCTAACTTACCTCCATGTAAGTAATAACGTCCTCCAATCTTCTGTCCGAGCTGCTTACCCATATATTTAAAAATATACTTAGATACTTTATCAACGCAGCTCTCACCATCGATCATAACAGCAGTAGTAAAGCCGGCAGTAAAATCCTCGATGTTATAGATCTGTTTTCCAATCATTGTATGTAATAATCGGCCAGTTTTAGGCGATCGAGCTTTTACAAGCTTTAATGCAGCACTATTAAATAATCCGTGAAAATGAATGGATTCTTTGTCGTGATGATACTCAGGAACCAGGACATAACATAATCCACACCGGGAAACTCGGTTACTAAGCCAAACCTTTAAAATATCATAGATATCATCATATGATGTACGGTCAACTCGGTTTTTGTTAAAAGTGATAGTAACAAACGTATCAAGATCAGGATTACACTGTATCAGATCGAAGCATTGGATCTTAGCACGATGGACAGCCCTGCAGACGTTGTCCATAACGGTTTCTCTCTCCTCGATCGTGAGCTGCGTATCACTGAAGTCATCGATATAGCGATCTTTTACTATCTCCTCGTAACCAGGCTTCCTAAATAACGGCGCCGAAAATTCCTGGACAGAAAGTAATTTAAACTCACCTGAAGGTAGATGAACATATTTGGCCTTTACCGGGTAATATACAAAACTCTCGGAAGCCTTGATATTACTGGGATTATAGCCATTTTCATTTCCTAAATTGTTCATACCTTATGATGACATTCTGTCAGTATATATCAAGTAATATGAAGAAAATCAACACGGTAAGTTTTCAACAAATTCTTTATGCAACTGTAAAATTTCATCATAGCTCATTTTAGACAAATCATAGTCTTCTTCAGGTAATCCATTTAATTCTATGAAATACACTATTTCATCAATGTAATCATCAATAGTATTGATATTTGACATACTTCTCTCCTTTCTGGCACATAGGGAAGGGGAGGACACCAGGAACCTATATACCCAATTATACAAAATGGAAATTTTGTATAATTGAGGGAAGGGTTAATGATACTTTTTTACAAGAAACGTGAGGTGGTCCGGTTTGCTTCTTGCTTTTGATATAGGCAATACAAATATCAAGGTGGGCGTATTTAACGATTCCTGCGAGAATATGATCTGCAGTTTTGCTATTTCTTCTGCAACAATTCGCACAAGTGATGAGTATTATCTGCTAATTAAACAGATGCTTTCTGATTATTCTGTATTTGATAAATTAAATGCATCAGTTATATCATCTGTAGTTCCTTCAATTACAGAAAGTATTTCAAATGCTGTTTTTAAAATATGTAATAGAAAGCCGTTCGTTATTGGCTCAGGAACGCGAACAGGTTTCCCTATAAAAATCGACGTGCAAGCTCAGCTTGGAGCTGATATTGTTTCAAACACTGCAGCTGCATTTCTTTGCCGTAAGCCTCCGTTCGTAGTTGTCGATCTGGGTACTGCAACTACAGTGACTGCGGTTGATTCAAGTGGATGCCTTGTAGGAACTTCTATTATTCCCGGAGCTACAGTTTCATTGAATGCACTAAATTCATCCGCTGCGCTCCTATCAGACACTACATTAAATACTCCTGTGTCGATTATCGGAAAAAATTCCCATGATAGTATCTGTAGTGGCGTGTATTACAGCAATGTCTTTGCTATCGATGGTTTCATTAATGCATTAACCAAAGAATTGTGTAAAAACGGTGAGAAGCTTGCAGTAATAGGAACGGGAGGGCTTTCTGAGGTTATTCTTCCTGCGTGCAGAGATGACTTTCTGGTTGCTAAAGACCTTACGCTTAAAGGCGCTGCTCATTTGTTCTATTGTAATATTTCAAACAGGCACTCTTAATTATACAAAACTTCTTGTTATTATACAAAATTTGATAGTTAGGCCTTTGGCTTGATTATATATTTCATTACATGTGACTTACTGAATGTATTATTCAGAAGTCAACATCGGGTTAAAGTCCCGGGAGGTTATTTATGTCAAATAGAATTGACACACACTCAAAGAACCAGAAAATGGTTCAACTCGCTCTACTTTGCGCACTGCTTGTAGTCCTTCAGCTTTTGGCTACTATGCTTGTTAAGATTGGTGTTGTAGCCCCTACCCTTGCACTTGTTCCAATTGTAATCGCAGGTGCAATGTTTGGTATTGGAGGCGGAGCAATTCTCGGCGCTCTCTTTGGAATCGTATGTTTCCTTTACGGTTTCTTCGGTCTCGATGCCTTTACAAACCTTATGCTTGGTTACAAACCCATTGAGACATTTGCGGTTTGTATGATGAAAGGTATTCTAGCCGGTATTTTCGGTGCTTTGATTTACAAAGCATTTATGAAGATAACAAAGAATAAGGTCTTCCCTGCTACTCTTGCATCGGCTGTCATTGTACCTGTAACTAATACTGCAATATATCTTGTCGGTATGGCAGTATTCTTCAGAAATATGACGGTCAACGGACAGTCCTACTTTGGTTTTGATCCTGAAGCTACGTTTTTCAGCGTATTCGGAGCAATGTTCCTAATGGTAATCACAAATTTTGTTCTCGAGGTTATCGTAACAGCAATCTGCAGTCCTGTTCTTGCAGCAACACTTGCAAAAAGTAAAAAGTTTGCAAGGCTGTTTATAAGATAATTAACTGGAGTTACCGTTGGAGATGTAACAAAATTGCATATATTAATTCAATATTGTCTTGCTTTTTAACCATACGTATGTTATAATGCTCTTTAGTAACATAATATTCGATCGTTACAATATTTCGATCACTTGGAGGTAAAAAATGGCTGCACCTAAGGTAAAAGTTAGAGTTATGCACTCTACAAAGAAGGCTAAGGTTAAGACCTTTGCTACTGCAATTGCTGAGGCATTCAAGTGCCTTGTAAACGATGTTCCCCCCGCATACCCCTGCGATAAGGAAAGAGTTGTATTTATCGGTATGACAATTAAGGATTCTCCCGACGATAAGCTTCGTCTTTTCTGCCGCGAGCTTACTCCCGCAAGAGCTCATAACGTTGCTCTCTTCGTTGACGGCCCCAAGCTTGACAGCAACCCCGGTCTTAAGACTGTAATCGAAACTCTCAAGGAGGCAGGCACAAACGTCCTTACAGATGATATCTATTATGTAAACGGCGGTCCTGCAATCTTTGGCGGTAAGAAGATCTCCCTTGAGGAGCGTACAGAAATCGTACGTTGGGCTGAGGCTATCGTAACAAAGCTTTCCTAAATTAACATTAAAATCGGCAGTAAAAATTACTGCCGATTTTTTTATAAAAAGGTATTGACAAATTAAATAACTGATGTTATACTTGTAAAGCATTTTGCTTTACAGTGTTTTTGGAGTGTTATATGTTCAAAAAGGATATGCATATTTCCCTTCTGCTTGACTTCTACGGAGATATCCTTTCTGATAGAAAAAGAGAGCTCACAGGGCTATATTATAATGACGATCTTTCACTTAGCGAGATCGCTGAAATATCAGGCATATCACGCCAGGGAGTTCGCGATGCTATTAAAAAAAGTGAGGCGGAGCTACTCGAGCTTGAAGAAAAGCTTGGGCTTGCAGGCAGATACGAAGAGCTTCGTGGGCAAATCGCTGATATATCAAAAGAACTTAACAGCATAGAAGCTAAGGATGAGCAAAGTGCTTTAAAACTCAAAATGATAGCAAAAGAACTGTCTGAACTGAATTTATAAAAGGAAGGTGCGGTAAGCGATGTTTTCCAGTCTTTCAGAAAAACTGAATAAAGCTCTCGGAAAATTCCGTAACAAAGGTAAGCTTACCGAGGCCGATATAAAGGAAGGAATGCGCGAGATTAAGCTTGCGCTCCTTGAAGCAGACGTTAGTTTTAAAGTAACGAAGGATTTTGTAAAGGAAGTTTCTGAGCGTGCAGTCGGAGCCGAGGTCATGGAAAGCCTTGTTCCCTCCCAGCAGATCGTAAAGATCGTAAATGAAGAACTCATAAAGCTTATGGGCAGCACTCAGTCAAAGCTTCAGATAGCATCCAATCCTCCTACAATAATTATGATGTGCGGTCTTCAGGGTGCAGGTAAAACAACGCATTCAGCGAAGCTCGCTTCCCTTTATAAAAAGCAAGGCAAGAATCCTTTGCTGGTTGCCTGCGATATTTACCGTCCTGCGGCTATCAAACAGCTTCAGGTAGTTGGTGAGCAGACAGGGATCCCCGTTTTTGAAATGGGCAATACAAGCCCTGTAAAGATAGCAAAGGAAGCTATTGACTACGCAAAGCGTAAAGGCTATGATATGGTATTCCTTGATACCGCCGGCCGACTCCATGTTGACGAAGTTCTGATGGCAGAGCTTTCTGATATAAAGAAAACAGTAAATCCTACAGAGATACTTCTCGTTGTAGATGCAATGCTTGGTCAGGATGCTGTTAACGTTTCAAAATCATTTAATGATCTTCTTGATATCACAGGTGTCATTCTTACAAAGCTTGACGGTGATACCCGAGGAGGCGCTGCCCTTTCTGTAAGACACGTTACAGGAAAGCCTATCAAGTTTGTGGGTACCGGAGAGAAGCTTGATACAATCGAGCCCTTCCACCCTGACAGAATGGCATCCCGTATCCTCGGCATGGGCGACGTGCTTTCCCTTATTGAAAAGGCTGAGCAGGCCATTGATGAAAAGAAGGCGGCAGAGCTTGAAAAGAAGCTTCGCGAGAACACCTTTACTCTTTCCGATTATTTGGATCAGCTCAGACAGCTCAAGAATATGGGAAGTCTTGAAAGCATTATGGCAATGATGCCGGGAATGAATGCCGGTGCACTCAAGGATGCAAAGATTGATGAAAATGCCCTTGCCAAAACAGAGGCTATCATCCTTTCCATGACACAAAAAGAAAGAGATAAGCCAGATATCATCAACGGCTCCCGCCGTAAGCGTATTGCTAAAGGAAGCGGCACGAGCGTTGAAGAGGTTAACAGACTCATGAAACAGTATGAGCAGATGAACAAAATGTTCAAGCAGCTCAGCAATATGGGTAAAAAAGGTAAGAAAAAGATGAAAATGCCGTTTGGTTTCTAAATAGTTTCTGACGGATTTTTATATAAAACAACAAATAATTATTTACATTAATTTGGAGGAAGAAAAAATGGTTAAGATCAGACTTAGAAGAATGGGCGCAAAGAAGGCTCCCTTTTACCGTGTAGTAGTAGCAGATTCCCGTTATCCCCGTGACGGTCGTTTCATCGAAGAGGTTGGTACTTACAACCCCATGACTGAGCCTGCAACAGTTAAGCTCAACAAGGAAGCTATCAACAAGTGGATTGCTAACGGTGCTCAGCCCACTGACACTGTAAAGGCTCTCATCGACAACTACTCTGACGCTGAGTAATATCAGTCCCGGAGGAAGTCAATGATAGATCTTGTTCGTCTTCTTGAAGACATGGCAAAATCGATCGTTGATAACCCTGACGAAGTTAAAGTTACCCAGGAGATCAACGGCGACAATGTCACATTAACTCTCAAAGTCGCTGAAAGCGATATGGGAATGGTGATCGGAAAGCACGGTAATATTGCTAGAGCTATCCGTACCGTAACCAAAGCTGCCGCAAAACTTGCGGACATGAAGGTTACTGTTGAAATCAGATAATAAAAAGGTCGGAAGCTAATTGTCTTCCGACCTTTTTATATGCTTATTGACAAACTAGAAATATGTATGTTATAGTTAACATATAACACAATAGACTTATATGAGAGGTTAGATACATGAAGTTCTATACTTCTTTTTGCGAAGAACGCCCTATACGATTAAGCGAGGATACACGCAGGTTTGCGTATGAATCATTATACGAACATAAATATGGTCTTGATACTAAAAAGAATCCTTGTATTAATCTTTCTTCAACTGACCCAATAGCATCACTGTCTCCACAAAAAAAATATGATGCAGCTATAAGGGAAATTGCAGAAAATGCGCCAATACGCATATGCAAAGGTGAGAAGATATCTTGTGCAGCTACGTTAGGTGATGCTATTAGTCATTGGGTCCCCTTTAAAATCGATGACTGGCACGTTTTTCTCGGTATATCACACCTTACGATAAATTACCAAAAGACACTTGATATTGGAATTAACGGGATAAGAGAAAATGCTCTGAGTAGCCTATTCAGATGTCATGATGACAACCGCGAATTTCTCGAAAGCTGTATCTCTGTTATCGATTCGTTTAAGATATGGATTGAGCGCTATGTTGATGCTCTTAATAAACGCGAAGGATATAGGAACAATGCACGCAATCTTTCGAAGGTCCCCTTCTTACCCGCTGAAAGCTTCTATGAGGCTCTTCAAAGCATATGGGCAGTATTTGCTTTTTGCCGCCTTTGCGGAAATTGGCCTGGGATTGGCAGAATAGATATGCTCCTTGGTGATTACCTCAAAAAAGATCTGGAAAATGGTATTTTGACCCTTTCAGAAGCAAGAGAGCTCCTTGCTCATTTCTTTATAAAAGGCTGTGAATGGGTTTCAGGAGGTAATTACGTCAGCGGTGATGCACAGCATTATCAGAATATAGTTCTTAGCGGATGTGACGAAAACGGCAATGATATTACAAACGAAGTAACATATCTGGTTCTTGATATAGTTGAAGAGCTTGGAATTTCCGACTTTCCTATTTCTGTAAGAATAGGAAAAAATACACCCCGAAAGCTACTTGAGAGAGTTGCGCAGGTGATGCGACACGGAAACGGTGTTATAGCTATTTATAACGAAGACATTGTAATAAGCGCTCTTCAAAACAACGGATACACGCTGAAAGAAGCGAGATCTTTTGCGAATGATGGGTGCTGGGAGGTTATGCCACCCGGTAAAACTCGTTTCACTTATATTCCATTTGATGCGCTTGCCATCTTACAGCAAAAAACTCTCGGCGACTATTCCGGTGAAGTAAAATATGAATCTTTTTCAGAACTATATAATCACTATATAGCTGATCTCAAGGACCAAATCACTGCTATACACAAAGACCGCGTAGAGCGGCAGAAAAGCAAAGACGAAGTCGTTTACGAGTGGAACGAAAGCGTCCCCTGCACCGTGATCTCTCTTTTTGTGGATAATTGTATAGAAAAAGGTCTGTCTTACACAAATGGCGGCACAGAATATACTGTATTCTCCCCCCATCTCGGCGGACTTGCAGATGTTGCTAACAGTCTTTATGCTATAAAGAAGCTCGTATGGGATGAAAATAAGATTAATTTCAGTGATCTCATGAAAGCACTAGATTCAAATTGGGAGGATGCTGAGGAATTACGTCATTATGCATTGTCGAAGCTTTCATACTATGGTAATGATAATGACGAGGTTGATATAATTGTACGAGAAATTCTTTCAGACTTTGCTGATATATGCAAAGAATTGGAACCTGAGGCTGATTTTAAGTTTCCTGCGGGAGTCAGCACTTTTGGACGTCAAATTGGATGGGCAAAACACAGATATGCTCTTCCAAGCGGACAAAAAGCAGGTAGTGTACTTGCAAACAATATGGATCCCACACCTGCAACGGCATTTCAAGGAGCGACTGCTATTATTAATTCCTATTGTAAAGCTGATTTTTCTCAGATATCCAACGGTGCAGCCCTTGATATAAGACTACTGCCCAACGATGTTAAAGGAGATTACGGACTAAATGCTCTATGCGGGCTTATACAAGGCTTTTGCGAGCTTGGAGGATTCTTTATGCAGATCGATGTTGCTGATTCTGCAATCCTTCGAGATGCTCAGGAAAATCCCGAGAATTACCCTGCCCTATCTGTAAGAATTGCAGGCTGGAGCGCAAGATTTGTTACTCTTTCAAAGGAATGGCAGGATATGATAATTGATAATATAGAAAAAAATGACAGAGCGTAAGCTCTGTCATTTTTAATATCAGATCATAAGATCTCTCATATACTTGATCGTGTACTTAACACCCTTATCACCCTTTTCTCCGGTCCAGGATGGAGAATGAGGCTCGATGGAAAGATGACCGTCAAAGCCGTACTTGTAAAGAATTGCCATGAATCCTCTCCAGTCGATTGCATCAAGACCCGCAGGAGGATTATCATAATTTCTGTGGTTAAAGCCGTGACCAATGATCTCATCGTTAAGCTTTGCGAAAAGCTCAGCGAATTTCTTGCCTTCCTCAGTTTCCTTGGAAATAGCATTTGCCATCTGATTGTACTTTCTCATAAGATGGAAATTCTTCCAGGTCTCAACCTCCTGAGAATCACCTGCCTGGATTACACCTTTAACGTGGATATATCCAAATTTATCACCCCAGTCAAGACCTTCCTGCATATATGCACCCTTTTCGCCGCCGTGAACGAAGCTATGTGAGGGGTCATACTTGATCATAAGACCGGGAACCTCGTCAAGGACAAGCTTCCACTGCTCGGGTGTGCGGATATAGTTGTGTCCCATCTGGCAGTTAACGGCACAGATAGTAACGTCTCTTTCCTTACCGTATTCAACGAGGATCTTAAACATATTGATAGCAGAAGTGATGTTCTGATAATATGTAATCTCGGGAACGTAGTTACAGGACATAAGGTAGTGATGAGCGCCAAGATACTGAGTAAGATCAATTGCTTTCTTTACTTCATTAAGCTCCCACTCATCAATGCTGCCGTCCTTGGCAATTATCTGACTTCCCCATCTGCCGATGGCTCCAACCTCAATTCCCGTACGCTCACTGGCAGCCTTCAGCTCCTCCTTAATAGGAAGAACATCATCCATCATAGGTCCCCAGTATCCGGGGTTATTAAGGTCAAACTCGACAAAGTCAAGTCCAAGCTCTTTCGCTTCATCAAAGCTCTTGGGCTCACAGCCCATGATCATACCAAGTTTCATAATTATCTCCTTAGTTATCAGAATTCATTGGGGCACTTCCAAAGAAGAGCGTGCTGTTCATAGTTAGGATCGCTAAGTGAGTCTATATCGTGGAATTCGTGGTTATGAGTAACGTTATACTTTCTCATATAATCGAAGCGCTTTTTCTGATTTTCGTGAAGCTGCTCTGTAAGCTCTGCCTTCTGCTCTTCAGTTTCAGCCGCTTCTCTTTCATCGCGGATAGTAAAGTCAATATAATCGAGAAGGTGGATTCTTGTACGGCGGATATTTGCAAGCTGAACGTCAGTTTCTGCAGCCTCTTCCATTGCATCGAACATCTGATTTGCACGGAGGATAAACTCCCACTGGCCCTCAAGCTTTGTTTCACAGTCCTTGATCCAAAGATAATTTGTGATTGTATCATAATAGATACCGAGATGAGCTTCCTTGGAATTATCAAGAACCATCTTGAGGTAATCCATCATATGATTTCCGCCGGGTCCGTAGAAGTCCATAATGAACTCCTTGATATACTCAACGTACTTCTCTTCGGACATATAAGGATCCCAGCACGTACGCGCAAGCATATAACCCTTAAGCTCACCAAACTCACCGTTGAGAGAAGCATAGTTACCCTGCTCAAAGAGACCCTTTGCCTTATGCTCTGCAAAGAAACGAGCATTTTTTCTCCAGGTTTCGATATTGGGGAAAAGAACTGAGAAGTTTGTAAAGTTTGTTGTATAGTTCCAGATAGTAAGGTTAGGTGCAACCTCGCTCCATTCCTTGAGATCTATAGCAAAGCTACGCTCAACGTCATCGTGACCGGGGGTTATATCGCAGTCTGAAAGAGGATGACGGAAGCAGCATTCAATAGAACAAAGTCTTACAACAACGTTCTTTCTGGGACGGATAGTCTTGGGAGGCTTACGTGTAAATCTGTAAGCAAATGTATCAAAGAGAACATCGGGATACTCAGGCTCAAGCTCTTCAGCAATACGGTTCACGAACTTAAGCATAGTTCCCATTCCGCTCTCCTCAGCCTCGTTGATGGGGCGGCACTTATCACACTTACAAGCACCTGTATCACCGTCATTCTGAGTAATGGAAATAAGACTTGCATCAGGATGCTCCTTCAGCATATTGCGGATATTGCCGATAACAGTCTGATAAACATTCTCGTCTGAAAGGCAGGGCTGTACCCAGGCTCTCTCACCATAAGGACACTGACCGGAAAGCCAGCCGATCGTATGCTCAAATCCGCCCTGATAGTTTACGTCGCCGCCGAGATAATCAGGGAAACGCTCACGACCGTGGCAACCGTTGATCTTGAGCTTTGCAGCGATACCAACATCACCTACAGACTTCCAGTAAGGATTTCTGTAGAAGAACTGAGGAACCTGTTTGTTATACTCAATAGCAGGGATCTCAAGCTCACGGTTTACGGGAACCTTTTCAAAATCATTAGTGTAGAATCTGCATCCGCAGTATTCCTCAAGGAAAGAATATACACCGTAGAGTGCACCTCGTACACCGCTACCTATAATGTATATCTTCTCATCAACAGTTTTGATTATAAAGCCTTCCTTACCAAGCTCCTCTTTTTCAGCATCGGTATATCCGCCGCGGGATGTGAAACCAACAATGATCTCCTTTTCTTCCTCGTGACGGTTATCCTGAAACTCAGGAATCATAGCGCCGGTAATCTTAAACAAATACTTTTTCAGTTCTGCAACTGCATATTTTTCAGAAGGTGTGGGATTCTGGGGATAAATGATCTGATATTCGCTATCCCTGTTATGTGTCAAAATCATAATATACCTCTAAACGCACAAAATTCGGTTACACCGTTAAGATAATTATACCATATTTATAATATATTTCAAGGGAAAAACAGGAAAAACCGCCACACAGGCGGTTTTTCTTACTCTTATTTATGATAAAGTGTTCTGTGCTCGTATTTCGGTTCACAGGTAACGTTGATTCCAAGCTTTTTATACGTCTTTTCGTCAACTGAGGATATGATAACTGAAAAATGAGCATCGCAATCCTTAAGAAGCGGAATTGCTTCCATTGCACGTTTTGCATCCTCGTTCTTTACTGAGCTTGCCGCCAACGCAATAAGTACCTCATCGGAATGAAGTCTTGGATTGCGGCTTCCGAGCAGTGCAGTTTTCATACTGCAGATAGGCTCAAGAATCTCAGCACTGATAAGATATACCTCGTCGGGAATTCCTGCAAGCTTCTTCACTGCATTGAGAAGAAGAGCTGCTGATGCTCCGAGAAGATCACTGGTCTTACCCGTAATTATAGATCCGTCATTAAGGACCATTGCTCCAGCAGGATATCCTGTATTCTCTTCCTTTTCAAGAGAAGCAGCAATCGCAGGGTTAAGATCCTTTGAAACGCGTGCCTGCTGCATAATAAGCTCATGTTTGTTAACAAGGGCTTCGGAGCCGGAAAGCTTTGCAAAATCCTGGGCTGCAGCATAATATCTGCGGAGAATTTCCATATTTGCAGCTTCCCTGACAGCTTCATCATCAAATATGCAGAAGCCTGCCATATTTACTCCCATATCTGTAGGAGACTTATAAGGGCATTCTCCAAGCATTTTTTCCATCATTGCACGAAGCACAGGGAAAATTTCCACGTCACGGTTATAGTTTACTGCAGTTGTACCGTACGCCTCAAGGTGGAAGGGGTCGATCATATTAACGTCGTCAAGATCGGCTGTTGCTGATTCATATGCAACGTTAACGGGATGCTTGAGAGCAAGGTTCCAGATTGGGAATGTCTCAAACTTTGCATATCCTGCTTTGATGCCGCGCTTATTTTCATGATAAAGCTGAGAAAGACACACAGCCATCTTACCGCTTCCAGGTCCGGGAGCAGTGACAACAACAAGAGGACGCTCTGTTTCTATATAATCGTTTTTGCCGTATCCGTTTTCGCTTACGATCTTTGCAATATCTGAAGGATATCCGGGAATAGAATAATGAAGAAAGCTCTTAATACCGAAGCTTTTAAGCTTTTCTCTGAAAAGATCGGCACCGGGCTGAGACTGATATCTTGTGATTACGACGCTGCCAACGTAAAATCCCATAGTACGGAAAGCATCTATAAGACGAAGCACGTCGTCATCGTATGTTATACCGAGATCTCCTCTTATCTTATTCTTTTCAATATCCTCTGCATTAATAACAACAACGATCTCTGCCTCATCCTTCATAGTTGCAAGCATTCTGATCTTGGAATCAGGCTCAAAACCGGGAAGAACACGGGATGCATGGAAAT
Organism: Clostridia bacterium; assembly: GCA_017416205.1. Lineage (GTDB taxonomy): Bacteria > Bacillota > Clostridia > Oscillospirales > CAG-272 > Avispirillum. Next base: position 49,881 of record JAFQDC010000107.1, on the reverse strand, counting down.
CGTCAAAGAGCTTGCCGCCAAACTCAAGATAGAGCTTGCCGCCAAACTGAGAAATGCGTTCTCTTATGCATTCCGACTGGATCGACATATATTCGCTGTTATCAAAGCCTACTTTCATGGTACACCTCGCAATGTTTATCAACAAGATATATGATATCACATTTTCAACGAGACATCAACAAATTTTTGCATTTTTGTAAAAAGAAAATTGACAAGAAAGTAAAATCGTGTTAGCATATTAAAAACGGAGGTGCGATATGCTGAAATATTATTTAATAGTAACGGCAATAATCAGTGTGATCACTGTAATATTATTTGCCAAAGACAAAATCACATCAATGCGAGACCGTGGACGCAGAATACCGGAATCTGTACTGCTTTCCTTCATTTCCTTAGGCGGTGCTCTTGGCGGTATAGTTGGTATGTACGTATTCAGACACAAGACGTCTTTTTTCGAGAAATTCCAGTTCGGTATAGGCGTATGGGCTTCCCTGCTCGTTCAGATTGCACTTGGAATATTTCTTGCACTTTTGGAATACAACCTTATAACGATTGGCCGGTAAAAGGGAGGACAAAATGAAAAAGAAAACAAATCGAAGAAAAAGAAATGATAAGGGCGGATTTTTCAAAAACTTCGGCCTTCTTTTGAGATGTCTTTTCTCGCTCGCGGGATATGCCGCATTGTGGCTCGGCATCGCGTTTCATTCAGAAGTTTACGGCGTGCTTATTCTTATAATCGGTATCCTTGCAATTCTCGTATCCTTACTTACCAATATTGTAATTCCAATATCAAGATTGAAATAATTAGGTCCACACATAATAGTAAATAAATATAACTAACAAAACCCACCGCATTCGCGGTGGGTTTTATCGTAAAACTGTTTATTAGCCGAGTCTTGCCTCGAGAGCTGCAAGCTCTTCATGCATCTCTGCAGGAACGTGATCGCCAACAAGAGCGTAGAACTCCTTGATGTTCTGAACATCTTCCTTCCAGGACTCAACGTCTACTGTAAGAAGCTCGCGGATAGTATCAATGGAGATATCGAGACCCTCGATGTTGATGTCCTCAGCCTTAGGAACATAACCGATAGCAGTCTCAACAGCGTCAACCTTATCCTCGCAACGGTCGATGATCCAGTTAAGAACTCTCATGTTGTCACCGAATCCGGGCCAAATGAAGTGACCGTCAGCATCGGTACGGAACCAGTTAACGTGGAAGATCTTGGGTGCATTGGGGATAACCTTGCCCATATCGAGCCAGTGCTTCCAGTAGTCACCCATGTTGTAGCCAACGAAGGGACGCATAGCCATGGGGTCACGACGAACAACGCCTACAGCGCCTGCTGCAGCTGCTGTTGTCTCGGATGCCATGATGGAACCAACGAATGAACCGTGCTGCCAGTTGAAGGACTGGTATACCAGAGGAGCAGTCTTAGCACGTCTGCCGCCGAATACGATAGCAGAGATCGGAACACCTGTAATGCTGTCAAACTCAGAAGAGATGCAGGGGCAGTTCTTTGCAAGAGCTGTGAAACGGGAGTTGGGATGAGCACCTGCTGTAGCTGCCTTGTTGTTCTTGTCATACTTAGAGATATCCCAGGGATTACCTCTCCAGTCAATAGCGTTTGCGGGAGGATTATCGTTAAGGCCTTCCCACCAAACTGTATTGTTATCAAGATCATGAACAACGTTTGTGAAGATAGTATCACGCATAGTTGTTGCAAGAGCATTGGGGTTGGACTTGTCGTTTGTACCGGGAGCAACGCCGAAGAAGCCGTTCTCGGGGTTAACAGCCCAAAGTCTGCCATCCTTACCAACACGGAGCCATGCGATATCGTCGCCTACGCACCAAACCTTATATCCCTGCTTCTTGAAGATCTCGGGAGGAATGAGCATTGCGAGGTTTGTCTTACCGCAAGCAGAGGGGAATGCAGCAGAAATATACTTGATCTCGCCTTCGGGATTCTCAAGACCGAGGATGAGCATATGCTCTGCCATCCAGCCTTCCTTACGGCCAAGATAGGAAGCAATTCTGAGAGCGAAGCACTTCTTACCGAGAAGAACGTTTCCGCCGTATCCGGAGTTAACGGACATGATTGTATTGTCCTGAGGGAAATGAACGATATAACGGTTCTCTTCGTCGATATCAGCCTTAGCGTGGAGACCCTTGATGTAATCAGGGCTATCGCCGAGAGCTTCAAGAACATTAGTGCCTACACGTGTCATGATAAGCATATTGAGAACAACGTAGATAGAGTCTGTAAGCTCGATACCGTACTTAGCAAAGTCAGAGCCAACTACGCCCATGGAATAGGGGATAACATACATAGTTCTGCCCTGCATAGCTCCTGTGTAGAGCTTGTAGAGCTTAGCATACATCTCTTCGGGATCCATCCAGTTATTGATGTTACCTGCTTCTTCCTTTGTAGGTGTGCAGATATAGGTTCTGCCCTCAACACGAGCAACGTCGTTTACTGCGGTGCGGTGGAGGTAGCAGTTGGGAAGGAGCTCCTCATTGAGCTTCTGCATCTCGCCTGTGGAGCAAGCCTCAGCACGGAGAGCCTCAGCCTGTTCTTCTGTTCCGTCAATCCATACGATCTTATCAGGCTTTGTAATAGCAGCCATCTCTTCGATCCAGGAAAGAACATACTTGTTGTTGGTCATATTATTATCTCCTTTTAAAGATTAACAAAATTTAATCCATATTTTGCTGAATATATTCTATCATCAATACAAAACTTTTGCAATAGGTGTAATAAATATTTGTTTTAAAAATGTGTTAAATATATGAAAATGCAACGCCTGAATAGTTTTAAGTATTATCCACCAATTAAATTTGTTTTTCATATTTACTTTTACAGATTCAGATGTTATAATAATAAAAACATTTGTTTATAATCGGAGGTAAATATGGAACAGCTCACCCCCCGTGAAAAAGAAATATTTGATTACATAACACGTCAGTTCGAGGAAACCGGCTATTCACCAAGCGTTCGTGACATAAGAGCGGCGATGGGTATCGGCAGTACCGCTACTGTATACAACTATATAGAAAAGCTTTGTGACAAGGGATACCTCAGAAAGGATGCTTCAAAGAGTCGCTCTCTTCGCCCTGTTGACGATACCCCGGTGTACAGAGTACCCGTTATAGGAAAGGTTACCGCGGGCTCACCCATCTTTGCTTATGAGGATAACGACGGGTTTGTTACCTTTTCTCCCGAAGGCAGAAGATTCAACTCCTCTTCCCTTTTTGCGCTTAAGGTTCGCGGCAGAAGTATGATCAATGCGGGAATCCTTGACGGCGATACAGTTATTGTTGAGCGCTGTGACGTTGCGTATAACGGAGAGATCATTGTTGCTCTTATTGATGACGAAGCTACCGTTAAAACCTTTTATGCTGAGGACGGAAAATTCCGACTTCAGCCCGAAAATGATGAATACGAGCCTATTTTTACAGACCACGTTCGGATTCTCGGCAAGGTAGTCGCAAGTATCAGATATTATTAATAATTATTGGGAACAGTGAATTCACCGTTCCTTTTTACATAATTATCATATTTTTGCAAATACTAACCGTAAACAGCAAAAAGGGGCATTTATGGTTAATAGAGATATATTAAGTAATGATTTTGAGAAGAACGTCACAGAAATGGATAATATCCTTAAGTGTGATGAAAACTTCGATCTGATCAAAAGAACACTGAATATTGCGAATACAAAGTGCGTTATGTACTACGTTGACGGATTCATTAAAGCTGAGTCAATGCAAAAGCTTATGATGCATCTGTTTTCCGTTAAAGATCTTGGCGACAAAAGCAGAGATGCCGCAAAGCAGTTTGCAGACACTTCCCTTCCTGCCGTTGAGGTCGACGTTCAGAACAGTATCGATGCGCTTACTGTTGCTGTTCTTTCGGGTTGTACGGCGTTTCTTTGCGAAGGCTTTGGTCCAAATGCCCTTGTTATCGATATGCGCACGTATCCTGCAAGAACCACGTCTGAGCCCGAAAATGACAGAGTCATGCGAGGAAGCCGTGACGGTTTTGTGGAAACGATGATATTCAATACTGCGATGATACGTCGTAGGATACGCGACCCAAAGCTTCGTATCAAATATCTTACTGCGGGAACACAAACCCGTACCGATATGGCACTTTGTTATATTGAGGGAGAAGCTGACAGTGATTATGTTAACGAGCTTACAAACCGCATAAGTAATATGAAATGTCATTCCCTTGTGATGGGACACAGAAGTGTCGCTGAAACTCTGATAAATCAAAAATGGTACAACCCATTTCCAAAAATAAGAACAACAGAGCGGCCTGATGCAGTTGCTGCAACCATTCTTGAAGGAGGCGTTGTCCTTATATGCGACAACAGCCCGGAAGCAATGCTCTTTCCGACTTCTATTTTTGACTTTCTTCAGGAAACAGACGATTATTATTTTCCTCCGCTGACCGGAACGTATCTGCGTATAATCAGGCATATAATATTCTGGCTTACAGTTATAATTACTCCTTTGTGGTATCTTCTCTTACAATACGAAAGCTCACTTCCGCAATGGATGAGCTTTGTTATCCCAAAGGATCCGGGACAGCTTCCGATAATCGTTCAGCTATTTTTGACCGAGTTTGTGCTTGACGGCCTGAAGCTGGCGTCACTTAACACACCAAGCACTTTGTCAAACTCCCTTTCAGTCGTGGGAGGTCTTCTCCTCGGAGATTTTGCAGTACAAGTAGGCTGGCTGTGTCCCGACGTAATTCTTTATATGGCATTTGTAGCAATAACGAACTTCACTCAATCATCCTACGAGCTTGGATACGCATTTAAATATATGAGAATGCTCACCTTGCTTCTTACAGCTTTATTCGGTCTGTGGGGATTGCTCTCGGGAATCATTATTACTTTCATTCTTGTTGCAACGAACAAAACCGTAAACGGAAAAAGAAATTATTTATATCCTCTGGTGCCATTCAACGCAAAAGCCCTCGCAAGACTTTTCTTCCGACTGAAAAAGAGGCATTAAAATATAAAAAAAGTGATGCGGGTCACCGCATCACTTTTTTGTTAATCAATATTGATCTCGTCGAGCATTACAACTCTTCCGCCTTCCTCACGGCTTCTGAGACCTGCAACGACCATCTTCATAAGCTCAACAGTTTCTTCAAAGGGGAAAGGCTCCTCGCCCGTTCTGAGCCAATGAACAAACTTTACGAGCTGAGTTTTGAAATCAAAATATGAATCCATAGAGTTCAGATACGCGCTTCCCGCGCTTCCTATAAGAAGGATTCCGGCACCTGCCATTCCGATTCCCTGTGGAATATCAACTCTGCATCCGCTCTTATGAACCAAATGCACGTGAGTACGCTCAAACGTTCCCGTATTCTGAACAGAAACAAAGCCGGGACCGAGAATGGGATACATTTGCTCAAGGGCATGTATACCATAAGTCTCCCATTTCTTTGACATAGGAGAACAGATATACATAAGCTTACCAAACTCATATGTTGAACCGTGGTATGGAGTATACTCCTTTGCAAAACGAAGACTTGAGCAGGTAATAAACTTTTTACCCTCTTTCCTCCATTTTACGAATGTTTTAAGATCTTCTTCCTTGTTGATAAGAGGCTTGTCTATAAACATAGGAAGTCCTGCATCAAGGAAGGGCTTGCAGCGCTCTATATGCTCGTCGCCAACATCTGTTGCACAAATGACAGCATCAACCTGACCAAGCATTTCAAGAGGATCATCAACTACGTTTGGAATGTTTGAAGCCTTTGCCATATGCTCAGCCATTTCTCGTTCAGCATATCCTGTACAGCAGATATGTGTAATCTTTGCACCGGGAATACCAAAGGTTTCAGGAGGCTGCTTTGAAAGATACTGGGGAATCACAGGAAAGGGACAATCCTTCATATAATCCCAGTTATATCCGTTAAAAATAGCGCTCCATGAATAAGGGTGACCGTTACCTTCAGTCATTCCGAGGATACCGATCTTAATTTCTTTATCACCAAGAGGAAAATTAGACATAATGCTACCTCGTTTACTTGGGACGTGAAAGCACCTTCATGATCTCGGGTATGTTCACGTCTGCGAATGTTTTTTTCAAAATACTGTTTGTTTCCTCGCTAAGAGGATGGGCATCAAAATAGTGAATGTTTGAGCTTACCTGGTCTACGTTATCAGAGCCAAGCACAAGGCTTGTAACTCCGGGATAATCGCGTAAAAATGAAATTGCCATCTCAGCAATACTCATTCCCTCTTTTTCAGCAAGGTCACGAAGCTTTAATATTCCGGGGCAAGCATGCTCAAGGAGTATCGGATCGGTGATCTTCTCAGGATCCAAAAAGAAGAGTCCCTGTAAAAATACGCTTCTGACAAAAACCGTATATTCTCGCTTGGAAAGCTTGTCCACATATCCCGTATTGATAAGACGCTGATCAAAAATACTCATGGGGATCTGTGTTACGGTATACTGCTCATAAGAAAGCATTTTATCGATCTCCGAGGCGTTATACACAGAAGCGCCTACCATATCGCAATAACCGCGCTTTATAAGGTCTCCCATGATCTTGGCAGTCCTGTCACCGTTTATTGTAAGACTGACACCATTATGAAGCATTATGTTGTCAACCTTATGCAGACCAAGACATTGAAGAGAGGTTTCAACACTTTCAATGATATGCTTCTCAAGTCCCGCGATATCATCAATATTCTGATATGGAGGAACTTTGGTAGATATAAAAGGAATCTCTCCGCTGTATCCCTTAAAGAATCTTCCGATTATCTCTTCTGAATCTCCGTATGCACGTGCCGTATCAATGCTTGTTACACCGTTTTTTAAAGCATAATTCATCATATCGGCACTTTGGGACTCTTCGGGCTTACCGACATCGTTGGCAATACCGTAATGAAGACCGAACTGCACGGTTCCAAGAGACATCTTTGAAACTTTTTTACCCAAAACAGTTGTGTATTTCATTATTTGATATCCTTCCCACTTATCTGCTTGGATATATTGAGATAATAATCCCACAGACCTACAACGTCAGCACCAACTGAAATAAATGTATATCCCATTTCAACAAGAGAGTCAAAGTTGCCGGTACCACCAACAGTACCTGCCCATTTTCCGTGCCTACGAGCACATTCTGCAACACGCTTTTTAATTTCAAGAACCAAAGGATCATCACAGATATAGGGCTTACCTATACCCTGGCTGAAATCAGCAGGGCCGAAGAATATCATATCAATTCCGGGAAGAGCACAAATCTCCTCAAGCTCATCAAGAGGCTCGGGATCCTCTATCTGAACGATTACAAAGCGTTCTTCGTTCGCAGTCTTGATATATTCCTGCTCTTCCACAAGACAATACATACCGTCAGCATTTCCGCCGTCTATGGGACGTCTTCCGACAGGATGGAATTTTGTGAAATAAACTATTTTTTTTGCTTCCTCAAGGCTCATAAGATGAGGCACCATAATACCTGCGCAATCAGCCTCAAGAGGACGAATAAGGTCATTATAACCGCCCTTGGCAACTCTGCAAAGCACATCAACGTCAAAATTCTTGGCAGCTCTGACAGAGTTTTCTATAAATGCGAAATCGTTCGGAATATGCTCCATATCTACCCATATGCAGTCAAAGCCGCACATAGCAGCGATCTCGCAGTTTCTGAGATCAGAAAGATTAATCTTTGTGCAGGTGGCAACCTTGCCTTCCCTCATTTTTCTGAGGACCCTGCTGTTTCTCATATGAAATTCCATATAACACCTCAAACGTTATCTTGCGGTGTAACCACCGTCTACGTTGATGGATGTGCCTGTAATATATGCGGAAGCATCAGATGCAAGGAAAACAAGAACGCCCTGAATATCTGTCTCGTTTGCCATTCTTCCGAGATAATTCATTTTTGCATATCTCTCAAGAAATCCCTCGGGCTGATGATTAAAGAGTCCGCCGAGATTAAGACAGTTAACTCTTACGTTTGCATGTCCGTAGCGAGCAGCGATAAGTCTTGTAAGATTTACCATACCGCCCTTGTGGAAGAAATAATCGGGAGATCCGACTGCATCCATTGACGGGTCATCCTCGTAGAGATAAGGATTGGAGCCGCAGATACCCATATAAGAACCGATATTGATAATGCTTCCACCGCCGTTCTTTTCCATCTGATCACCGAATGCTCTGGTGATCGCAAAAAGGCCGGTAGCATTAACTTCCATTGATTTTGCAAAGTTCTCAAGAGGATCATCATACTCGTGCATGGGACGAAGAACAGAGTTATTAACAAGAATATCTACCTTGCCGTCTCTTTCAACCATTCTTGCAAGCAAAGCTTTTATGCTTTCCTCGTCTGCCTGATCGTATGAATCGGCGTAGACCTTATCATATCCCTGTGCGTTAAGCTCATCGGTAAACTTCTTACAGTTTTCTAGATTTCTTGAAGCACAGCAAACGGTAGCGCCTGCCTGCGCAAGTGCAAGAACCATCTGAGTTCCGTACCATCCGGAACCGCCGGTAACAAGAGCAACCTTACCGTCAAGTCTGAATCTGTCAATAATATTCATATTTGTTCTCCTTAATCAGAACAGAGATTTGATAGCATCAATAAGAACTTCTCCGGCTTCTCTTGTAAACACGGAGGTACCTACCTCGTATCCGCCTTCATCAAATGCTTCATTTGTGAAAATATATCCGGGAAGTGAACCGTTGGTTACTTCAAACACAAAAGTTTTTTCGCAGGGAGAAGAAGCCTTAAGATCGAGACCGTATTCAACGAATATCTCACCTTGCATTGCACAAATGAGAGTATCACCAAGCTTCAGTGTCATAACCTCACAAGGAAGCTCGCCCTCAGTCACGTGTCCTGTCTGCTCAAACTGCTCTGCATAATAGAACTCATTTTCACGACCGAACATATCAAGCTCAGCATTTCTCTTTGCAATATAGTCATCATCAGGCATTTCAGCGAAGCGCTTTCTTGCAGCTTCCATATCTGCTCTTGCCTTTTCAAGAGGCGGATATGTTCTGATAGGAAGTTCAACTTCCGTAGATTTCCACTCGAATTCGATCTCATCGGTAAACTCCATCTTATTGATGGTATGGAATACCTCGACGCCAAGAGTCGCACCAACTCTTGCAGCTTCTTCGAAATTCTGTCCTACTCTATGATATCTTGAGGACTGATTTCCGCTTGTACCCTGAGCAAACATAAAGTGAGCTTCGGGATAAGCAAATTTAAGGAATCTGCGGATATATCCGGGATAATCAGCAGTTACCCAAAGGCTTTCTGCGTGAAGGAACGTGGGATGAAGAGCATAATTGAGAAGAATACCTCTGACTGTATCATTCATATCCTTTACACAAATTACGTTAACGGAATCATCCTGAAGACCATTCTTCACACGGCGATTACCGCCAACGCCCTGCTCTTTACCGCAATGACCGATGCCTGTTGCGATCTTAGCATCGAACAAATTGCTTCTTGCTTCGGTTATACACTCTTCAACAAGAGGAAGGAGCTGAGCTATGTATGTGGGATCATTATCAAGTCCCTCTGCAATTTCAGAAGCAAGAGGAGTTGAGCACCAAGGACCTGAGTGAGTATGGCTTGACGTAAACATAATCTTTCCGCCAAACTTATCACGCATCATCTTACAATACTTCTTACCGAAATAAAGAAGATCAAAAGTAAGCATAGTAATACTGTCGTGTCCGTTATCAAGATGGAGAGCAACGCAGTAAAGAGGATCGTGTACTCCTATATTGGGACGGGGACAGTGAGGATAACCTGCCATTTCAACACCGGGCTTTGGAGAGATGTCTCTGATTGCTATTCCGGCTTTAAGCATAAAAATGCACCTTCTTTTTGTAATTATTAATTCAGGCTTTAAAAACCTTTAATACGTTATAATCCTTGTCGAGTACGGTAATATCGGCATCCATACCCACTGAAATAGAGCCCTTGCCGTAAAGGCCCATAAGTCGGGCTGCATTCGAAGAAGTGAACTTCACAGCATCACAGAGTGTGAAACCAACGTTAACAAAGTTCTTAAAGACTTTGTTCATTGTAAGCTTTGAGCCTGTCAACTCACCGTTTACAATATTTACGTCGCTTCCCTCTTCCCCGTCGGCACAGGCATCTGTGATACCGATAAGGTTATCTATACCAACAGTCTTTGCCGCAAGTCTGAGCATTTCGGGGCGAACGTGAACTCCGTCCTTATCACATATTATCTCGTATGTAATACCGTCGCAAAGCAAAGCAGCCGCATTAAAATCGACTTCAATGGTACCGTCCCATCTTGTAGGTGATATAGAAGCGCCGGTAGCGTCAAACAAATGAGTAACGTTTTTAACTCCACCGTCAACAGCCGCTTTTACCTGATCATATGAAGCCATACTGTGTCCGATAGCAGGTACGATTCCCTTTTCATTCAGTATCTTTAAAAGCTTATCAGTACCCTTGACCTCGGGGGCAAAGCTTACATGAACAACAGTGTCATCAGCAAAAAGCCTCATATAATCGGCAGGATCGGCAACGACCTCGCCGCTCTGCATCATAGAGCCGTATCTGGGATTAAGATACGGTCCTTCAAGGTGTACACCTATAATATTCTTACAGCTGTTCATAGCACTTCGAATATCCGCGATTGCCTTGACGGTCTCATCAATTGTCATATCGCGGTACAGAGTTGCGCACATGCTTGTTGTTCCGTGAGCAAGGTGATACTCAGCACAAGCGACAGGATCCTCATAGAACCATTTATCATTTCCTGCGTGGCAATGGATATCAATAAATCCGGGAACTATAAGCCCGTCACCAAAGTCAAAAATCTCGCCACAGTCAGGAGCATCAGCACGGGTGCCGCAATATATGATCTTTCCGTTTTCAACGGCTACGGCGCCGGAGGAGATCACCTGGTCTCCACTGACAACCGTACCGTAAATAGTATAATTCATTATTAATATCCTACAAGCTCATCAACCTTGATGGGCGCTGCAATGTCTTCAGTTACGTATACGTCTGTGTCCATAAGCTGAAGGATGGAAGAAGGAACCTGAGGTGTAACCTCTCCGTAAAGAACGAGACGGGAAACCATTCTCTGCCAGGAGGAGTACGTACCCATAGTCGTAAGTGTATGCATCTCAAAACGGTTCTTAGAATTCTTTACGTCAACAGGTCCGATTGTAAATGCCTTGGGAGGTACGTTTGCAATATCACCGGAGCAACCAAAACAACCGTGGAGAGAGTTCTGAAGAATAGTCATAGGATTAAGAGTTACGATGCGAGCCTCCATCTCAAGATATTCTTCAATGGGAGGACAACCAAACTCGGGTGTGTCGGGATCGATAAATGCAATATGGCCTGCCCATCCCGGACCGGAATAGCAAATGTCGGCACCGCCGCCACCGCACTCAGCGATGAGCTTGGAATAATCCTTGCAGTTTTCATTTGTGGGATATACAAAATGATCAAGAGGAGGACGAAGATCCTCGCGAATAGATCCGTAGAAATACTTAAGATTTGAATGAGCAAAGCCTGCTTTGTAATCAAGAGGAGCAATATTTCCGTCCTGGTCAGCCCACTCGTCCATCATAAACACGTAAAGGTTACGGCAGTTAACGTTAAGTCTGTTAATAGACTCAGCTACTGCCATATAGTCTACGGGACAAGGGTTAGGAAGGATCATAACACACTTCTCATTCATAAGATCTGAGCGAACGATTCTTGCGACCATATCGCCTACCCAAATACCACCGACTGCAGGTGTGATATGAATACGGAAATTGGGGTTAGGATGCTTTTCCATATCCTCACGTTTAATGTTTCTGCATCTTTCAAGAACCTCTTTATTCTTATAAGGCACGAACGGTGCGGGCTCAAAAGTAAACATAGTTTTTCTCCTTAAGTTAGTAAAGTATCAGTATCCGACAAGCTCTTCACAGCCAAAGGGCTGCGCAATAGCCTCGGTAACATACACATCGGTATCCATAAGCTGAAGTATGGATGAAGGGACAAGAGGAGTTACCTCTCCGTAAAGAACAAGACGGGATGTCATTCTAAGCCACGAGGAATACGTACCCATAGTGGTAAGATCATGCATTTCGAGTCTGTTCTTTGAATTCTTGATATCGCGGGGACCTATTGTGAAAGCCTTTGGAGGTACGTTTGCAATATCACCTGAGCATCCAAAGCATCCGTGAAGAGAATTCTGAAGGATCGTCATGGGATTAAGTGTAACAATACGTGCACCCATCTGAAGATACTCATCTATAGGAGGGCAACCGAATTCGGGAGTCAGAGGGTCAATAAATGCTATGTGGCCTGTCCAACCGGGACCGGAGTAGCATATATCTGCACCGCCGTCACCGCATTCCTCAATAAGGTCGGAATAGCAATTTACATTCTCATTGGTGGGATAGTGCACTTGGCTGAGAGGAGGACGAAGATCCTCTCTGATCGCAGAATAGAAATACTTCATATTGCTGTGCGCAAAGCCTGCAGTATAATCAAGAGGAGCGATATTTCCGTCCTGATCTGCCCATTCATCCATCATGAAAATGTGAAGATTGCGGCAGTTTACGTTGAGCTTATTGATGGACTCAGCTACCGCAAGATAAATCGTTGGGCAGGGATTAGGAAGAATCATTACGCATTTTTCGTCAAGAATATCGGAGCGCATGATCCTCGATACCATATCTCCAACCCAAATTCCCTCACAGGAAGGGACAAGGTGGATACGGAAGTTTGGATTAGGATGCTTCTCCATATCCTCGCGCTTGATGTTTCTGCATCTTTCAAGAACCTCACGGTTCTTATACGGCACGAAAGGTGCGGGATCAAATTTGAACATATATATCTCCTTACAATTTAATTTTAAAAATCAGTCAATACCTTTTTAACTGCAGCCGGTGCAATTGCACCATTGGAAGCGAGAATCGCAGCACCGAGAGAGGCGGTCTCGGGGATACTCAATATCTCAACGGGAATATTGCATACTCTTGATACAATTGAGCACCATATCTCGCTTTTCGCACCACCGCCAAAAACCTTAAGGCAGGAAGCTCCTCCAAGCTGACTGACAGCCGCTGCAATATCCTCAGCAACTCCCTCGTATAAAGCATAAACGATATCTGATGCTTTTGTAGAAAGCGTAATACCTGAAATCACGCCCCCCACAGAAAGATCACACTTGAACTTAACCCCGTTTGCTCCGGGCTCGCTTTCAGCCGCAAGTGTATCCATTTCTCTGTAAGAAATACCGCCGTAAAGGGTTCTTGTAAGCCATCTGAGGGCAGCGCCTGTTGTCATAAGCGCCACTTCTCTTATGTATTTTTCATCATCAAATCTGAAAAGAGTAACTGAACTGTTTTTATCAAATTCAAATCTATCTGCAAGTCGTGATATCGCCGTAGCAGTACCGAATGAGACGGTACATACGTCACCGCCAATACCTGCACCGATGGCTGCAAGCTTCTGATCCTGACCGCCAAGATACACTCTGCACTCGCCTGTAATGCCTACCTCTTCAGAAACTGCAGGAAGAAGGGCTCCGATATCGCTACCCATAGGCAAAACTTTGGGAAGTATATCCTCAGTTATACCTGCAAAATCCAGTAATTCCTTATGCCATTCCTTATTGTGAATGTCATAAAGCATAGATCCGCCGGCAATTGTATAATCGGTGACAGCGTTTCCGCAAAGCTTTAAATTAAGATAGTCAAGTGGGAAAAGGATCTTCCAGGTATCCTCAAGTACGTTCTTGCAATTATCTGTAAACCAACGGATCTTAGGAAGCGAGTAATCACAAAGACAATGCTTTCCCGTAATATCAAAAACAGTCTTGTGCCCAAATCTTTCAATAAGCTCTTCACATTCCCTTTCAGCTCTCATATCAAGCCAGCTGATAGCATTATAAAGAGTGTTTCCATCCTTATCAACGGGAACGAATGAAATCCCCTGAGTACTTACGGAAATGCCGCGAATATCACTAATTCCGCTTTCGGAAACAACGTGCTTCATTCCATCAAGAACAAGCCTCCACCAATCATTGGCATCCTGCTCCACGAAGGTTCCCTTAAATATCAGCTCATATTCTTTGTTATACTCACATAACGCTCGACCATCGCCGTCAAAAAGCACGGTCTTACAGCCTGTCGTACCAAGATCTATACCTATATACATACAAAGTCTCCTTTGCTCAGTTACTACTATTATAAATACGAAAGCACTGTTTGTCAATGAAAATTGCAACAAACAGTGCTATAATTTAAATGTTTTTTGTGCAGTTTACCTATTAACAACAGGCGGAATCCTCGAAAACAAACATGGATCTGTTTCTCCCAGACAAAGCGAATATACAGTATCAGCAAACTCTGAAAGAAGATACTGCTTTAAAGCTTTCTCGGAAAGATTCTTTCTTTCACGGGCGCTTGTAATTATAGGAAAATCACAGCATTTTTTGATACCAGAAAGATAATCTATTCCGTTAGAATTTACAGCCAATAACCTTGTGAAATATGGCTTTTCCCTAATATCATCTTCGCTTACTCCACACAAGTAAAACAAAGCTGCTCTTCTGAGCCTTGCGTTTGTGTACTGCTTGGTTTTAACAGCTTCTATCCATTCGGAATAATTTGGGGTTTTGAAAGCGTTATTATATAGACGTTCGCCTACACCGCCGGTGCATTCTGCAATATCAGGATCTACACTTCTCTGAGTTCTGAATTTGTTGTATTCAAGCTGAAACAGCCTTGTTGGGTCAAGCATATCTGAATTTTCATCCTTCAATCTGCGCATACGTATTGAAGAAGCACTTTCTGTACTTATCCGCTTAACGGCAACGGTATCAATACTTGCAAATCTGCAATACTCAACACCGAGTATATCATTAGGAGACTCCAATACAGAAGGAGGTAAATCGGGAATATTTTCTTTAAGATAAAGAGATCTCAGCTCTGCACTTCTGCCTACAGTCATTGCCGTTCTGTATTCTTCACTGTTCATTACTTCGGCGCATTTTCTGAGAATCTCAACATCTCCGCATTCACTGCCGAAATACAGTGTATCGGCACCGACAGACTCTGCAATATGCACTCCGGCACGGGCAAAATATTCTGCGCTTGACGAAGAAAACGGAAATGGCAATTCAAGAACAATATCTGCACCTGCCGAAATAGCACTTTTCGCTCTTTTATATTTATCATACACCGCAGTTTCGCCACGCTGTACGAAATTTCCGCTCATTACTGCTATCAGAACGTCGCTGCATTTTTTGGCTTCGCCGAAAATATGCCTGTGACCGCTATGTAAAGGATTAAGCTCACATATTACTGCCGAAATCTTCTTCATTTTTAAAAAATCCCCAAAAAACTATTGTATTTATAAATAACATGATATATAATTATTATGTTGTGCGTCTACTTTAATATTCTATATCAATGCACAGCAAATGTCAAATAATTAATTTTTTTCTTTGAAAGGAATTTTATAAACTATGAAGGTTCTTGTTGTTAACGCAGGCAGCTCCTCCCTTAAGTATCAGCTTTTTGATACTGTTACAGAAGCAGTTCTCGCAAAGGGTATCTGCGAGAGAATCGGTCTTGACGGTCGCATTGAGCATAAGCTCGCAAACGGAGATAAGATCAAGAAAGAGATCCCCATGCCCGACCACGCAGTTGCTACAGGTATCGTTATCGACTACCTCACCGATAAAGAGTTCGGTTGCATCGCTGATATGTCTGAGATCGAGGCTGTTGGACACAGAGTTGTCCATGGCGGAACATACTTCTCTGAATCCGTTCTAGTAAACGATGAAGTTATTGCAAAGCTCTCTAACTGTGTAGACCTTGCTCCTCTTCACACACCCGCACACCTTATGGGTATCGAGGGTTGCACAAAGGCTATGCCCGGCGTTCCTCAGGTTCTTGTATTTGATACAGCATTCCATCAGTCTATGGCTCCCCAGGCATATACATATGCCCTTCCCTACGAGATGTGCCAGGAGCTTTCCATCCGTCGTTTCGGTGCTCATGGTACAAGCCATCGCTTCGTAGCTGCTGAGATGTGCAAGATCCTCGGCAAAACAGAGGGTACACATATCGTTACATGTCACATCGGTAACGGTTCCTCCATCACCGCCGTTAAAGACGGTAAGTGCGTAGACACTTCTATGGGTATGACTCCTCTCGCAGGCGTTATGATGGGTACACGTTGCGGTGATATCGACCCCGCTGTTGTAACTTACGTTATGAAGAAGACAGGCATGACTCCCGATGAAATGAGCGACTTCATGAACAAGAAGTGCGGATTTGAGGGTCTCTCCGGCATTTCCTCCGACAGCCGTGACATCGAGGCTGCAATCCTTGAGGGCAACGAGAGAGCTTACCTCACAGCTTCTACTCTCGCATACCAGATCAAGAAGTTCATCGGCTCTTACGCTGCTTCCATGAACGGACTTGATGCAGTTGTATTCACAGCAGGTATGGGTGAGAACAATACTGAACTCCGTGAAAGAGTATGCTCAGACATGGAATACTACGGAATCAAGATCAACAAGGAAGTCAACGCTGCAGCTCATCACCAGTCTGACATCGTTGAGCTTTCCACAGAAGACTCCAAGGTTAAGGTTTACCTTATCCCCACAAACGAAGAGCTTATGATCGCTCGCGATACAGAAGCGCTCGTTTCTGCTCTTTGATCATAATTAAAAGGGGCATCCGCAAGGATGCCCTTTATTAAAAGAGGTTCATATGAAAAAACAATTCCCGAGAACTGAGGTTGGCGGACTTTCCGTTTCCAGAATGATTGTCGGAACCAACTGGGTCGCAGGCTATAGTCACAGAACACCCTCGGCCGATAATATGATAAAAAATAGGTATCGCGAGCCCGAGTCCATGCTCCCTATGCTTGAAACTTTCCTTGAACACGGCATAGATACCGTTATGGCCCCCTTTGATCAGGCTCCCCATATTCATAAGGCTGTTCTCCTTGCACAAGAAAAAACAGGCCATGAAATGATCATGGTGGATACCCCCATCGTTAACGTTGATGATTCAGCTGAAGGCCGCCGTGATGCTGAGCGAGCTATCAAAGAATCAGCACAAAGAGGCGCAAAATTCTGCCTTATTCACCACTATTCCGCAGAGCAGCTCGTTTGCAAAAGGACACGTACCATTGACAGACTTGATGACTATACAAAAATGATCCGCGACGCCGGAATGATCCCCGGAGTTTCTGCACATATGCCCGAGCTCGTTATATATTCCGACGAAAACGGTTATGACGTTGAAACGTACATACAGATATATAACTGTATGGGCTTTCTTATGCAGGTGGAGGTAGAAGCCGTTAACAGCATTATCAGAAATGCAAAAAAACCTGTTATGACTATCAAGTCAATGGCGGCAGGCAGAACTACTCCCTTCGTAGGACTAAACTTCAACTGGGCTACTATCCGTGATTGCGATATGGTAACCGTAGGCTGCTTCAGTGAGCATGAAGCTCGCGAGGATATTGAAATATCCTTTGCAGCCCTTGAACGCAGAGCTCCGGATATTGCCGGTAGAGCCAGTCCTGCCAAAGACCAAGCTGTTCTCAAGAGATAAATAAATTTCTGTTGAAATCAACCGGTATCTATGTTACAATAATTACAATAAATATTTTGAAAGGATACTATTATGAGCGAACTTTTCAACATTCCCGTAATTAACTATGAGGGTCCTGAATCCAAGAATCCCCTTGCATTTAAGTATTATAACAAGGATGAAGTAATTGCAGGCAAGACTATGGCTGAGCATCTTAAGTTTTCTATGTGCTACTGGCATACTCTTTGCGCTGACGGAACCGATATGTTCGGTATAGGCACAATTGATAAGTCCTTTGGCGGTAATGATCCTATGGAGATATACAAGCAGAAGGTATACGCAGGCTTTGAAATGATGCATAAGCTTGGTATCGAGTACTTCTGCTTCCATGACAGAGATATTGCTCCCGAGGGCGCAAATCTTTGTGAATTCCAGAAGAATCTTGACGTTATCGTTCCCATTATCAAGGAGCAGATGACAAAGTACGGCATTAAGCTTCTTTGGGGCACTGCAAACTGCTTCTCAAGAGCACGTTATATGCACGGTGCCGCAACAAGCCCTTACGCTGACGCATTTGCATATGCTGCAGCGCAGGTAAAGAAGGCTATTGATATCACAATCGAGCTCGGTGGCTCGGGCTACGTATTCTGGGGTGGCCGTGAGGGTTATGAGACTCTCCTCAATACAAAGATAGGATTTGAGATTGATAACTACGCACGCCTTCTCAAGATGGCTGTAGCATATGCTCGCTCTAAGGGCTTCACCGGCGACTTCTTCATTGAGCCTAAGCCTAAGGAGCCTACAAAGCATCAGTACGATTTTGATGCGGCTACAGTTCTCGGTTTCCTCCACAAGTACGATCTTCTTAAGGATTTCAAGCTTAACATCGAAGCAAACCACGCCACTCTTGCGGGCCACACCTTTGAGCACGAGCTTCGTATCTGTCGCGATAACGGTATCCTCGGCTCTGTTGACGCAAATCAGGGTGATAACCACCTCGGTTGGGATACAGACCAGTTCCCCACAAACGTTTATGATACTACATACGCAATGTACGAGATCGTAAAGGCAGGCGGCCTTGTAAACGGCGGTCTTAACTTTGACGCAAAGACCCGTCGTGGCTCCAACACCATCGAGGATATATTCCTTGCTCACATTGCAGGTATGGATGCATTTGCACTTGGTCTCAGAAACGCAATCAAGCTCATTGAAGACGGAAGAATCGATGCCTTCGTTGAAGAAAGATATTCTTCTTATAATTCCGGCATTGGTCTTGATATTATTAACGGCACAGCTACTCTTGAATCACTCAGCGAGTACGCACTCTCTCTTGAGGATGACGTAAAGCCCGGAAGCGGCAGACAGGAATACCTTGAGAGCGTTGTAAACTCTGTGATCTTCGGTTAATGAGGTCTGCTGTGAATAAAAAGTATTTAATAGGCATTGACATCGGTACTTCAGGTACAAAAAGCGCCCTTTTTGATACTGAAGGAAACGTTATTGCATCAGCAACTGCAGAATACCCTCTTTATCAGCCTCAAAATGGTTGGGCTGAACAGGAACCTGCTGATTGGTGGAATGCAGTTTGCAAAACACTCAGGGAAATCTGTCCCGCAGCAGTTGACGGAGACATTGCCGGTATCGGACTTTCCGGACAGATGCACGGTCTCGTAATGCTTGACTCTGATTGCAACGTTATCCGTCGTTCGATCATTTGGTGTGATTCAAGAACTGCAGAGGAATGTAAGCAGATCGAAGAGCTTGTAGGACACGACAGGCTTATTGAGATAACAGCAAACCCTGCTCTTGCAGGATTTACGGCATCAAAAATTATGTGGGTAAAGAATCACGAGCCTGAGAATTATGCAAAATGTGCTCACATACTTCTTCCAAAGGACTATATCAGATATATGCTCACAGGGGAATTTGCAACCGAAGTTTCCGATGCTTCAGGTATGCAGCTTCTTGATATTCCGGGCAGATGCTGGAGCGATGAGGTTCTTGAAAAGCTCGGAATTGATAAATCCCTTCTCGCAAAGGTATATGAGAGTCCCGATGTCACAGGTCATATTACTGAGGATGCGGCTTCTCTCACCGGTCTTCCCGTAGGCATTCCCGTAGCGGGCGGTGCCGGAGATAATGCAGCAGCGGCTGTAGGTACCGGCGTTGTTGAATGCGGAAAAGCTTTCACTACCGTAGGAACAAGCGGCGTAGTATTTGCACATATGGAATCCCCCGTTATTGACAAGGCAGGACGTGTTCATACCTTCTGTACAGCTGTTCCCGGTCAGTGGCACGTAATGGGTGTTACACAGGCTGCAGGACTTTCTCTTAACTGGTTCAAGCATAATATTGCCGAGAATCTTTCCTACAAGGAAATTGACGCAGAAGCTGAAAAGATCAGTATCGGAGCTGACAGACTTCTATATCTTCCTTATCTTATGGGAGAGCGTACACCTGTTCTGGATACAAACGCGCGCGGTGTTTTCTTCGGTCTTTCTGCAATACATACAAAGGCGCATATGGCAAGAGCAGTCCTTGAAGGAGTTGCTTATTCCCTTTGCGACTGTCTCAGCGTTCTTCGCGAAATGGGTGTTGAAACTGACGATATGGCACTTTGCGGCGGCGGTGCCAAGAGTCCTCTTTGGAGAAAGATCCTTTCAGATTCTTTCGGAATCAACGTAAAAACGATGGAGTCTGATGAGGGTCCTGCTCTAGGAGCTGCGATTCTCGGCGGATGCGCAGCAGGTATTTATTCATCAGTTGAGGAAGGCTGCAGAATCGCTGTACGTGATAAGTCAAGGCTTTCATACGATCCTGAAGCCAATGCTCAGTATGAAAAATACTACGAAATATACAAATCTATATACCCTGCTCTCAAGGAGAACTATAAGCTCCTTGCGCTTCTTGGGTAAAGAAAAAAGGTCCTATCGGACCTTTTTTTCTTTTACCGTTCTTATTTCTCTGTATTTTTCTTTTGTAGCATTCCCGCCACGTATATGTCTTTCCGCTTTATTCTTCATGAGAACTGATTTTACGTCTTCGTATAACCCCTTGTTCACAGAGAACAATCTCTCAGTTACATCCTTATGTACCGTGGATTTGCTTATCCCGTATTCTTTTGCCGTTTCACGCACTGTAGCACCCGTTTCTTTTATATATTCACCTAATATGATGCTTCTTTCCTTTGCTATAAATTCGCTTTTAAAATGATCACTTTGGTATCTTTGTGACATACACTCCCTCACATAACTGAAGTAGTACAGTATATGAAACGGTTAATGTACATATGTGTAGAATATATCAATATCTGTTGAATTGCATATATTATTAACATAAACACTATTTAGGAGATATGATATGAAAAGAAAATCATCACTTGTGATCGGCGGCGACAGGAGAATGGTGATACTCGCAGATATGCTGTCAGATAAATTTGAAAGTTACATATATCGTAATACATCGGCAGTTCCGAAAACATCTAAAATAATCAATGCTCTTTCAGAAACCGTAAGAACTGATATTGTTGTTCTTCCTATACCGTCTTTTGATAAAAACGGAATACTTAACGGAACTGATGATCTGAGTGCGGAAGCACTGTTTTCATCGCTTCCATGCAGTAGTATTATATTTGGTGCCAAATTATCGGATCTGCACAGGCATATTGCGAAAGAATACGGACACAAGCTATTTGATTACGGAGAGAACGAAAGATTCAATATGTATAACGCTATTCCCACTGCTGAAGGCGCAATACTTATTACTATGGAAAGCTCGGAAAATACAGTACACAACTCCCATTACGTAGTTATTGGTTATGGACGAATAGGAAAGCTCTTGTCTAAGAATCTGAAATCTCTTGGAGGAAGCGTTACCGTAGTTTCAAGAAGCGAAAAGTCATTGGTACTCGCAGAGTGCGAAGGCTACAATGTGGTGTCTATGAAAGAGTTCTGTAACTCCCCAGTAACCTGTGATATCTGTTTTAACACGGTCCCTACCAATATTTTGAACGATAATCAGATCAAATATTGGAGCTGTAAGAAGTATATTGAGCTTGCATCTTCGCCGGGTGGACTTAGTGAAGATGCGAAAAAATCGCTGAACGAAAGATATATAAGCGCATTATCACTTCCCGGAAGATATTTTCCTGATACATCAGGAATGATAATATATAAAACCATAACTTATATAATGGATTCAATAGGAGGATTAAACTAATGATCGGATATGCACTTACTGGCTCTTTCTGTACACATAAGGCTTCAATTGAAACCCTTAAAGAATTAATAAAAACAGAACCTGAAATTGTTCCGATCATGAGCGAAAACGTTTATAATACGGACACAAGATTCGGAAAAGCACATGATCTTATTTGCGAGCTTGAAGACCTATGCCATAACAAAGTAATACATACGATAAAGGATGCAGAACCATTCGGACCGGCGCGACCTTTGGAAATGCTTGTTATCGCCCCATGCACGGGAAATACGCTTGCAAAGATCGCCCATGGAATAACCGATACCGCCGTAACGATGAGTGCCAAAGCTCACCTAAGACAAAACCGTAAACTTCTTATAGCTCTTGCATCAAATGATGCAATGTCCGCAAATCTATGTAATATAGGAACTCTGCTGAACCGCAAAAATATTTATTTCGTCCCAATGAGGCAGGACGACATTCTGAAAAAGCCTCATTCCCTTGTTGCAGACTTTTCGCGACTTACATCCTCATTTACAGACGCAATGAACGACAGGCAGTCACGTCCATTGTTTATATGATAACATAATTATTTATTTACAATATGTTGCTATTTCTCCCTTGAAAATAACATAAAAGTATGATAAACTATAGAAAATCAATGCAATGAGGTAATTATGCACATACAGGAATCTGGAGAGATGTATCTTGAAACCATACTTATTCTCTCAAAGAAAAATCAATTTGTGCGTTCTGTTGATGTTGGAGAATATATGGGATACTCAAAGCCCAGCGTCAGCCGCGCTATCGGTCTTTTGAAAAACGGAGGTTATGTTGTATCTGATCATGACGGTTATCTTTTTCTGACTGAAGAAGGACGTGAACTAGCGGAAAAAATATACAATCGACATAACCTTTTGACAAAGTTTCTTATATCACTTGGCGTATCTAATGATACTGCATCTGAGGATGCCTGCAAAATGGAGCATGTAATCAGTGATGAGTCTATCTCTGCAATCGAACGGTTTATAAACGAATAACAAAAAAGTCTCGTAATCGAGACTTTTTTTGTTATTTATAAAAGAATACAAATCAAACCATTTGAGCTTTCATTTATTATTCTTGAAAGCGTCTCCGACAGCTTTTCTCTCGATTCTTCCGACAGATGATTTATTTTTGCATCGAGTCCGTCGTTTACAAGCTCGTATAAGCTTTTTCCAAATATATTTGATTCCCATATTTTGGCGGGCTCCTCTTCATATTCATTAACAAGCCGCTGAATAATCTCCTCTGCCTGATCCTGTGTGCCTACTATTGGATTTATTTCAGTTTCAATATTAGCTTTGATCATATGAATACTATCAGCAGTCGCTCTTATCTTAACTCCATATGAGCCTGAGCTCTTGATAACCTCCGGCTCGCAAAGCTCAAGATCTGATATTTTTGGCATTACAATACCGTATCCTCGCTCCTCAAGCTGCGCCATCGCTTCACTGTATTTTTCATATTCTCTTCTGATCTTACTCAGTTCCATAAGTGCTGTTATAAGTTCTCCCCGTCCTGATATGCTGAGCCCTGTAAGATCGTTTATAATATTATAATAAATTGATTCAGGAAGCTTTATCTCTACAGAAGCTATTCCTGAAGAAAGATCAGAAGACTTAACACTGACAGGGACAGTATATTCTGAGGGAAGATTACTGATGCTGTCTTTCAATTCCGCTTCGAGAGATGACACGAATTTGCGCATATCGCTTAGATGCTTAATATTATATGCGGCAGATCTTATACATTTAAGTACAGTATCAGACAGCTCGTGACTATCAGGTAAGGCAGACAGCCATTGCGGCAGACTTACATCAATTTCTGCAACTGGAAACTCATATAAAAGCATTTCAATAATTCCTTCAATGTCGTCGGTATCAAGCTCAAGACAATTAAGCAAAGCTACAGGACACGAATACTTTTTCTCAAGCTTCAGTGCCAGCTCCTCAGACGCAGACGAGTCTGGTCTGCTTGAATTCAGAACCAGTACAAAAGGCTTTCCGATTTCCTTGAGCTCATTTACAATACGTTCTTCTGCCTCTACGTAGCTTTCTCTATCAATTTCTCCAATTGTTCCGTCGCTTGTCACGATTATCCCCACAGTTGAATGATCACGCATAACCTTAAGTGTTCCCTGCTCTGCTGCTGCCTCAAAGCTCATTGGTTCATCAGACCAAGGAGTTTTGATCATTCTATCCACACCTTCCTCAGTTGTGCCAAGCACTCCGGGAATAATATAGCCTACGCAATCTACCATACGCATTTTTATATTACTTCCCTCGGAAAATGTTACAGTAACGGCTTCATCAGGAACGAATTTAGGTTCAGCAGTCATAACAGTTTTGCCGTCGGCGCTTTGAGGCAGCTCATCAGATGCCCGTTTCTTTTCGTACTCCCCTTTAATGTTGGGTATTACCGCAGTTTCCATAAATCTCTTTATAAAAGTAGATTTTCCGCTTCTTACAGGCCCCACCACTCCAATATAGATATCTCCACCGGTACGGGCTGCAATATCCTTGTATATTTCCCTTGAATTCATAATCGTTATATCCTCCATAATATTGGTCATAACATTATATTCTAGGAGTACTAAAATATGCAAAAAAAGAAGCAGACATAACGTCTGCTTCTTAATTTTTGAATATTGAATTAAGCAACCTCTTCTGCGGAGTCAACAGGAACTGTTGTGTCATCGCTATGAACGATACCTGTTGTATCAGCGTTGGGGTCAGTTGTCTGAACTGCAGCTGTATCCTGTCTGGTCTTGTAGTCAGATGTCCATGTGAAGACGATCTCGTCATTCTCATAGATCTCTGTTACACTCTGACGACCTGCGTCAGAAAGCTGTCCGTTGATTTTGCACTCCCAGAAATCGAAGTAACCCTTTTCAGCGTCAGTTCTTTCCTGCTCCATCAAACCGAATGCACTTGCAATATAGGTGCCATCCTTTGAAAGCTCATAGTCGATCTCGTACTCAGCAAAAGCCAACTGCACAGCCTGAAGAACATTAGGCTTATTGTTTGATGTTCCTTCAACTGTGATCTTATCAGTAAACTTAACATCGTACTTAACGTTGCCGTCCTCATCAACTTCCTCAGTAGGAACACGGAAAGTAAGAGTAACTGTAGAAGTTATCTTGCTACCTGTGCAGGAAGCCATAACGGGAAGTACGAGAATTACAGCAAGAAAAAGGCAAAGAATCTTAATTTTGTTCATTGGTCAATACCTCCATAAATTACTACAATAAGTATACTCTTCCTTTCCCCTTTTGTCAAGATAATTAAAAATATTGTTACAAATTATCATATGTACATTGACAGTGATATTAACTGAACAAACAGAACTGCTTGTAATACTGCAAATATTATCCATAAAACAAAGATCCAAAGTTTTATTATATATGTTCTGATAATAGATAATAGCGTAAGTATTGGTACTGCTAAAGAAAACACAATGCTCAATATAAGGCTTACACCACCAAATATCATTCTGTATTCAAGAACAAACATCACGCATGCAATTGTCAAAGGCAAAATTGTGTTCAAGTAACCCCGCTGTTCTCTGCAAAAGCATAGTAAATATGCCGCTATCAGACCAAGAAGCACAGTTCTTACAGCATATAAAATGGTATAGCTCACATTGTCGGGAAATATCCCTTTAGAATCAAGTGCACTGTAAATAAGATACGTCCCACCGGTAGATAACCTGACTATCAACGATGCTATAAAAACAACTGCAGGTATCAGAACAAACACAAAATCTTTTCTGCCAATTCTATTTGGTAACATACAAATGTATTGCCTGACTCTTCTAAACATAAAAAATCACCTCATAATTACATATGAGGTGATTTTTATAATTATTCTTATTACTGGTGTTCCGTACAAGCACAGTTAAACTGCCTACCCGTTCCTGTCCTTCCAACATATACTTTTTCAGGTATCAGATAGTAAAAATAAGGATATCCGTTATAAGTAGGATACTTATTAATATCACCCAGTTCTCTATAAACATACTGTGCATCGGTTATGTTTACATAAGTGTTAAATGATCTTCCTTCGTTTTTAATAAGAGCGACTTTTTTGAGATTAGCTTCGGGGCACTTATCAGTTGCAATAGCGCCGGTAACCTTATCATAATCCACAAGAACGTGAACATCACAGGTCTGAGACGGAGCAGTCTCAGCAGTAAAGAATCCTTTTTCGCTTCTTGAGCCTCTGGGGTCATGGGCACACGCATCTCCGAGAAGCATACCTGAATCTTTACAGTAGGTAACTTCTATAAGATCCTCAGAAAACTCGAATGTCTTTACAGTCTCGCCGTTCGCTGCTGCCCTTGCCGCGATCTTTTCGTGAAGGATAGTCATTATCTTGTCCCATACGATAAGCGCGGGGCTTGTTCCAAAATCGGAGAGTGCCTGATTCATGTCATAACCAAACCAGCAACCGCCAACGTAATAAGGAGTAAAACCGATAAAGGTTCTGTCAAAGTCAGCAGTGGTGGTACCGGTCTTTGCCGCAACGTCGATCATTGAATCAACGGTAATAGCCGTACCAGTACCTGTGGAAACAACGTTCTGCATCATTTTTGTCATAATGCCGGCACTTTCCTCACTTATGGCCATTTCATACTCAGGCTCATTCTTGAGGATAACGTTTCCTTCATTGTCGCGAACCTCATACCACAGTCTGGACTTACAATAAATACCCTCATTGGGGAACATTCCGTATGCTGCAGTAAGCTCCCAAAGTGTAATACCGTAAGAGAACTGTCCAAGAGCAAGAGGGGCTTCGCCAATATCGCTGACAGTATATCCGCTTGCAGTTGTATATGATTCAATAAGGCTGTTCATATTGAGAGTATTCTTCATAAAGTCAAAGGAATACTCAAGTCCTACGTCACGGATTATCTTTACAGCGCAGGTATTTACCGATCTTCTGAGTGCATCCTGTACCGTTGTATAACCATTGTATACATCAGGAAGATTATGAGGCCACATTGTACCGTCATTAACTGTCGTTACGGGTGCATCGTCATACACGCTACCCATAGTAGCGATACCGGTATCTATTGCAGGTGCGTATACGGAAATAGGCTTGATGCTTGATCCGCAGGGGCGCTTTGCCTGAGTCGCACGGTTAAGGATTCTGCTCTGAGTCTTTTCACCGCGGCCACCTGCAAGTCCAAGCACATCACCTGTATAGGGATCTATGATAACTATAGCGGATTCAGGCTGAAGGCCGTCTGTTGCATGAGGGAAATAACCTGATTCCTTATCATCGTTCTGATAAACCTCATCAATAACTCCCTGAACCTCGGGATCCATACATGTATATATCTGAAGACCGCCTGTATAGATCATAAGGCTTGCCACATACTCAGAGTAACCGTATTCCTTAATAAGTGCATTCTGAACGTCTTCGATAACTGCGTCTGTATACCATGAATTCACGTTTTCACGCTTCTCGTTATCCTTATCTTCATTATCGGTCATACCTGAAATAACAAGCTCTGTGTCCCAGGCATCATCCATCTCAGCTTCTGTGATCTTACCGTGAAGATTCATAGTATAAAGAACGGTCTGACGGCGGGCACGGTTGCCTGCTTCTTCCATTTCTCCCTCAGCATTTTCTTTAAAGAATACGTCGTGATAAACGGGCTCGTACTGAGAAGGGTTCTTTACAATTGCCGCAAGAGATGCACATTCAACAAGAGTAAGCTCGCTTACGTCCTTATCAAAATAAGTGTTGGCAGCAGCCTGAACTCCGTAGCAATTGTTGCCAAGGAAAACGATATTCAGATACATTTCAAGAATATCTTCCTTGCTCATCTCTTTTTCAAGATGCAGTGCTCGGAATATTTCCTGAATCTTTCGCTGAACAGAGTTTTCATTATCACCCGTAAGGTTCTTTACAAGCTGCTGAGTAATAGTGGATCCGCCAAAATCTCCCTTACCAAAAAAATACTCAAAAACAGCGCGTCCGGTTCTAAACCAGTCAACACCGTTATGCTGGAAGAATCTGTGGTCCTCAACAGACGTAAAGGCATCAATAAGATCATCAGGCATCTGCTCATACGATACCCAAATACTGTTATCGGTACTGTAAAGGCGCTGATCCTCGATTTCGACGGGAGTGCCGTCCTCATTCATTCTGGCTTCTTCGTCCTCATAATCCATATAGTAAAGGCGAGTTGTAGTATCGGAGCTTGCGGTTGCAAACAATGAAGACTCAAGCTCAGGATCAACGTAATTACCTATATATATACAAAATACTGTACCGACGATTATACCGCAGGTAGCACCGATAAGCATTATTGTCAATACTACGTTCATTACATAGGACAATACTCTGAGCGTTATCTTACCGATCCTTTTGAGAATAGCGATGATCTTTTCACGCTTCTCGATCTGCTCGGGACTGCCCTTTTCAATCTTTTTATTGATTTCGGACATAATTACCTCCATCATGTGTACTACTTTGATTGTACCCCTCAATTATGAACCCATCATTAAGAGAGGAAAAGTTTACAAATTCTATTTTATGATTACCGATTCCTCACCAAGAATCTCCTGTAATTCCTTTACAGTAAACTCAGTAACGAGGGCACCTGCCCCCTTCAGAGCAGATGCTTTAGCGGTTCTTGCATCATATATAACAACTGGAACTGTTCCGTTAAAAATTGAAAGAAATGCACTGACACGCCTAAATTCAGGAGAATCCAGCGAAGGCACTCTCAGATAAAGCTTCAGCTTTTTCGGATCAGTTGTCACAGCGGTTTTCTTTGAACTATCTTTTTGCTTTGCTCTTGAGCGCGGCATCATTGGTGTCATACCATTTACTTCAAGAGAACAAGCATCGGAAAGCAAAAGCTTCGGCTCATCGTCATCCTTTACGGATAGTCTTCCGATAAGTGCAACAGGATTGTCTTTAATAAATAAATGAGAAAACTCGGAAAACAGCTTTGGAAATACTATGATCTCCATAGATGCGGTTGAATCCTCAACAGTGACGAAAGCCATTGTTTCATCGTTCTTTGTCGTTTTATTTGTTCTTGACGAAACTGTCGCACAAATACAAACAATCTGATTATCTCTGAATTTCCCAAAGCTTTCGTTATCTTCCTGAAAAGAGCCGATTATCTCAGATATTTTATCCGGAGAAATATACTCAACGTTCTCGCTATAATCGTCAAGAGGATGTCCCGACAAAAACATTCCGCTGACTTCCTTTTCCATTCTGAGCTTATCTGCATTGGAAAACTCAACTATATCGGGAAACTCTGTTTTTGGCACCTTTAACTCTTCTTCGGATACTACCGAGAAAAAGTCAAGCTGACCCTCAAGCTGTGATGAAGAGGAGCTTTCCATTATAGATTCGTAAACCGCCAGCATCTGACTTCTTTTGATACCGAAGCTGTCAAGGGCACCAGATTTGATCAGTGCCTCAAGCTGACGTTTATTCATTCCCTGTTTTTTCATACGGGAAACAAAATCGTCAAAGTCAGAAAAATTGCCGTTAAGTTCTCTTTCGTGCACCATCTGATCGATAAATGACACACCGATATTCTTCAGAGCCGCAAGACCGAATCTGATAGCACCGTTTTCTGCTCTGAAATCCGCTTTACTTTTATTAACATCGGGACAAAGCACTTTTATACCGCGCTTTTTACATTCGGCAAGATACTCAGAAATCTTATCGGGACTGCCGAGTACTGAAGTAATAAGAGCGCAATTGTATTCAAGATCATAATGAGCTTTAAGATATGCTGTTCTGTATGAGGTAACCGCATACGCCGCGGCGTGGCTCTTATTAAATGCGTAATTTGCAAAATCTGCAATATCATCAAACAGCTTCTGCGCTTCATCAATCGTAAGTCCTCTTTCAGAAGCACCGTCAATAAATGCATCTCGCTCACGCATCAATTCATCTGCATGCTTTTTTGAAATAGCCCTTCTGACTATATCTGCATGTCCCAACGAATAGCCAGCGATATCACGGAATATCTGCATTACCTGCTCCTGATATACAATGCAACCGTACGTCGGTTCAAGTATTGCTTCGAGCAGGGGTGAGGGATACTTTTCTCTTTTACCGCCGTGACGTGCCTCAATATATTTAGGTATTGAGCTCATAGGACCCGGTCTGTAAAGCGCTATAGCTGCAATAATATCCTCAAGCCTGTCGGGTCTCAGCTGGGTAAGCATCTGCTTCATACCTGCAGATTCAAGCTGGAAAACTCCGTCTGTTGCTCCTCTTGATATAAGATTATAGGTCGCCTTATCATCAAACGGTACTGTAGCTATCGAAAAATCAGGAACAGCTTCCTTGATCTGCTTTTCAGCAGCATCTATTATAGTTAAATATCTCAGCGCAAGGAAATCAAACTTTAAAAGTCCAAGCTCTGCAACGGTATTCATATCAAACTGGGTTACAGTAATACCGTTGTTTTTTGCAAGGGGAACATGATCTGTAAGACATCTTTCGGTTATGACAACACCGGCTGCGTGAGTTGACGCATGACGAGGCATACCCTCAAGTGAACGGCTGAGATCGATCAGTTTTCTTGTTTCATGTGAAGAAATATACATCTCGTGAAGCTCTTTGGTCTTTAACGCTTCATCAAGTGTAATATTCAATTCTCTCGGAATAAGCTTTGCTACGTTATCAACGTCACTGTACGGCATTCCAAGTGCTCGTCCGACGTCACGGACGACAGCCCTTGCAGCCATCGTTCCAAAGGTGATGATCTGTGCCGTATGATCCTCTCCGTACTTTTCGCGTACGTAATCAATGGCCTCATCACGCCTGTCATAGCAAAAATCAATGTCAAAGTCAGGCATACTGACTCGTTCGGGATTAAGAAATCTCTCAAAGAGAAGATCAAACTCCATAGGGTCAATATCGGTAATACCGATAAGGTATGCCACAAGGCTTCCTGCGCCGCTACCTCTTCCGGGACCTACTGGAATTTTTTGAGATTTTGAATAATGAACAAAATCCCATACTATCAAAAAGTACTGACTATAACCCATCTTTGCTATCACAGAAAGCTCATAATCAATTCTTTTTATATACTCTTCCCTTTTATTCTTTGAAAATGTTATAAATCCATCAGCTATACGCTTTTCGAATCCATTATAGGTTATGCTCTCAAGGTATTCCTCGGGAGTCAAATTATCAGGACAATTATAAGAAGGCAGATATATGTGCCCAAATTCAAAGTCAAAGCTGCATTTTTCTGCAATTCTTGTCGTATTTTCAATGGCTTCGGGATATTTTGAAAACAGCTCTTCCATTTCCTTTGTGGATTTATAATAAAACTCATCAGTTTCAAATCCGATAGGTCTGCCGTCTGTTATTACGTTCCCTGTCTGAATACACATAAGAACAGCCTGGGCCTCACTGTCCTCTCTATTCAGATAGTGTACGTCATTCGTTGCAACGAGAGGAATCTCAAGCTCCTCTGACATTTTCAAAAGAGCTTCATTTACAGTTTGCTGATCAGCAATGCCATGATCCTGTATCTCAAGATAAAAATCATCACCGAAGATTGACTTCATTTCACGGGCATAATCATTTGCTCCGTCATAGTCACCGGCACATATCAGCTTAGGAATATATCCTCCGAGACATGCAGAAAGCGCCACAAGGCCCTCACTATGCTCCCTGAGAAGATCCATATCGATTCTTGGCTTTGAATAAAAGCCGCTGATAAATCCTTCCGATACCATATAAATGAGATTCTTGTAGCCTACCTCGTTTTTACACAAAAGAACAAGGTGGCTCGAATGACCGTATCTTGTATTATTCTCTTTTGTAAAGCGTGATCCGTTTGCAACGTATACCTCACAGCCAATAATAGGTTTTATGCCTTCTTTTTTACATGCCTTATAAAAAGCAACTGCACCATACATTACGCCATGATCTGTTATTGCACAGGCAGTATGTCCTGCTGCTTTACAAGCTTTAGGTATATCGGAAATGCGGCACGCGCCGTCAAGCAAGCTATATTCGCTATGCAAATGAAGATGTACAAAATCGGACACTGCCGCACCCCTTTCTCTTTATTCTTTATTTTTAATGTCCTCGTAAAAATCAACGAGCTTGTCCAGCCTATGCTTTACGCCGGACTTGGAAATTGGCGGATTATGATATCGGCCAAGCTCCGCCATCGATGCCTGATCGTTTGCAAAACGTATTTCTGCCGTTTCTCTGAGATCTGCAGGTAACCTGATAAAAGTACCTTTCTCTTTCATTTCGGCAATTATCTCTATATGCTTCCCTGCAGCAGACAACGTCTTTTTGATATTTGCCATATCACAGTTCATTTGTCTGTTTGCATCTCCTCTTACCTCTCTGAGTATCTTTGAATTCATAAGATCAAAGGCAAGAGTATTAGCTCCCATAACTGCAAAGAAATCCTCTATTTGCGTACTGTCCTTTACGTACAGGAGATATCTGTTTTTTCTTTTGGTTTCCTTCATATCTATCCCGTTTTCGGAAAGCTTATCTCTACAAAAATTTCTTTCCGCTTCGCTTTCAAAGGAAAGTTCAAGGTGATATGATTTCGCAGGATCGGTAACATTTCCGGAAATTATAAATAATGCTCTAAGCAAAACACCGAAGCAAGAACCGCACTTCAAAAAACGAAACGACCGCTCAAGCAGATCAAGCCTTGCATCAATATCTTTTATTGATGCAAGTGAAAGTATATCATTGTAGATACGGCTGCAGCATTTCTTATGCTTTTCCACGCTTTCCAGCAAAACACTTTTTGCATTTTTTGAATATGACTCACTCATTGTACAAAAATCACTTCACATTCAAGCTCAACATTATAAGCTTTATTGACTTTTTCCTTTATTATACCTATGAGTTCAGCAACGTTTGACGCTGTTGCACCACCTTTATTGATTATAAAGCCTGCATGTTTTTCAGAGACCTGAGCACCACCCACAGAATACCCCTTAAGGCCAAGCTCTTCAACCATCTGGCCTACAAAATGACCCTCAGGGCGCTTGAAAACGCTTCCTGCTGAGGGATATTCAAGAGGCTGTTTTGAGCGTCTGCGTCCCATAAAATCATCCATAGTTGCTTTAATTGAATCAAAATCTCCAGGCTTTAATTCAAACTCGGCGGAAAGAATGATCCTTTCGGGATTCTTTTTATAAATGCTTGTTCTGTAGCCGAACTCGTGATCATCTCCATATGTGAGAACAACTTTATTCTCAACAGGATCAAAAGCAGTGCTCTGGGAAAGACAATCGGAGACCTGACCTCCGTATGCTCCCGCATTCATGAATACAGCGCCGCCAACCGAGCCGGGAATACCATATGCAAATTCAAGCCCTGCAAGAGAAGCATCACGCGCCGCAACTGCAATCTGTGTGAAAGAAGCACCGCATTCTGCATAAAGAGTATTTCCCTCTATTCTGACAGATGAAAGATTCTCCGTTGAAATAACGATACCTTTGTATCCATCATCACTGAACACAACGTTACTTCCTCTTCCGAGAACATATACCTTATGTCCAGAACGCTTGCAAAGATCATATACATCCTTTAAGCTGTCTGCATCCTTTGGAGTTATAAACAGATCTGCTGCTCCACCAATACGAAAGGTAGTATGTCGCGTTAAAAGCTCATTTTTAATATATGGAACCTCTGCATCGCAGAGAAATTCAATAATATCCTTATACATAGCACATTACCTTTCTGAATTTATAAGAGTATATCATAAAGCTCAAAGAGATTTTCAATACAATAGGTAGGCATATCGCTTTTACCGTTACTGTACCACACAGAGTCCATTCCTATATCGTAAGCACCCTTTATATCAGAAGTCAATGAATCTCCTATAATAAGATATGCAGAAATATCATCATCTCCTATATGCTCCATTACCTTATCAAAGAACACCCGAGAAGGCTTTGCACATCCCATTTCCTGAGAAATAAAGGAATGCTCAATAAACTGAAGAAGCGGAGTCTTATCCATTCTCGAACGCTGTACCTCAGTTATACCGTTAGTTACGATAAAGCATCTGTACTTTTTTGAAAGAGTTCGGAGTACTTCCTCTGCTCCATCAATAAGCTGTCCTTGCTTGGAAAGCCTTTCTGTATAAATATCGGCAGTAGATGAACCGTACCGCTCTCCGTCCATTCCAAATTCGTTATAAAGATTTGCAAATCTGTCGATACGAAGCTTCTCGCGCGTTGTTTCACCGCGCTCAAGCTTTTTCCATTCAAGGTCGTTAATTACGTGATACCTTTTATGGATCTCATCGTTAAACCCCAGAGGGCACAAGCTCAAGGTCTCCTTCAGAGCCTGTGCCTCCGCAAGGTCAAAGTCGAGCAAAGTGTTATCTGCATCAAACAGCAAATACTTATACATCAGCCTTTAATAAATCTGTGGAAGGTCTTTTTACCCTTCTTAACAATTATACCGTCATCACCGATATCGGATTCATTTACAAATGCGTTAAAGCCTTCTGCCTTAACGTCGCCAACAAATACACCGCCGCCTGTGATGATACGCTTAGCCTCACCCTTGGAGGGAGCAAGCTTTGACTTAACAAGCATATCGGAAACAAGTATCTTTCCGTCTGTAAAGTCCTCTGCTGTAAGTGTGGTAGTAGGCATATCTGCAGATACACCGCCGGAGGCAAATACTGCCTTTGCAGCCTCAAGCGCCTTATCAGCCTCTTCCTTGCCGTGAATAATATTAGTAACCTCCCAAGCGAGACGCTCCTTTGCACGATTGAGCTCTGCGCCCTCAAGCTTCTCATATTCAGCGATCTCGGAAAGATCCATAAATGTAAGCATCTTCATGCACTTAATAACGTCAGCATCGTCAATGTTTCTCCAGTACTGGAAGAAATCGTAAGGAGGTGTCTTCTCAGGGTCAAGCCAAAGGGCACCCTTCTCTGTCTTACCCATCTTCTTTCCTTCACTTGTAAGAAGAAGATTAAATGTAAGTCCGTATACTTCCTTACCTGTCTTACGGCGTACAAGCTCAACACCACCGATGATATTGGACCACTGGTCGTCTCCGCCCGTTTCGAGAATACATCCGTAATCCTGATTAAGGCGGAAGAAGTCGTAAGACTGCATAATCATATAGTTAAACTCAAGGAAGGTAAGCCCCTTTTCCATTCTGGACTTGTAGCATTCTGCTGCAAGCATACGGTTAACTGTGAAGTGAGGTCCAACCTCACGAAGGAAATCGATATAATTCAGATCGAGAAGCCAATCTCCGTTATTAACGAATATTGCTTTACCGTCAGAAGTATCGATAAACTTTGCCATCTGAAGCTTGAAATTGTCAATATTATGAGCGATCTCTTCCTTAGTAAGCATCTTTCTCATATCATTCTTACCGGAGGGGTCGCCTACCATTGCAGTACCGCCACCAAAGATCGCGATGGGTCTGTGGCCTGCCTTCTGCATATGCGCCATAACCTTCATCTGAATGAAGTGACCGATATGAAGGCTGTCAGCTGTAGGGTCAAATCCAATATAGAATGTGATATTCTTGTTATCAAGCAGGTCCTTTACCTTTTCCTCATTTGTGACCTGCGCAAGCATTCCTCTGTCAATAAATTCCTGATACAAGCTCATTTTCTTTTTTTACGGCTAATGCCGTTCTCCTTTACATATATATGATTAATTATAAACTTTATTTAGTAACTCGCGTGCAGCACTGTACTGTGCTTCGGTAACGTTGATGCCTCCGATGATCCTTGCAAGCTCAGAAATTCTCTCCTCGCCGTCAAGAACTCTCACAGAGCTTTCCATTCTGCCGCCAACCTCATTCTTCTCTATAAGATAATGATTATGGGCATGAGCAGAAACCTGTGCCGAATGAGTAACGCAAATTACCTGTATATTTTCAGAAAGGGATTCAAGCTTAATTCCGATTCGCTCAGCTGTTCCGCCTGAAACTCCCGTATCAATCTCATCAAAAATAACTGTGGACTGCTGTGACTTTTTTGTCTCAGCACACTTCAACGCAAGCATTATACGTGAAAGCTCACCACCTGAAGC
This sequence comes from Clostridia bacterium, assembly GCA_017416205.1. Classification (GTDB taxonomy): domain Bacteria; phylum Bacillota; class Clostridia; order Oscillospirales; family CAG-272; genus Avispirillum. The sequence continues at coordinate 13,999 of JAFQDC010000107.1, read as the reverse complement.
AATCTTGTGAAGGGGCTGTGCTTCTTCTCCGGGGTTAGTGATAACGGTAAAGTCCACTTCATCCGTTCCGCGGGAATTGAATTTATCCTCTCCGGTAGTTTTTCTGATATCAACAAAAAACCTAACCTTCGGCATATCAAGGCTTTTAAGTGCCTCCATAACCTCTTCTGAGAGTCGCTTTCCCGCTTCTCTTCTTTTTTCGCTTATTATATCAGCAGCTGCCTGAGCTTTTTTTGCTATGAGCCTATATTCAGCTCTCAGCTCTTCCATCCTGTCCTCTCCGCCCTCAAGATCGCGAAGCTTTCTTTTAGCATCGTCTCTGAAAGCGATGACATCCTCAAGAGTTCCGCCATATTTCTTTTTCAAGCGTGAAAAGGTGGCAAGTCGTGATTCGATGATATCAAGCTGCTTTTCGGGATCACCTATATCATCGGCGTCTATAACGTCCTTTGCCTGCTCTGCAATATCAACTATCTCGATTCGATACTCTTCGAGCTTCATTGCAAGCTCTTCAGCATTTTCCATTACGTCGGAAAGCTGTCTTAAAGCAGCTGCAGCTCTGTCAAGAAGATATGCGCAAGATGCACCCTTTTCACTCGGGGCAAGAGCGCGGTATACGAGATTTGCATTCTTTATTACAAACTCGATACTCTTTATCTTGGTTCTCAACTTCTCAAGCTTTTCTTCCTCTGAAGGATCAGTAATTCTCGCTTTTTCAATATCTGCTATCTGATATTTTAGAATATCCGTCATCATAGATCTGTCATCAAGAGACTTCTCAAGATCGGATATTTCATTCTTCTTTGCTAAAAGATCTGCATAAATTTTTGAATAGACTTCAACATCCTGCACGGTATCGGCATATTCATCAAGAAGAATAATATGCTCTCCTCTGTCATAAAGCGACACAGTATCGTTTTGTCCGTGCAAAGATAACAGCTTTACCGCAGTTTCCTTCATAACAGCCAAAGACACACTTTTTCCGTTGATCCTGGCTGTACTTCTGCCGTCCTGAGTAAGAGTTCGCTCAATCGTAAGTTCACCGTTTTCATCAAAGGGGAAAACACCTGGCTCACCGTCAAAAACTGCGCAAACCGAGGCGGACTTTTCTCCTTGTCTGATAAGATCCCTCTGTCCTTTAGAACCGAGCAGTAGTGCTATACTGTCGATTATTACAGATTTACCCGCACCGGTCTTTCCCGTTAAAACAGAAAAGCCGTCAAAAAAATCTATATTCAGATTTTTTGCTACTGCAATATTTTGAATAGACAGTGCTTTCAGCAATTTCTGTCACCTGTCTTTCTTTATTTGATTATCTCAAACGCTGAAAAAGCGTCTGATCTCTTTGGCTGCATTCACAGCACCCTCAGGTGTTTTTACGGCTACAAATATTGTATCATCGCCTGCAACACAGCCCATAACGCCGCTGATACTGTGAGAATCCATACATGCGGCCACTGCCTGCGCCATACCGGGATACGTCTTGACGATAACAAGATTGCCTGCGCAGTCAACGCTGATAACAGAGCCAGATATCGACGTGCTGTAATAGCTGCGCCCTTCCACATCCGCACCCGGACGTACGTATTTATATCTGCCGTTATCTGCGGTAACCTTTGTAAGCTTAAGCTCTCTGATATCCCTTGAAATAGTTGCCTGAGTAACGTTAAGGCCCTCGTTTTTCAAAAATTCTATCAACTCTTCCTGAGTCTCAATATCGTTCTTATCTATTATGTCAAGAATAATACTCTGTCTGTTACTTTTCATTATTTCTCCTGTTTTTATTTAATCAATGAGACGAAAGCTTAGTATCAAGAACCTCCATAAAGCTGCGATCTCCCGTAGTTACTATGGGAACCGAATACTTGCTTCTGGATATTCTGATAATGTCACCGTCGCCGATCTCAAACACTTCCTTACCGTCTACCGAAAGATATATAAAATTATTTCTGCATCGAGCATTTCTGATCTCTATTATTGAATCTCCACCAAATATTACAGGTCTTGCATTTAGATGGTGTGGACATATGGGAGTTGCACATATACATGAAAGCCTGGGATCCATTATAGGTCCGCCTGCAGACATTGAATATGCACTTGAACCTGTAGGAGTTGCTATGATCATTCCGTCAGACCGGATGTGCTGACACAGATTACCGTCACAATACAACTCAAACTCAACAAGGTGAGGAATAGGTCCGTTTGAAACTACTGCCTCATTCAATGCCAAAGCAAGAACACGTACCGTCTTATCGTCTTTTATTATATCGACGTCAAGCATCATACGATCCTGAATCACATGGTCACCGTTCAGTATACTCAAAAGAAGATTCATATCTCCCTTTGATACTGCTGTCATATACCCAACGTTACCGTAATTAATTCCGACAATAGGTATATTCAACCCAACAGTTGCACGTGCTACCTGAATTATGGTACCGTCACCACCAAGTACGACAAGATAGTCAGCATTTGATAAAAAGCTAACATCATCTTTTTCCTGTGGTACGGGAACAACTTCACTTTCAAATCCATTGCCGCAAAGGAATCTGCATATTCTGTCACAGTCCTCCAGTGCTATTTTCTTATCGGGGTTGGGTAAAACATATATTACCTTACTCATAATCCTACGATCTCCTTGATCATTGAATCATTTACAGTTGAGTATTCTTTTTTTGTACATACCATAAGAAACTCAGTATTACCGTCACCACCCTTAATAGAAGAGGTAACAAGACCCTTACAGAAAAGCCCGTTTAATTTGGCACAGTCAATTACCTTTTTTACAGCTTCCGCCATGATCTTTTTGCTTTTGACAATTCCGCCCTTGCCAAGGCCTTCCCTTCCGCATTCAAACTGCGGCTTTATAAGACTAACAAAGATTCCGTCATCCTTTAACACGGAAACTGCAGCCGGGATTATCAAGGTCTGGGAAATAAACGACACGTCAGTTACTGCAATATCGCATTTCTCACCTAAATCATCTGCAGTCAGGTTTCTCGCATTGAAATTTTCAATATTAACAACTCTTTCGTCTGACCGAAGCGAACTGTCAAGCTGACCCGAGCCTGAATCAACGGCATATACCTTTTTAGCTCCACACTTTAAGAGACAATCGGTAAAACCGCCGCTTGATGCACCTATATCCACACATACAAACCCGGAAACGTCTATAGAAAACTCTGAAAGAGCACACTCAAGCTTTACGCCGCCACGACTGACGTAATCGTACGGTTTTCCGGTAACAATAATACTATCATCGGCAGTAACATCAAAAGAAGGCTTTTTCTGAATATCACCGTTTACCGTAACATAGCCTTCCTCGATCAACGTTTTGGCATAACTGCGACTTTTGGCAAGTCCATTATCTGAAAGATATGTATCAAGTCTCATTTCTTTCGTGAAAGAAGGTATATCGGAAGCTTGGAAACGATCTCTCCGCATTCCATATCGTCAAAAATCTCAGCAGCATGAGTGCTGAGTCTCTTGGCTTCAGCATCAGCTTCGTCGATACTCATATATGAAAGAACGGTCTTCTTTCCGTTCTTTTCATCGCTTCCCACAGGCTTTCCAAGCTCTTCGGTAGAGCTTCTCACGTCAAGAAGATCATCCTCTATCTGAAAAGCAAGTCCAAGAGATAACGCATAATCAGAGATACGATTTGCAATATCCTCCTCATACTTACAAGGAGAAGCGATATAGCCAAGTGTTGCCGCCGCTCTTATAAGCTCACCTGTTTTTAGATGATGAAGCTTTTTGAGTGAATCATAATCAGGACAATCAAGCAGAAGATCAAGCTCCTGTCCACCGCACATTCCGGGGGCACCCGCACACTTTGCCAAAGTTTTTACGGCAAGTGCATTTTTTTCAAGCGCCAAAGGAGCATCAGCTGCAACCTCGAAGGCATATGTCAAAAGGGCATCTCCCGCAAGAAGAGCAACATCCTCGCCAAATGCCTTATGACACGAAGGCTTTCCGCGTCGTATATCATCATTATCCATACAAGGCAGATCGTCATGAACCAATGAATATGCATGAACCATTTCAATAGCACAGGCATAATTCGCTGCATCACTCTCAGTTCCGCCAAACATTTTACAAAACTCGACAGCAAGAAATGCTCTTATTCTTTTACCGCCGCCAAGAGTTGCATATCTCATAGCCTCAGCCATCTTATGTCCGCCGAGATACTCAAAATCAAGTAGTCGTGAGAGTTCATTTTCAATAAACTCTGCTTCATATGCAAGTCTTTTTTTTAATTCTGTCATGACATACCTCACTGATTTCCCTGAAGGTTAAGCATTGTCACCTTCTGCTGAGCCGCATCAAGCTTTGTATTGCATACTTTAACAAGAGCTACTGCTTCCTCATAAAGGCTGAGGGAGGCATCCAGAGGAGAATCTCCACTTTCAAGCAAACGCACGATCTCTTCAAGACGCTTCAGAGCATCTTCAAATGTTATATTGTCTATTTTATCATTTATCATAGCTAACCTCGTCTACAACTGCCGAAATCATTCCATCCGACAGCTTTAAGTCAATTGTCTCACCAACGTTTATATCCGAAACACTTTTAATTACATTTCCGCTTTTGTCAAAAACCGCACTATACCCTCTGGAAAGAACTGAAAGCGGGTTCAGCGCGCTGAGTGAAGCCGCAAGAGAGGCAAGACTTGCCTTTTTTCGCTCTGTAATAGCACCGATACATCCGTCAAGCTTCTCGATAAGATCAATTACAGCCATTCTTTTATCTTCAACAGCATTCATTGGGGACACGAGTGGGCGAGAGGATTCTATACGCTTCAACAGAGCTCTGTAATTTTCTATTTTATTTGTCAGTATAGTACTTTCACGGGATACGATATTATTGAACTTCTGTTTTAATTCATTTATATCGGGAACTGCTATCTCTGCAGCAGCTGAGGGAGTTGGAGCTCTTACATCCGATACAAAGTCACAAATAGTGAAATCAGTCTCATGTCCTACTGCAGAAATCACGGGAATACAGGAATTCACAACTGCCATTGCAACAGCTTCGCTGTTAAAAGCCCAGAGATCTTCTATAGAACCGCCGCCGCGTCCCACAATAAGAACGTCAGCAGAGTTATTTAAATTAAAATACTCTATTCCTCGAACAATGCTTGCCACAGCCCCCTCGCCCTGTACAAGAGCGGGATACACAATTATCTCTGCATATGGGAAACGACGTCCGCAGACATTGATTATATCTCTGACAGCAGCACCTGTTGGCGAGGTTACGACTCCTACTCTTGACGGGATCTTCGGAAGCTTTTTCTTCAATTCAGGAGCAAAAAGTCCCTGCAATTCGAGCTTTTTCTTCAGCTGCTCAAACGCAACGTATAATGAGCCTACACCGTCCGGTTCCATACTGTCACAGTATAGCTGATACGCTCCGTCACGCACAAAAGACGATACGCGACCGTGAGCAGTTACTTTCATTCCATTCTCAGGCAAAAAACCACATCCCATGGCATTTGCACGGAACATAACGCATTTTAATGCACTCTGCTCATCCTTGAGTGTAAAATAGAAATGTCCCGTAGAATGGGCTTTAAAATTGGAAATCTCGCCCTTTATATAAATATCTGTAAGAGGGGGATTAAGATCAAGAAGATCTTTAATAAATTGGTTTAGCTCCGTAACGGACAGCGCCGACGGAAAACGCATATTGCTTATATCCACAGACGCCTCCTGAATTTTATGATAAGAATGTTTTTCTTGTAAGCAGTGCTATACCCGCAGCATTGTCTGCTGAGAACGACGGAAGAGCAAAGGAACCGAATTTCGACAATCTTTTCTTAATGACAGAACAGCTCATAACTCCGCCTGCATATACGATGGGAATATCCTTATACTCTTCTCTGAGATTGACAGTCATCTTTTCCAGAGTTCTTGTTATAAAATCAATTACAAACGCAGCTGTCTGCTCCTTTGAAGCTCCATTGTCATACATCTTACATGCCTTGTTTTCAAGTCCTGAAAGATTACAATAAAGACCGTTAACGCAGATCTTCGCTTTTTCAACCTTTTCAGTATTAGCTACACACAGTTCTTCAAGCGCCACCCCTGCAGGAAAACGAAGTCCCATATATACTCCGGCACGGTCAATGGCCTGACCTGCGTTAATATCAAGCGTTCCGCCGATCTTCTCAATTTTAAATGGACGCTCACCTTCGCCGGGATCGCACAGGAGGATATCGGTTGTTCCGCCTGAAACGTGAAAAGCTGCGAACCGCTCACCTATAAGTGATAAACTATCGGATGAATACAGCGCCGCCATTATATGTCCGCACTGATGGGAAAAAGTAAATACCTTACAATCAGATCCAAGTGCAACACCATTTGCCGCAGACACGCCTGCAAGAAAGCAAGGCATATATGAACCTTCTCTGTCAGTCGGTCTTGAAGAGACACCGACCGCGGCAATTTCTTTACCATCGGTAAATTCGCGAGCCGCATCTAAAAGTGACGGCAGCGCTACAGTGTGATGGAAAACGGCATCACTTTGACGAAGACCTCTCTCTCCTTCTGCAACAGGCAACGGCTTTTTCAAATTTGCAATTACGTTACCTTCCATATTGCATACAGCCACTGAGGTAGTATAATTGCTGGTATCAATACCTATAAAAACACGGGACAAATTACTCACCGTCCACGATCTTGCCCTGTGCACGGGCAACCTTATTGAGAATGCCGTTTATAAAGCGGGGAGCTTTTCCTTCATCATATACCTTTGCTATTTCAACAGCTTCATTGATGCACGCCTTAGGAGGTACGTCTGTATAAAGCATTTCACCCACAGCCATACGAAGGATAGCCTTTGTAACGGCAGACATTCTCGTTATCTTCCAATTCTCGGCGCTTCCCGAAATAGCATTATCAATATCATCAATATTAAGAGCGCAAAGGGAAAACAGCGTCTTTGCAAACTCACTGCCCTTTGCTTCTCTTGCTTCAAGAGAACGCTCATATATTTCTAAAGGATCTGTATCCTTGTGGAAATCGGTTTCATAAAGAAGCTCAAAAACGCATATTCTGCTTTCTCTTCTTGTCATAAAAATTATCCTTTCTATCTGAAAGCATCAGGACATAATGTCCCAAAAATCATATTCATACTTAGTATACATTATACCAAAAGCAGCTCCCGATGTCAATGAATATCATTAATAAATATTCATTTTCGATTCCAATACTATAAAACTAATTTATAAAATTAAACTTGCAATATTACAAAAAAAGTGATATTATGTAGTGGATAACTATAACTCAATGGTGGAATTATGAAAAAAAGCAGCATAATCTCAGATATAATTAAAAACGGTTGCCTTATCTTTACGATAATAACCCTGATCACGTATACCCTCGGCTCTGTTCTTCCCTCAAACGATAAGGCTTTTATCCCTACTCTTAAATGGATATTTCTCTTTCTTCTCTTCTCACTTCTTCTCAGTGCAGCAAACCTGCTCCTGAGGAATAAGAACTACCCAACGGGACTTCGACTCGTATTTCATTTTATCGCAACCACCGCGCTGTATTTCGTTGTTGTAATCCTCTGCGGCGGCTTTATTTCAAACGGCTCGCAGACACTTGTTGCTATGGTGCTTTATATCCTTGCATATATTATATTCGCAGTGATATTTGCCATTTCAAACGGCACTAAAAAGAAAAAGCGCAACAAGGAAGAAAAGTACGATTCTGTCTTTAAATAATGACTTTATTCAAATAAGAAAAGCACCTTTGGGTGCTTTTCTTATTTGCTGTATTTATCTTTTTTAATAAGGATTCTCAAAGCCTCAATTCCTGTTTTTATTGCCGCTGAGGTATCCTCAGTTCTCTTTTCAGGCATTGCAGTTTTAGCAATTTCCTGATTCCACACACAGTGGAATACTGCACCTGCACGAAGTCGTCTTGCAGCGCTTACGATAAACAAAGTTGCGCTTTCCATTTCCGATGCAAGACAGCCGCCGCGCTTCCACGCATCCCACTTTGAAAGAAGCTCTGCGGAATTGGGCATGCTCTCGGGGCTGTGCTGTCCGTAGAAGCTGTCCTTCGCCTGAACTACACCCAGATGGTTAGTATATCCAAGCTTGGCAGCCGCCTCGGAAATAGCTCCCGTAACCGTGAAATCTGCTACTGCAGGAAACTCTATAGGCATATATTCCTTGCTTGTTCCGTCCATTCTTATGGAACCGGTAGCTGTTACGAGATCGCCGGGCGCCACCTCAGGCTGCATACCGCCGCAGGTACCTACGCGAATAAACGTATCAACACCAATATGAGAAAGCTCCTCGACGCAAATTGCACATGAAGGTCCCCCAATACCGGTAGAAACAACAAGAACCCTTTCTCCTTCAAGATAACCGAGATATGAATTATACTCTCTGTTATATGCAACCTGCTCCGCGTCGTCAAGATACGCAGCTATCTTCTCAACTCTCCCGGGATCTCCGGGAATTATTGCATACTTTGCAGAATGCTCTTTTGTCAGCTTAATATGATACTCCATTTTATACCTCACTTACGTTACTTTTGGAAAAACGCTGGGGCAAGATCCCGTCAAGTGTAAAAACCTTATAATCATCACAGCTTTTGGCTACTATTATTTCAAAGCTGTCGTCACAGAATTCTGCCATTACCTGCCTACATACTCCGCAGGGGTAAAAGTAATCACCCACGTTTCCGTCTTTTCCGCCAACTACGCAGATAGTTGCAAAATCAGCATCACCTTCGCTGACTGCTTTGAAAAACGCAGTTCTTTCAGCACAGTTGGTTGGACCAAATGCCGCATTTTCAATATTACATCCAGTGTATACTTTACCGTCCTTGGTAAGAAGAGCTGCCCCAACCCTATAACCCGAATAAGGCGCATAGGCATATTCCATTGCTTCAAAGGCTTTTGCTATAAGCTCATTGTTTGTCATTTTTTATCTCCGTATAAAAGCTGTTTCCGCATATGTTGCACTCAACGTCAAGCATTTCGCACACAGTCTTACCGATATCGCAAAATCCGCTTCGAACACCGAGATCCACAGGTGCTATACCTTTTCCGTATACTATACAAGGAATATACTCTCGTGAATGATCTGTGCTTACGGTATAGCCGGGATCACAGCCGTGATCCGCACATAGTATCATAACGTCATCGTCTGAAAGTGCAGACATAAATTCAGGCAGCCAGCAGTCAAATTCATTTAATGCATCAGCATACCCTGCGATATTATTACGGTGACCGTAAAGCATATCAAAATCAACAAGATTTACAAAGCAAAGGCCTGAAAAATCGCTTTTTGCAAAGGCTAAGGTCTTCTCCATTCCTTCTGTGTTATTCTTCGTATAAACATGCTCCGTGATTCCGTTTCCCGTAAATATATCAAATATCTTACCAACAGCAATAACGTCCTTGCCGCTTTCACTGATATAATCAAGAAATGTTTTACAGGGGGGCTCAATAGAATAGTCATGGCGCTTCGCAGTTCTCGTAAAGCTTCCGGGCTCACCCACAAAGGGGCGGGCAATAACTCTTCCAACTGCGTGCTCTCCCTTTAACATCTCCCTTGCAATAATACAGTACTCATAAAGCTTTTCAACGGGTACTAAATCTTCATGGGCTGCAATCTGGAAAACGCTGTCAGCGGAAGTATAAACAATAAGCTTTCCTGTCTTCAGGTGTTCTTCACCGTAATCCTTTATCACTTCGGTGCCCGAATAGGTTTTATTACAGATAACTCCCATCCCGGTCCTTTTGGAAAACTCCGAAATGACCTCATCGGGAAAGCCGTTGGGATAAGTAGGCAGTGGCTTTTCGGAAACGATACCTCCTATCTCCCAATGTCCTATGGTGGTATCCTTTCCCTTGGAAAGCTCTCCAAACCTGCAAAAAGCACCAAGCGGTGATTCTTCCCTTTCAGTATAATCAATACCGGATATATTAAACATACCAAGCTTTCGCAGGTTCTCAAATTTATAGTCTGAATTTGTTACAACAGTACGCAAAGTATTTACGCCAATATCGCCGTATTCAGCACTATCGGGCATCGCGCCGATACCAAGACTGTCAAGTACTATTAAAAAAACTCTTTTTGTCATAATTTACTCACAAGGCTCGATATGAGGCAGATTTTCAATCTCTACCGCAGTGTCAAGTGCCAGCTTCATCATTTTTGTAAACGTCTTTTCTCTGCTTTCTGCATCAAGTGCCGTATGAGGAGGATAAAGGATATCCGATATGGTGCAGATAGCAAGGGCTCTCATTCCGAGGCGCATAGCAGTACAGTAAAGTGCGCACGCCTCCATTTCAACTGCAAGGCATCCCATCTTACCCCAATTCAACGAAGAAAAGGAATCATCATAAAAAGTATCCGAAGAATACAGGTTACCGATATGAAGTGTATCTCCCTGAGCATCAGCAATTCTTTTAGCAGTTTCAAGGATAGAATAGTCGCAGATAGGTGCAATGGTACCGTTCATATTATACTGCTTTGGAAATGCAGAATTTGTACAGGCTCCCATACCCGCAACCATATCACGAAGGGCAACCTTCTCGCTTATAGCACCGGCACTTCCTACACGGATGATATTCTGAACACCAAAATACTTATAAAGCTCGTAGCTGTATATTCCGATAGAAGGCATACCCATACCGCTTGCCATGACTGAGACCTTAACACCTTTATAGTATCCCGTATATCCGTTCACTCCGCGTACACCGTTTACAAGAACAGGATCTTCAAGAAAGTTCTCAGCAATGAATTTTGCCCTGAGTGGATCTCCCGGCATAAGGACTGTTTTACCAAATCCAAGTTCGTTTCCCTTAAGATCAATATGAGGAGTCTTTGCAGTCATTATTCTCACCTTTCTCCATAGCTTTAACTAATTTTACAATTCTGCTCGTTCCAAGTCTGTCAGCGCCAAGGGAAATAAAGTCCTCGGCATCCTGAATTGAAGAAATTCCGCCTGCGGCCTTTATCTTAAGTCCGGCAGGAACGTTCTTTGCAAATATCTCAACGTCCTCTCTTGTTGCGCCGCCTTTTGAAAAGCCCGTAGAGGTCTTGATATAGTCAGCACCGCCATCAGCCACAAGAGCGCACATGATAGCCTTCTCCTCATCAGTAAGCAGACAGGTCTCAATAATCACTTTAAGAAGCTTACCGCCGCATGCTTCCTTGATCCTTTTAATTTCATCAACTATGAGATCATACTTTTTATCCTTGAGCCAGCCTATATTGATAACCATATCGATCTCATCAGCACCGCATGCAACGGCATCGGCTGTCTCAAACACTTTAGTTGCAGTTGTTGAATATCCGTTTGGAAAACCGATAACGGTACAGATAGCAATCTTTTCGCCAACGTAATCCTTTGCGCTCTTTACGTAAGACGCAGGAATACAGCAGGATGCTGTCTCATATTTAATACCGTCATCAAGTATTTCCTTTATCTCTTCCCAGGTCGCACTCTGAGAAAGAAGTGTGTGATCTACCTTTGATAAAATTGCTTTGATATCCATAATGAACCTCACTTTAACTTTATATATAAATTATACCCCCATTTTTATACTTCGTCAATAGAAACCTTTACTGTCGATACTTTGCTATATTCACTATTATTTCATTTTTCATTGACAATCGACACGGAGTCTGTTATAATACTTTGCGACATTAGTGTCGCATTATTTGAATTGAGGTATTAATATGCATTCTCTTGACAAAAAGTGGAAAGAATTTGTATATGCGGCAAGCGGCTTCGGCCCAAACCTTCTTATGGTTCTTATGACCGCGTATTTTACTGATGCACTTAACCCCGCAGGGCTTAATGCAAATAAGGACAGCTGGAGTATTTCCGGATATACGCTCATTACGCCTGCGATATTCGGTGTTCTTTGGATGATTGCAAAGATCTTTGACGGAATCGTTGACGTTCCTCTTGCAGCATTTACCGATAATCTCCGTACGAAATGGGGACGCCGCAGGCCTGCCCTCCTCATGTCCTTCATCCCTATGGTGATCAGCTACATACTTGCTTGGACACCCCTTCAGATGCGTGAAAACAGCATCGTCAACACTGTATGGGTATGCATAATGCTCCTTATTTTCTTTACCTCCTATACAATGTCTCTTATTACCTTCTACGGAAGCTTCTCAAGCGTTTGCGCAGACGAGTCTCAGAGAATCCGTCTCGGAAACTATAAGTCATTCTTCGACACCATCGGATACTGTCTCGTATACGCACTTATTCCCGTTTTTATCGGTATGGGTATAAATATCCGTTCTCTCGTGATGCTCGCTTCCCCCCTTATGCTCACAATGATCATTCCCTTCTTTATCATTAAGGAAGGTGAAAAATACGGTCAGGGCAAGGATTACCTTCCCGACGCAAAGGTAGGCCTTATTGAGAGCTTTACAACCACCTGCAAGAACAGAATGTTTATCAAATGGATCATTCCCAATTCCTGCGCTTACTTCGGTCTTAATATGTTCCTTGCCGCACAGAATACTCTTATTTCAGGAGTAATGAATCTCAGCGCAACATGGGCCGCAGTAATGAATACTGCCGCTTTTGCGCCTGTTCCCCTTATGCTCTTCATCTATTACAAGCTCATTCAGAAAAAGGGCATCCGCGCAGGTTTCCAGGCGTGTCTTCTTTGCTTTGCCGTTGCGATTCTTAATTTCTGCGTAGGAAGCGAGTACCTCTTCCCCGACAGCATCATTCCAAGAATCGTTATAGGATGTATCGGCGGAACACTCGGAAGCTTCTCAATCGGTGCTTTCTTTGCAACACCCTATATGATCCCCTCACAGATCTCCGCAATGGAGTTCAAGATAACGGGAAAGGACCATACTGCAATGTACTTTGCAGTTCAGGCTCTTACTACAAGCGTTGTAGGTGCTGTTTCCACAGGTCTCATTTATGAGTATGTAAAAAACGTACAGGTTGAAAAGGTTATTAACGGAGTTGCTGTTGCAGGTGAAACCTGGAAGGTCGGTGTTTCCATCGTTCCTATGCTCGTAAGCATTATGTGTGTTATCGGCTTTTTCGCTTGCTTCAAGCTTCCCAAAAGCTATACTGAAGATATTGTTCGCTCTGAACTTGAAAAAAGCAATATTAAATGATATAATAGCTGTGTGCTTTCGCACACAGCTATTTTTGTAAAAAGGAAGCTATTATGAGCACAAGAGGCGACAATTCAAAAAATAAGATACTCAATACTGCACGGCCGTTATTTGCTAAAATGGGCTATTCACGTGTGACTATGCAGGACATCTGTGTAGCCTCCGGCTTTTCAAGAGGCGGTCTTTATCGCCATTATTCCTCAAAAGAGCAAATACTTGAAGCTATCATAAAAAAGGACGAGGAAGATGCACTTGATTTTCTTGCAAACGCTGTAAAAAATAACGTATCTCCTGAGGATATGCTCCTTACCTTTCTGAAGATCCGCATTGATATGCACTGCGATCCCGAGAACAGTATAGAGAATGCTGTGATGGAGTTTGCACAAAGCAGCGATGACGGCAAAAAGCTTTTGCAGAACAGAGCAACAGTATCAATTGCTATAGTTAAAGAAATGCTTGAATATGGATGTGCCGACGGCTCGTTCAAATGCTCCGACCACGAAACGTTAGCAAAAATGATCCTTTGGACTCTTGAAGGAATAGGCAAGCACAATCTGCTCATTCCCTTAACCCAAGAGGAAAAGGAAAAGGTCGTTTTATTTATATACGATTCCATAAAATAAAGCACAGTCGGTGATATTCTCCCTTACCGAAAAGCGATATATTTTCCGAGGGAAATGTGATATATCGCTAACGCAATGTGATATATGCCATAAGGGCATGATGCCGAGTCATGACCTCCGGCTAAGCCGGAGGCTTGAGAAGGCCCTATAAGGGCCAATTACAGACGAAACCCCTAAAGGGGCGCCGAAAGGTTTGCCGACCGCATTCCTTTCTCCGGCTACCCCTAAAGGGGTTTTTACTTATGCC
>JAFQDC010000106.1 GCA_017416205.1 Clostridia bacterium | reverse complement strand
CGTGGCGTATACTTCAAGTCTTTCCTTTTAGCTAAATAACTCCGCTTCGCTTCGTAGCTAAATAGCTTCGCAGCTAAATTTCACTTCGTGAAGCTAAATTAAATTCGCGCCTCGCTGGCGTAGCCAATTTAGCTCCACAGGAATTTAGCTGACCGTAGGTCAATTTAGCTCCGCAGGAATTTAGCTGACCATAGGTCAATTTAGCTCGGCTTGCCGAATTTAGCTGAAAAAGACCGACGAAGAAAAAATGAATAACTTATTTTTTAATAAGTGATATTTTTATCTGTAACCGTGGCGTATACTTCAAGTCTTTCCTTTTAGCTAAATAACTCCGCTTCGCTTCGTAGCTAAATAGCTTCGCAGCTAAATTTCACTTCGTGAAGCTAAATTAAATTCGCGCCTCGCTGGCGTAGCCAATTTAGCTTGCATAGCAAATTTAGCTCGGCTTGCCGAATTTAGCTCGCGTCAGCGAATTTAGCTGAAAAAGCACCCCGAAGGGTGCTTTTTCTTACGGATATATTCCGGGTCGGCGTGAGCCGAAGTCGTAGAACTGTATCATGGGGTTTTCATCAAAGGTACATTCATCGGGCAAGAAGTATACACTGGGATCAAAGATATCCATATCGTGATCCTTTATGTAGTTATACATCCAGCTGTAGCGCTCACAGTACAGATCTGTGTTCTCACCGTTCAGATACCAATCAGTATGGAGTGAGGACAAGGCAAGGAAGTCGCATCCCACCATAAGCTTTTCAACACGCTCTTTCTGAGAGGGTGTATTGGCCTTTGCGAGAGCTGCCTCAAGAAGTTCTCTCATTTCTCCGTAGTTCTCGGCAAGGTATTCGTATGAATACATATCTCCGGGACGGTCGAAGTTATTGATAAAGCAGGTGCCGCACTGATCTCCCGCCTCTGTCTGCATAAGGATATACTCCCAAAGCTCCTCGTATCCGTCGCCGTAGTACATATAAAGGAATTCCTTTGCTACGGCAATAAAATCTTCATATGTCATTGAGGTATCCCACATAAGCTGTACCGTTGCGTATGCCTTCAGCGTCTCAAACATATAGTCTCTTCCGCCGCCCTCATAGAAGATACCCGTTACGTTACAATTATCTATGAGGTATTTTGTGTTGTGGTAGAGGTTAGGAATATTGGGGCAGGGCGCAAGATAGCATCCGTAGGTTACGGGATATATCCAGAACCAAAGCTCAGCGCCCGTCTCCTTACAAAGCTTGCCCCAGTAGTCCAGAGCTATAATATCGTTATCATTCTTCATTCCGTTGAGCTGACCGCCTGCCTCGTAGCATTCCTCCTGTCCGAGGATATGGTTATCACAGCTTATTCCGCAATAAAGAATAATAAGGTTTTCATCGGGCTTAATGGTCTTGGGGAAGTCCTTTGCATATACGATACCGTAAAGACGGATGCCGGGATAGTAGTCCTGAACATCAACCGCCGCACGGTTATACAGCTGAAGATAAAGACCTGAATAGCCTTCCTTCTGGGTTATTGCTATCTTTCTGCAATTACGGCAGGCGCAGTAATTCTGGTTATCAAGAATGGAGAAGGAGAAAAAGCTTACGCCTTCCTTATAGAACAGGGGATTTCCCCAGTCCATTGACATAAGATTGCAAAGAAGCATTCCTTCAAAGAGGGTATTATAATCCTTATCCGACGTTGCGCAGGGCTGCCAGCCGTAGGCATCGGGGAATGTTCCTGCGTTGAATCTTGCGGCTCTCATCTCAGCATCCGTCATTCCCGTTGTGTCCTCAGGATAGGAGCTTGATCCCATCTTCCAGTATTCAAGGAATGAATGAGCGTTACTGTATATGGGGCCTGTCAGAGTTCCGTATCTCTTTGATGCATAGGCATAAAGCTGAAATCCGCACAGCTTGTTTGCAAAGTAGTGCTGGTATGCGCCGCCGCTTCCATAGGTCTGTCCAGCATGACGGAAATCAAGATAAGGGTCAAATTCATACACCGTTCCCTCGGGGATATCTACGGTCCTTGCCTTATACAGGTATGTCTCGTAATTAGAATAGAAACGGAATCCGAGATAGTCCTCAAGGATCTCAAAGACGGAATACATGGTTCCGCGAAGAGCGCCGTACAGATAAAGGTCTCCGTCCTTTACCTCATACTTAAGTCCGTCGATCCCAATCTCCTGACCTTCTTCGCTGAATATATCGTACTCAACGATACGGATCATTTTACCGGATGCAAGGCTGTCTTCACCAAAAACGATGGGAATATCAACACCTGTTGCCACCTTAATATATTTTTTCAGATTCAGAGCAGCAAAATAGGAGTTATTTTCGTCCGTTGCATCACTGTTGAGAACAATGGAATACTCGGAAATGTCGTTACCGCCTACAGTAAATCTATATACCTGCACGGCCTTTCCGTCAACCGTCTCAAACTCAGACACTGACTTCGTTCCTGAAAGCACAAGCTTCAGAGAATATGAGTCCTTTGCGCTGACTGAGCCGTCTGCATCAAAATCTGATGCCTCGCTGTCAATTTCAAGGCTCGACGCACCGGCAATGCTTGCCTTCATGCTGAGGGCATCCTTGCCGTCTACGCTACTGTCGGAATTTACGTCTCCGAGGTCAAAGGTATCGTCCTTGACAAAGCTCTGTCCAAGATTGAAATCCCACATTGCAGATGCAGAAACTGCCATTGACCCAAGCATTATGAGTGCAAGTGCCAGGGAAATTATTTTCTTCATGTTTTACCTCCTTACGGGCTGAATATTTTACTAATATCATTATACAGCTATATCTCTTTAAAGTAAAGAATTTATCACATTTTTATTTGATCCTTAAATCCTTGATTTTTCTTTTTATGAAAACTATAATGATAATATCAAGGCTATGGAAGGATCAGGCTATGAAAAACATTTCCTTAAACGATTTTTTTGCAAGTGATGACAGAGCGCTTTTTGCAAAGGCTTTAGATTATCTCAGAGAAAATTCCGGAACCTGTCTTACAGTTCCTGCCCGTGTTTACGAATTGACCACGGACAAGGCAAAGAAAGCGCAAAACAGCGTTATGGCGGGAGAATTCACCGCTGACCCTCAATCAGTTATGTTCAGTCCCGAATACGACTACGATATCGGCATTGACATAAGAGGACTTAAGGATTGCCGTATTGAAGCCGAGGGAGCTACCCTGCTTATTGACGGCTTTATGGAGCCTATATGCATTCGTGAATGCGATGACGTTACGGTTCTCGGATTTACTGTTCTTCACAAAAGAAAGCCTTACAGCAAGGGACACGTTCTTGCCGCAAAGCAGCTTTCTGACGGCTCATACAAATCCCTTATTGAATTTGATCCCGACTGCCCTGTTACAGAAAATACTCCCTTCTCTCTCAGAGTTCTTTATTACGATGCGATTTGTGAGGAGCCTGTTCTTTCCGATTTCAAGGGGTATGAATTTATAGATGAATATCACATACTCTCTTATGACAGCTCAGACACACCCATAAAGAAGGGGCTTGAATACTATTCCTGCCACACATATCACTCCCGCCCCGCGGTGATGACCGAAAACTCAAAGGATATTATTATTGAAAACATTACCGTTCACAACAACTGCGGTATGGGATTTCTCGGTCACAGATGCGAAAACCTCACACTGAGAGGTTGCCGTGTTACGCCGGTCGACGGGGACCGTATGTCCACAAACACGGATGCCTCTCATTTTACGTCCATAAAGGGTGAGCTTAATCTTTTTGACTGCATATTTGAATATCACGGAGACGATTTTTCAAATATTCACGGATATTATCAGAAGATCAGAGAGGTGATTTGTGAAAACGAGTGTCTTGTCAGCGACTGTACCCCCACGGGAATTCACGCGCAGATCATAGACTATCCCGACGTTGGTGACAAAATGGAGCTTACGGATCTTACAACACTGAAGGTGCTTGACACCTTCACCGTTACAGAATCTGTTCCTATGTACGGGGAAAAATGGCAGACAAGGCTTTGCCTTGACCACTCCCTTCCCGAAAATGCCGAGGGGCTTTGCCTTATGAATATCACCCGCCTTCCCCGTGTACACGTTTCGGGATGCTCTTCCCTTGACCACTATGCCCGCAGTCTCGTTATCAAATCAAGAGACGTTCTCATAGAAAACTGCTATTTCAGAAATGTGAGAGAAACTGCCATCACGGCGTACGCGGAGCCTTACTGGGGAGAGGGCGCATCTCCCGCAAACGTTACCGTCAGAGGTTGTCGCTTTGAAAACTGCGGCTTTGCACGTGGTACTGTCAGCGCAGTTTTTGCCGCAGTTCCCGTTCACAGGAATGCCGCAAACGCAGTTCACTCGATTACGGTTGAAAACAATTATATCTCTACAGACTGCCCTCACGCCATGCGTTTTGTGAACGTTGACGGTGTTACTGTAAATGACAATATCTGCAAATGCACAGGTGAAGCTGTGCTGTTTGAAGAATGCAATGATATCAATTATTAAATCAGAGCTTTTTAGTTGAAGTAATAATAAAAAACTATTGATTTTTTTGCTCGGTATACCTATAATATCATATATTAACTATTGAAAGGACGTATATCCATGAAACAGTTCCTTTGTGAATTATTTGAAGAACACAATTACCCAAAAGAAGCTCGCGCTTCCCTTCTCGCAGACTACGAGAAGCTTTGGGCGTGCGATGAATGCAGGGATATTTTTGAAAAATACCTTAATGAATATAAAGAGTGCGACAGAACAAACTTCGGCGAATTTATAGTTCTTGCCGCAAAAGCCGGAAACGCCGTTTGCGTCGACGGAAGAGCTACACAGTTTATCTGCTTTCTTCTTGCAGCAGAGCATCTTCGCGAGATGTATATAAAGAAGGACCTTCCCCTCTCCGTTTACCACGACACCATGCGTGATATGCGCTACAAGCTTATGGAATGCCACAAGATGCACGGAGTTTGGGGAAGCTTCGTAGCCTCCTGGTTCTACGGCGCCTTCGTGCTCGGACGCTTTGAGCTTGGACGTCTTCAGTATGAGTTTGCAAATCATTTTGCCACAAAGGAGAACTACACCATAGCAGGCATTGAGCTTATTAACGATTACACACCTATACTTAACCTTCATATTCCTTCAAGCGGTCCCCTTACTCAGGAGGCTGTTGAGGAGTCTCTTTCCATTGCCTACGAATTCATGAAGAAATATCATCCCCACTACCTGATCGACGGCAAGATGGTAATCGAATGCAGCTCCTGGCTCCTTTTTGCAGATCACGAAAAGTTCCTGCCCGAAAACTCAAACATCCGCCGCTTTATGGAAAACTTCGCAATCGTTGAGTCCTGGTATGACGACGGCTTTGGCGACTGCTGGAGAATATTTAATAAGGACTGGGATCACGACGCTGCAGCTCTCCCCCGTAACTCTTCCCTTCAGCGCGCTTACGCCGACTGGCTCTCTGCAGGAAACAAAGCAGGAGAAGCTCACGGCATATTCGCATACGACGGCGAAAAGATAATCAAAGAATGAGGTACATAAAATGAAAGCTATAATTTCCGTTATCGGTAAGGACACCTTCGGAATCCTTGCAAGGGTCTCCACCGTTTGCTCCGAAAACTTCGCTAATATTTCCGACGTTACTCAGTCTATCCTTCAGGATATGTTCGTTATGGTAATGCTCGTTGACATCTCCCACGAAAACTGCGATCTTGCGCACCTGAGAGGCGATCTCAACGCTCTTGCAGAGGAGCTTGGAATGCAGATCAACATTATGCACGAGGATATCTTCAACTCGATGCACAGAATCTGAGGAGGGACCCATGCACAATCTCGGCGACATTATGGAAACCATCCGTATGATCCAGGATGACAATCTTGACATACGTACGATCACTATGGGAATCTCCCTGCTCGACTGCTGCGACACGGATATCGACGCTTCCTGCCGTAAGGTCTACGACAAGCTTTGCCGCCTTGCGGGAAATCTTGTAAAGGTGGGTGAGGATATCTCAGCTCTCTACGGTATTCCCATTATAAACAAGCGAATCTCCGTTACCCCTATTGCAATGCTTTGCGCAGTAAGCGGCGGAGATCCCGTAAAATATGCAAAAACTCTTGACCGCGCCGCAGACACTCTCGGCGTAAACTTTATCGGCGGTTATTCCGCTCTCGTTCACAAGGGATTTTCCGCAGGAGACCGTGAGCTTATCGCCTCCATCCCCGAGGCTCTCTCTGTGACCGAAAAGGTATGCTCCTCCGTTAACATTGGCTCAACCAAGGCGGGCATCAATATGGATGCCGTAGCTCTTATGGGTAAGGCTGTTGTAAAGGCAGCAGAGCTTACTGCCGAGCGCAACTGCATAGGCCCTGCAAAGCTTGTAGTATTCTGCAACGCTCCTGAGGACAACCCCTTTATGGCAGGCGCTTTCCACGGCGTGGGCGAAGCGGACTGCGTTATCAACGTTGGCGTTTCAGGCCCCGGCGTTGTAAGAGCGGCCCTTCAGAAGCATCCCGATGCGGATCTCAACGAGATCGCTGACGTTATCAAGAAGACTGCTTTTAAGATCACCCGTATGGGTCAGCTCGTCGGCACTGAAGCTTCAAAGCGTCTCGGAGTTCCCTTCGGTATCGTTGACCTTTCTCTTGCTCCCACTCCCGCAGTCGGCGACTCAGTTGCCCACATTCTTGAGGAGATCGGTCTTGAGAGATGCGGTATCCACGGTACTACAGCCTGCCTTGCAATGCTTAACGACGCAGTCAAGAAGGGCGGCGTTATGGCGTCCTCAAACGTTGGCGGTCTTTCCGGCGCATTTATCCCCGTTTCCGAGGATGCGGGAATGATCCGCGCTGCCCGCGAGGGCGTTCTCTGCCTTGAAAAGCTTGAGGCCATGACATCGGTCTGCTCCGTTGGTCTTGACATGATCGTTATCCCCGGCGACACTCCCGCTGACGTTATTTCCGCAATTATTGCAGACGAGGCGGCCATCGGTATGATAAATTCAAAGACTACCGCAGTTCGCGTGATCCCCGCCATCGGCAAGGAGATCGGCGACGAGCTTGAGTTCGGCGGCCTTCTCGGCTCAGGCCCCGTTATGAAGATCAACACTCAGCAGTCTCCCTCGAAGTTTATCAGCCGCGGTGGTAGAATTCCCGCGCCGATACAGGCATTGAAGAACTGAGTTCTTCAATGCAGCGATGATTGCCTTCGGCAAACGATAAGTGCTGTGCACACGATGATTGCTTCGCAAACGATAATTGCCTTCGGCAAGTTTTGGGCAATCATCTCATCGTTTTCACGTAGTGAAATCATCGTTGCCTTTGGCATCATCGTATTTGCGAAGCAAATTTATCACTATTATTAACGGAGTTTTTTATGTCAGACAGTATTTTGAGAAACAAATCAAAGGACTTCGCAAAAGACATTATATATCTTTGCAGAGAATTTAAGCTTCGAAAGTTTGAAAGCACGATTATAAACCAACTTCTGCGTTGCGGTACTTCTGTAGGCGCAAATATCTACGAAGGCAAGTATGCACAAGGATGCAAAGATCTTGTTTCTAAGTTTGAAATTGCATTAAAAGAGCTGAATGAAAGTGAGTACTGGATCGAGTTAATTTTCGAAACAAATGGTATAACTGCCGAAGAAGCAAAAAAGTTCAAGTCTGACATTATCAATATTCGAAGGATGCTTGTGGCATCTGTAAAGACAATCAAATCCAAAGGAACAAATTAACTCAAAATGAAACTCTTATTATCCTCATGCGACTTCAGAAATGAAAATTCGGCACAGTCGATATACGAGAATCTTCCAAAACCCATAGACAAATGCAAGGTGCTGTATTTTCCAAACGAAAAATCAAACGAAGAATTGATAAATTCGGGAATGTATCACGCAAGGCTTAATGAATTCGGCTTTTTGACTGAAAACGTTTACGTTTTCAATTACTGGTCTCCCGATAAGTTTTTCGGTCTTGATATTGACGTGATCTACATAAGCGGAGGTAACACCTTCGGTACGATGAAACGCATACGGGAATCAGGAGCAGACTCTGCAATAATCAGCTATGTAAAGGGAGGCGCCGTATATATCGGAGGCAGCGCAGGTGCGCACATTGCCTCTGCAGACATATCTCACGTTCAAAAATACGACACCAACACATTCGGACTTTGTGACCATTCAGGCCTCGGATTATTTGACGGCATTCTCATTTGTCACTTTACCGAGGAGAGAAGGCCTCATCTTGAGCTTTTACGAAAGGATTCTCACATTCCCGTTACACCTTTGACTAATGATGAATATATAGTTGTTCAATAAAAATGCCCTTCGGGGCATTTTTGTTATCTGATTCAAGTTTTTCTAACGGTAGAATAAAGAAAAAGGACTGTCTCAGTGACAGTCCTTTTATCGTCAAATTTTGGTTTGACGGGTGGGTATCAATTGTTGCTACCCTTTAAATACCTTATCAACATTACAACTGAAGCCGATGCTGACGGAAGCATTGGCAAAAATCTTCCCTGATACATAATTCCTTCAGGCGCAATCGACAGATTGCTCAAATCAGATCTCTTGACCCAAATCACCCTTGTGCCATCTGATTCCATTCTTTTTGCTTTGCTTCGTTTTTTATAGTCAAACCTCTGCATAATGGCCGTTTTATCCAAGCCAGACCTTGCATACACCAATAGCTGTGGCTTTCCACCCTCTACCAAATCTCTGTATGCAGCTATGACACGGTAACTCTCAATAAACTCTTTATCTATGCTGAGCTCATCCTTGATCTCGTTTAGCAATCCGTTTTCAAGGCCTTTGATATTGAAAGTCCCGTCCTCGGAAAGTACATATTTTGTTTTCAATGACGCGCCTATACTGTTACCGTATGTTTTTTTGCCTATTGAAACAGCGCTGCCTCTTTCCACAAATGCAATCTCACCGTCAGAGCTTTCCACAAATGCATTAAATCCAAGATGATTCGACAGCTTAGAAGACTTTAACGGGTTAACGGAAGGGCCAAATTCGTACATATTCCTTATGCAAATTCCATTATCAAGCACATAATCCATTACTCTGTTGGTAATCAATGAATCGAAATATGTAGTCCTTGACGTCATCATGACAAACTTATCTCCGCATAAATACCAGTCATCCACTCTTATGTTAAGATTATTATATATTGTCGACATTTTGTGAGCTTCTATCAGCTTATCAAAATTACCCAGGACAAAATCCGGAGCATTATACATCACGTCCGGCGAATCATTGATCGCCAGCTCTACGTCTCCGATCATACACTCACAGCAAACAGGAAATGTAAACTCCTTCTTGCCAAAACGCTTAACGATCCGCGCCTCATCCGCAGTACCCGTGTTATCGTAAGCTATCAGATTTTTGGTTCTCTTATACCTGTCGGTCAATTTTTTATAGTCTGTTGTCAGTTTGACCTTATCCTCTAATTTCACCAGAACAGGCTTTTTCAACATATCGACAAACCTGTTAAAGATCAGGGTGATCAATACAGAAGAAAAAACAGGATAATCAATAAGATCATTCATGCGTTTAAAATGACAGAACAAAAAAACCATAACTAGCAACGACAACACATACGCAAATCCGTCATTTTTAACAAACTTATATAAAACTCTTTCAAACCTGCTCATAATATAAGATCCTTTAAATTAATCGTATTTTTTATCAGTTGGCGGTATTCTTCCCATATTTAGATCAAAGCTCGTGTAAAGCCGGGACGAAAATAAAATTTATAACATTATAACACTTTTTATGATCTTTTTCAACATATGCAGATCATTTAGCAAGCACTATATAAAATACAATAAAACTCCCCCGTAAAGAGCGTTTATCCTCCCTGCCGGCCGCGCATTTGTTACCTTCTGCCCGCAAACTGTCTCAGTGACAGTCCTTTTATCGTCAAATTTTGGTTTGACGGGTGAGATGATGGAACACGTTGGATAGCTTCCCCCGCGGACGTAATGTAAAACTAAGCTTAAAGTCTATGTGTCCGCTCTGTCCTCGCAGGAGCGAGGACCCAAGCTAGTCCTTCCCACGCGGACGTAATGTAAGACTAAGCTTATAGTCTATGTGCCCGCTCTGTCCTCGCAGGAGCG
>JAFQDC010000105.1 GCA_017416205.1 Clostridia bacterium | reverse complement strand
GTTCGATACACTCACCTCGATACTCTCCTTGTTTTAGTTACGTCGTTGAAAAAACGATACTCAATCGTTTTTTCTGCCTCCTCCCCGAAAAACTTCAAAAAAGGGATTAATAAGTTGTCTATAGGTATACTTTGTCATTCTATATTACCCATAGTTTGAAGTTTTTTGCGGAGCTTTTTTACAAAAAAGCGACATATAAACCCTAATTTGAATAAGGATATATTAAAAATGGCTGTCGCACTTGCGACAGCCATTATTTTTTGAATTAATATCAGTCCTTCTTGGAATCAAGGAATTTGTAAACGAGAGCCGCAAGAACACCGCCTACGAGAGGAGCTACGATAAATACCCAAACACAGGAAAGGGAAGAGCCGCCTGCAAAAAGAGCGGGACCGAAGCTGCGGGCAGGGTTAACGCTGGTTCCCGTAAAGGCGATACCGAGGATGTGCACGAGAGTAAGAGAAAGACCGATAACGATGCCTGCAACGGCGCCGTTTTCAACCTTTGATGTAACTCCGAGGATCGCAAGTACGAAAACGAAGGTGAGGATCACTTCAATAAGAAGAGAGAGCCAGATGCTGTCCTGATAGAGAGCGTTTGAGCCGAGAGCGCCTGTCTTGTCATTCTCTCCGACAAGTACCATAAGAACTGCCGCGCCGGCAATTGCACCTGCAAACTGCGCGATAACGTAGCCGAAGAAGTCTTTAACGGAAAGCTTCTTTGATACGAGCATGGCAATGGAAACTGCGGGATTGATGTGACAGCCGGAAACGTTGCCGATAGAGTATGCCATAGCTACGATCACAAGACCGAAGGCTAAAGCTGTGAGAAGGTAGCCTGTACCGTTCTCGGCGGAGCAGCCTACAACGCAGGCTGTACCGCAAGCGAAAAGCACCAGAACGAATGTGCCGATAAATTCCGCTACGTACTTTTTGATGGAATTCATAAATTCCCTCCTTATAAGTATGATTGCATGCCTTGCCTGCATGCTTACTACCTAAATTATAACAAATTTATTGAAGAATTACAACACATAATTAAATTGAGTGAAATATTTTTTAAAATAAAAGCAAGATTGATTTTAGGGAAAGAATATGTTATAATATGATGTTAAAATAATATTGAGGTGTAAAACCATGAAAAGATATGCTATCTACGGCGCAGGATCTCTCGGAACTATCCTTGGCGCATATATAACAAAAAACGGCGGTCAGATCGACCTTATCAACCGTAATATCGCTCACGTTGAAGCCCTCAGAGAAAAGGGTGCCCGCATCACGGGTACCGTTGAGATGACAGTACCCGTCACAGCCATCACTCCCGATGAGATGGAAGGGAAGTACGACGTAATAATCCTCCTTACAAAGCAGCTTCACAATGCTGAGGTGGTGACCTTCCTTAAGGATTATCTTACGGATGACGGCGTTATCGTAACACTTCAGAACGGCCTTCCCGAGCCCGGTATTGCGGCAATAGTCGGCCCCGAGCATACTATGGGATGCGTTGTTGAATGGGGAGCGACTCTTGCGGCTCCCGGCGTTTGCACTCTCACAAGCGAGCCTGACAGCCTTTCTTTCCATATGGGAAAGATGAAGGGAATTACAGACGAGCAGTTTAACACGGTAAAAGAACTTCTTGAGCTTATGTGCCCCGTTCACGAGGAAAAGAATATTATAGGCGCTCGCTGGTCAAAGCTTCTCATAAATGCTACCTTCTCAGGTCTCGGCACCGTTGTCGGCGGCGTTTTCGGAGACGTATCCGAGAATAAGGACGCAAAGAAGGTGGCTGTCCGCTGTATGAAGGAATGTATCGACGTTGGACACGCCGCAGGCGCAGTATTTGCTCCCGTGCAGGGTAAGGATATAGTCAAGCTCTTCTATTATAAGGGAAAGGCAAAGCGCGCATTCGCAACCTTCCTTCTTCCCATAGCTATGAAAAAGCACCGCGATATCGAGCCCTCAATGCTGCAGGACCTTAAAAATTCAAAGCCCTGCGAGGTGGATGCAATTAACGGCGTTGTTTGCTATTTCGGCAGAAAGTGCGGAGTTGCAACTCCCATTAACGACCGCATCGTTGCAATAATCAAAAGGATACAGGCGGGAGAGCTTCAGGCATCTCCCGAAAACATCCGCTATTTCGATGAGCTTGTAGGCGACTGATCTTTCGGTAAAAGCAATAAAAACAACACTTGAGCGGGATGTTGATTCTTGCAACTTTCGTATAGACATTTTAGCAGAACAGTGCTATAATATACCCCGTTAAGAATATATAATTAGGAGATTGTTATGAGCGAGAAAGTTCTTTTGGTCAGCGACAGCACAACAGACCTGAATTCCGAGCTTATTGAAAGATACGGTATAAAGATCCTTCCCCTTGGAGTTACCCTCGGTGAAGAGCTTTACAGCGACGGCGTGGATATCGATCCCGACCGCATATATGAATACTATGAAAAAAACGGAGAGCTCCCCAAGACCTCTGCGGTAAATATGGCAGATTTTGCCGATGCATTTGAGGAGTATACAAAGGAAGGCTATAGCGTTGTCTGCTTCACTATCAGCGCAGAAATGTCCTCCACCTATCATAATGCCTGCCTTGCGGCTGAGGATTTTGAAAACGTGCACGTTGTGGATACGAGAAATCTTTCCACAGGCGGCGGACTTATCCTTGCAGCGGCGGGAGATATGGTAAAGGAGGGCAAGAGCGCTTTTGAGATCGCAGAGGCGTGCCGCGCCCTTACAGGCAAGGTGGATGCTTCCTTTGTCGTTGATGATCTTGAGTTTCTTCATAAGGGCGGCAGATGCTCTGCAGTTGCAGCCTTCGGCGCAAATCTTTTGCAGCTCAAGCCCTGCATAACCGTTCGAGGCGGTAAGATGGGAGTCGGCAAGAAGTATCGCGGAAAATTCGCACAGGTTCTTGCAAAATACGTTGCAGAGCAGCTTGGCGATGCATCCGATATCGAGCTTGACAGAATTTTCGTAACCCACGCGGGATGCGATGAGGAGATCTATATGTCGTGCGTTGAGCAGGTGAAGTCCATAGCACCCTTCAAGGAAGTGTGCATAACAAGAGCGGGCTGTACCATTTCCTCCCATTGCGGCAGAAACACCCTCGGCGTTCTGTTTATCAGAAAGAACGAAATTGAATAATATAAAAAACCGTTGCATTTCGCAACGGTTTTTTTGCTGTCAAATTAGGGTTTATATGTCGCTTTTTTGTAAAAAAGCTCCGCAAAAAACTTCAAACTATGGGTAATAAAGAATGACAAAGTATACCTATAGACAACTAATTAATCCCTTTTTTGAAGTTTTTCGGGGGTGTGGGGGCCTTTTTTCAAAAAG
>JAFQDC010000104.1 GCA_017416205.1 Clostridia bacterium | reverse complement strand
CTTTTTGAAAAAAGGCCCCCACACCCCCGAAAAACTTCAAAAAAGGGATTAATTAGTTGTCTATAGGTATACTTTGTCATTCTTTATTACCCATAGTTTGAAGTTTTTTGCGGAGCTTTTTTACAAAAAAGCGACATATAACCGTAATTTGTCGCTCCTATCCAAATGAAAAACCGCCTTTCGGCGGTTTTCTTAATTATCTTCTTTAACTATATCCAGAAGACGGGATTCATCATATTTTTTGTTCTTCCCTCTCCTTGGAATAAGGATAAAAATAAAGAGGACAAGAAGCATGGGAGACGCAACTATTGGCGCTACGATCAGGGGATCTATCTGCCTTGCCTCGCCCACTATTCTCACGGTCTTCGCTTCTTCTATATTTTCAACGCGGTGACCTCTCACTAAAAGTCTGTGCGTATTGATTCCGTATGGAGTGCAGGTCATAAGAGTACAGAGATCCATATCCTCATGCCTTTTTATAGAGTCGACCTCATGAGGCTCGATTATGGATATCATATCTATCTCATAGGTGAGGATCTCATCAAGTACTCTGAGCATAAATATATCTCCCTCTCTCAGCTGGTCAAGGTTTGTAAACAGCTTTGCCGAGGGCAGGCCTCTGTGGCCTGATACCACCGTATGGTTTCCCATACCGCCTGTAGGAAGGCTCGTCCAGTCTATATGTCCGATAGCCACCTGCAATACCTCGTCTCCCGTTCCGTGGTATATGGGAAGGGACACGTTAATTGACGGGATCTCAATAAGTCCCATAATGCCGCTTTCATCAACGGCCAGCATCTGATAATACTCGCTTTCAAGCTCCGGTGTAAGTGCAAGGCCCGGAGGAAGCCCTTTCAGCCTTTCATTATATTCTACTGCAGAATTCCAGATCTCTGCATACTGATCTTCATCTATCTCATTGAGCTTTTCTGCATAGCTTGCAACAGCCTTTGACTGAGTAAAGCTGTTCCAATAATCACTGACTGTGGGATACAAAAGGAGGGCCAGTCCCACGATAAGAACTATGAACAAAAGCACCGTAGTAAATCCGGAGCTTTTTTTATTTTCTTTTTTTTGTATATTCTCTTTTCTCACGGGCTGCGCCTCCTTTCTTTAGAATTAAGTAGATCCTGCCTTCGGAACCATCCTATGGGATGGTTCGACTACAGAAATATCCCTATGTGTATTTCTTCCGCTCAGGATGACATACAGTTTTAAGGTTTAACGGCGGGGGGAATATCCCCCCGCCGAAATTAAGCAATAATATTACTTATCTGGAAGCTGTCATGCGCTTCTTTGTTACAAGGAATACAACTGCGCCTACAACGAGAACTGCGCCTACGATGTAGAAGATTGTTGTACCGATGCCACCTGTTGAAGGAAGTGTGGAGCCCTTGGAGTTACGAACGCCTACAGTTGCGCTTGTTCCCTGCTCCATACCGTCTACCTCATAGTTTACAGTTACGTCGCACTCTTCACCGTTCTGATTGTATGTGGGAGTGATCTCGATCTGTACGGGTGTGTCGAGAAGGTTATATCCGTCGTTTGTCTTTGTCTCCTCGAGGTAGTAGATACCCTGATCAAGACCCTTGAGGTTGATAGCACCGTTTGCATCTGTATCGAGGATGCTTGCCTCATCGCGGTCATCAGTATAACCGTATACGAGACCTATGTTTTCAGCAGTTACCTGCTTACCGTTGATAACAGTGTTTGCAGCTACCATTTCCTCTGTAACAACGAGAGCGTAATGCTTTGTTGTTACGGACTCAACTGTATCCTGATAATAAAGGATAAATTCAACGCCTTCAAGCTTTGTCTGGCTGTTTGCCGCATCGTACTTGTCGATGTCGATCTTGAATGTGAATGCATGAGCTGCATCGGTTACAGTAATACCTGTGCCCTCGCCGTTGGGGTTGTTATCGTACTGAAGCTCAACGGTATTCTTTGTGGAGCCGGAGATAACTGCATCTCTTGTGAGGTAGCAGGAGTACTTAACAACTACCTTCTGGCTGGGGATAATGGAGGGATAAAGCTTAAGAAGATCTGTAAACTCAAGAGAAAATGTGGAGGAACCGTCAGCATTTTCAGTTACACCGGAAGCGATGATGCCTGCGGGAATAGTATCGTTTTCAGTTTCTGTATCGTGGAGATCATAGAAAGTATGAGCAACGCTTCCGTTGGAATTCTCAATATAGATCTGATCGAACTGAACAAATGCAAGGCCCTTGGACATTGTATCTATGAACTTGTAGTTATACTCGTCATAGCTTGAAAGGTTATTGGGGAGAGTACCTTCCCATTTGTAGAAGATGTTCTGATTTGTGTTAGCGTCCTCATAATCTGTAAACGTACCGTTGATGGTATCGTTTACAGTCTTTTCTACGGAAACGCCTTCGCCCTTAGGCTTAATGGAAGCATCTCTTACTACACGAACGATATACTTTGTGTAGAAATCGCCTTCCTTGCCGTCAAGAGTATTATCCTTATCCTTAATGAGGTAGTAGCCTGCAGAAAGGTCGCTGATAGCATATCCTTTTGTGCCTGCATCGTTAGTTGTCTGCGCACCGGATGTTGCAGCTGCAGCGTCAAGGTACTTATGAGACTGGAACTTGCCCTCAGCATCATAGATAACTTCACCTACAAGCTCAGCGAAGCGGTCGAGAGTTGTGGAGTCGTTGGAAACGGTGCCGAGGATCTCAGCTACGAGCTGAGCCTTCTTCTCAAGAGAAAGTGCTGCATTTGTCTCTGTTGTAAGAGAAATGAACACGTCCTTGAGAGTTGTCTTACCTGCGTTTGTCACAATCTCCTTGGTATCGCTTGTGAGAGCTGCGATAAGAGCTGCGGGATCCTTTACGGAAGTGCCCCAGTCAACGTTTGAAAGTGTCGTTCCATCAGAGGAAAGATCACCCTGGAAGATCTGGTATGCATCGTAAGTGTGGTTCTCTGCATTGTTTTCAATGAAGAGATCGTAAGTGGTGTCCGCTGCGAACGCGGGAGCTACCATGGACACTGCGAGAAGCAGGCAGATAGCGATCGCCATGAGTCTTTTTGAGTTTTTCATTACGAAAAATCTCCTTTCTTAAAATATTTTTCAATAAAATTGAAAACAAATTTTTTCTCGCTTAAAGGCGCGAGTACCTTTTTCCGCACTACGGCGGGGCTACACTGAAACAGGCGTAAATTTTCTCTATAGACCTTCACGCCCCCTTCTGCGCTTTATTGTTTTATATAACATCAGGCCGGCCGCCAGCATAACAAGGCTTGAGCCTAATGCGATATACGCAGAATATCCATTTCCTCCCGTTGCGGGAAGCTCGTGGACAAATCCCCATCTGTAGGTATTGGTTACCGTTACCTCATAGGTTGCGGGGTCTCCCGGCTTTGTTACTACGTCGCTGTAGCTTGGCTTCCAGTCCGGTGTATCCCAGCTCTCAACTACAGTATAGGTAATAACGTTGCCGTCGCCGTCCTCATAGGGAAGGCCGAGGAAGGTATCCTCCCATCCGTTTTTCAGGCTGAGAGTCACGGTTCTGCCCGTGTCCTTGCCGTTTGCAAAGAGCTTTACGGTTACCTGAGCTCTTTCATAAAGCTCTACGGTTCCCGTGGTTCCCAGATCCCACTTTTTGAACACCTTTACTGCAGTTTCCGTTTCAAGGGGGGTATTTGTGATCTTATAATAGAAATAATCTATATCTATCTCAGTTATCTTTTCAACCTCAGTCATTGGAGTAAACACCAGGGCTGAGCTTTGGGAAGTTGAAATAGAAGCATTTCCCGTGCCTGAGAGGCCGGAGAAATAATGGGCCGTGCTGTTAGCGGTTGCGGCAATATATATGCCCTTACCCGAAGCATCGTAGTAGTTCAAGGTCTGATACGATACGTTATTCGTATTAGCATAGAAATAGCGCTGATTTGAGTACCACATTGAATAGTTGAAGGTAAGCACCTGCCCTACCTCATTGGTAAGCTTGATACCGCTTCCAACAGCTATTGCCTCCCATCTTGCAAGGGGAGACGTTTTTGCCGTTTCCTCATCCACCCATTTAAGAGCTGACGAGGAGCTTGTATCCGTGGAAAGGCATCCGTCGGCACTTTTCAAAATATAGGTCTTACCGCTTTCGAACATTACGGCCTCGCCCCATACGAGCTCGGTCTCCGTTACGTGGTCAAGCTTTTCAACGCTGGGAGAGTAGCCGGGGATATACGCTTCCTCAACACCGTACTGCACCTCGGTGATCCCGTCCTCGTAATACTTTGGAAGACTCGTCCACATATACTCCCAATCGTTATCCTCACCGAGAGCTATCTCTCGGATACGGCGTACCGTTCCGTCCGGGTCTGTTACCGTCAGGTACACGGTTACCGTTTCATAGGTATGGTCAAGATCGTCGTTCCAGATCTTTTTGGTCTCTACCGTAGTAGTATCGACCACCCACTCCTCAGCGTTGGTAATAACTATATATACCTGCTGATTTTCCTCGTCGATCTTAAAGCCGTGGACTGTAAAGCCGTTTGAGGGCTTTATGATCTTACCGTCCTCAGTTTCGTCTGAGATGACCTCCACGCTGTAGGTTGCGGTACCCTTCTTATCAATGGTGACGCAGACTATACCGTATGAAAGTCCGTAATCCTCATCGTCCGGAGGCTTTGTTTCTTTAATATAATAGGTATTACCCGCACCAAATCCCCACATCTTAGCGTGTCCGTCGGTGACGGTAAAGGTATTGGTGGAAGGCTCATGAGCCAAGTGCGCTTCCTTTGACTCCCACAGCGTTGCGGGGATCGTGCAAGCCTTATCTGTGAATACAGAGAACTCTGCTCCGTTAAGAAGCTCCTGAGAAAGCACGTCCTCTTTTCGGATATCAAGTCCGAATCGGGGAGCTAAGTTAAAGTAGAGCTCGCAGTTTGACTGAGAGCTTCCTCGCTCGAGATAGTAGATGGTAAGAACGTGGTCACCGGGCTGAAGGTGCGTAAGATCTCCCGTTACCTCTCCCTCTACGTTACAAACGCCGGTTGAGAAGTTAACGTCGCCGCTGAGGATTCCGTGGATACCGCCGATATCAAGCACAAGCTCGCCGTCAACGAATACCCAAACGTCGTCGTCTCCCGAGAACTTGAAGTGCATCTGTTCTCCATAGAGGTCGCGGTTTCCGTACTCGCCGTTTTCATCCATACTTCCCGGCTTATCGGGAATATAGAAGTTAACGTCCATGGCCATACCGAAGAGGTAGTTTGTATGCACCTGTGACGCTGCGCTTCCGTTTGAATTATACTTGGCATCATACTGATAATGCTCAAGTCCCGCGTACTCACCGTTTTCACCGTTATAGGTATAGGTGACCACGTTGTTTCCGTCTGTATTCACGTAAGGTGAGTTAAGGGGGAGGAAGTCTGAATACTTTGCAGTATCACCGGCGCCTGAGTCTGATGTTCTTTCGAGATAATCGTATACGTAGAATCTCTGCTCAGACTGATTATAGGACGCTGCGTGCTCACTTGAGCTATAGAAATAATAGCCGTAGTGCTCGTCCTGGGGGTCTGTTACGAAGCGGAAGAGGTAGTCACCGGTTCCGAGATAGGTCTTACCGATGATTCCCTCACCCGTTTCGGGATCAAAGGCATTTTCCGTTGAGAACAGCACCTCTGCCATTCTCTCGTTATAGATTCCCGTATTTACGGGAGCCTGATATGTATTTTTGCTGTCATGGTTTTGGGGATATGAAATATCTCCCTGACTGTCCCAGTCTCGGAACACGAAATTAAGGGTATTTTCTCCCGTATAGGGAGAATTGCCGTTTGCGATATAATTCCAGGTTTCCGAATGGGAATTTGCGTCTACAGTTACGTCAGCATATGATGACTGAACGTTAAACAGGTATCCGTAGTCAAACACGTGGTTTGTTATAAACTCATTGGTGCTGACTGTATTTGTGGTCAGCGAATTATACTGACCTATATCATAGGTTGCGGCTATCCAGTCTGCATAGAAGACCGTATTATCCGTTATTACGACCTTACTTCCGGGGGCATAGTATTTATTATTTACAACGTCATACCAGCCCTGAAGCTTATATGAATACTTACCGGGAGACTTCCAGCTTTCGGGCAGGGTAAAGGTATTACCTGCAAGGACCGTATACTTGGTATTATCGGAATCGGCCATACTCATAAGGCCGCCGAGAGTACCGTCAAGCCACACCGTCACGTTTGTGGGCGCCTTTGCAAGATAGAAGGTGGACGCTCCGTCAAGGGTTCCCGTATTCGTAAAGGTTGAATTATTCTGCAGATATGCGTACGCATTCTGTCTTGCTCCGCGGATCTTTATTCCGGAGCCGCTTGGGTATAATGCACTTTCCCATCTGCCCGTAAGTATTGCTCCGTGGTTCGTTGCGCTATCCGCATATGGGTGCATATACTTTCCTGTGCTCACGTTCTGAATATAGAACGTTGGCTGATTCTCGTACGTTCCGCATGTGGTAAAGGTCCAGTACAGAAGAGAGGGATCGGAAATATCCGAGGTGACTCTTCCGTTTGCGTCAACGCTTATTTGAACTGCATTTGAGTTTCCGTCGATTGCGTAATACTTGCCTCCGCTTTCAACGTACAGAAGAAAAGTATCGTTATTATTTATAAGTCCCGTATGATAAGCTATGTAGTTACCGATGACCGTATCAGATGCCATAGGCGCGGGGCTCATCATCATACCGCCCATAAGATAAGCGTATGAGCTGAGATATTCATCATAGGCAGTCTGCATCTTTGCATAGCCCATAATGGTCTTATCACCGATCTCGTATGTACGCTCCTCAACGGAATTTCCCTTTGTATCGCCTTCAACGGTGACGAGCTTTGCGGGGATGCTTCCGTTTTGGGCAATATACTCAACTATAATAGCAGATCTGTCGGCATTGCCGTCGCCCGTATTATCAAAGAACACTATATCTCCCGCCGCGGGAACGTATCCCGTGGATACGGGAGTATACAGACCCTTTTTGCCAAGCTGTACTGTCAGGCCGTAGGCTGTGCTGTCGCGGGGAACGAAGCTTTCAGGGATCTCTGCATAATACATACAGAAGGAAACGAAGGTGGTATCCCATTTTCCGTAGGGGTCGCCGTACCAGATGCCGTATCGGGTCGCTCCGTGGATCTCTCCGTCGCTGCCCGTTTGTGCATTGGTCTTGCTCTCGCTGTAGCCTATCTGGCTCTTTGCGATCTCAACAAGATCCTCCGTCCACACTCCGCTCAGAATTTTCGGTATAGTCTGCTCCCATTCCTCGGGAGTCTCCATCGGGGCATCAGGATCAAGATAGCAAAGTATCTCGTGGTGAGTATGCTCCTCAAAGGTGCATCTTAGAGTGGGGTCGCCCTCGCTTTTCAGGCAAGCCGCTGTGTGCTGATGCTCGTATACGACAGTTTTTTCGCACACTATATTCCCTTCGCTGTCGTAGCACTCGTCTGCGTGGCTGTGAGGGGTTATCTCTGTCTTTTCGCAAGCAAGGGCTCCGTCTGACAGGTAACATGCGTCGCTGTGGATATGCTTTTCAATTTCGGGGAGCTTACAGCAAAGCTCTCCGCTTTCAAGATAGCAAAGCTCTGTATGTGTATGCACTGCAATCTCTGAAATTGCACACACGTTTTCCCCTGCTTCATTTTTGCACTCCTCCGTATGGATATGAGGCTCAAAGGAGCAGGCAAGAACTGTTGGCGCTTCTTCATAGCAAAGCTCTGAATGGATATGCTCCGTCTGGCCGCAGGTGGGCTCAGCCTCATCTGTGATAGCGGGAAGTATCAGCGCGTAGGTCGTGCAGAACACAACTATTGCCGCAAGAACTGTCACTACCTTCTGCCACAGCTTCATTCTTCTTTGAGAATGTGTATATTCAGTTATTTTTACGTCTATATTCTTTTTCATACGCACGTCACCTCCCTTCCTCGGTCATAATAATGACATGTGCATAATTAACCTTATTTTACGGTGCTCCCATTTTTGTCAGAGGCCAGACTCTGAAAATTATCTTTCCCACCACCTGGTCCTCTGAAATACAGCCAACCGCCGTATTTCTTGAATCAAGGGATGATTCTCTGTGGTCTCCCATACAGAACATTCTGTTATCGGGCACCTGATATGGTAATTCTATATTACAGTCGCCGAAGGCCTTTTCCTTTACGTAGGGCTCGTCAAGAAGAGCTCCGTCAACAAAAACGTTTCCCTCCTCATCAATATCCACCCACTGGCCGGGCCCTGCAATATATCTTTTCACAAGAAGCTTATTTCCGATATAAAAGCAAACAAGATCGCCTGCCTCAAAGTCTCCGCCCTTGACGGACACCACTATCTCGCCTTCACTTAAGGTCGGCGACATTGAAGAGCCGTATATCTGCAGAACAGGCATCCATATGGTCGCAACAAGCACTGCCACTGCCGCTACAACAATAAGGGTGAACAGGGTGCTTCTCAGCACCTTTGTATATTTTCGCTTATAGTTTTCGCGGTCAAGCTCCTTCTTTATCTCCTCAGAGGTGGGCATTATCAATTCTTTATTTTTCTTTATTTTCACCGATAGTACCCCCATATTAAAATCTTATATTATTATAACACTCTGTTCTACTGATTTCAATATAGTTTCATATTTTTATATAAAAATGGTGTTATAAAATAGTACATTTTGCAAAAATTATTATATAACTTTGTTACTTAATAAAAAAAGCAGAAATCCGCGCAAAATTGCTCTCTTTTGCTTGGATCTCCGCTCTTTATTTTGTTATTTGCAGTGGTATTTTCGTAAACCCTTAATCTGCCTTCAGTCTGTCTTTTATATAAGGAATGACCTCATCTCTTTTGATTCCGAGAACGAAGGAGAATTCCTCGATTATTGCTTTTTCTGCGGCGGCAAGGATTTTTGCATCTCCTGCATAAAGCTTTTTCTTTTTCTCTTCAAGCTCGATCTTATGACGGTACAAAAGCTTGATCACTCTGAGTATCCTTGCTCTGTCATCCCCTGAAACGATCTCGCCGAAAGCCTGTGCCCTCGCCTTAGGATCTGAGATCCACTCCTCGCTGTCAGCCTCTGACTGAGATATGATTGCGTCTATCTCCTCACGCGAGAGGATATGGCGCATTCCTGCCTTTAAGGGATCGGAATCAACGGGAACGAATATTACTGACTTTTCATCATACACGGGCGCAAGCTCGAAATACTCACGCTCTCCCATTCCCGCAAAATTCTGCTTTACCGTTCTTTTGATCTTACAAATACCGTTTTGCCTATACGTGACAAAATCTCCAACTGCATGCTCGATTGCCATGTCTGCACCGTCTTTCTGATTTTTGGGACAATTATCCCACAATATAATTTTATCAGAAATCCAAGGCTTTTTCAAAGGTGATTATGACTAAAAAACAGCCTCTGTACAGTGGTACTATTCAACAAACGGGGGCAGTTACACAAGGCGGGATCTTTTTTCTCCTCTGAGAAAAGCATCTATGCTCTGCATCATATCAGAAAGGCATCGCTCTCTTGCTTCCTTTGAGCCCCAGGCCATATGAGGAGTGAGGCAGACGTTTGCCATATTTCTTACCTCGTAGTAGGGGCTGTCCTCTCTGAAGGGCTCGGCTGTGTATACGTCAACACCAATACCTCCGAGTCTTCCCTCTTTTACTGCATTACAGAGGGCTCTTTCATCGCAAACGGCGCCGCGGGCAACGTTTACTACGATCGCGTCGGGCTTCATCATTGCGATTCGCTCTTCGTTTATAAGATTGCGGGTGCCGTCGTTCAGGGGGGTATGGACTGTTATAATATCAGCATTTTTGCAAAGTGTATCAATATCCGTGCAGTCGTAGCCCTCAACAGGGTTACGTTTATTGGCGATGACCTTACAGCCGAAGGCCTCGGCTACCGCCGCCACCTTTTTGCCTATATTGCCAAGTCCCACGATGCCCCAGGTCTTTCCTGCGATCTCGTGGTACACGGGAGTGAGCTTATTTGCAACTGACCCCTTTGAATACTCTCCCGATTCAACGAAGGCGTTATACTCGGGAAGATGAGTTGCAAGGGAGAGGACCATTGACACCGTAAGCTGCGCCACGCTGTCTGTGGAGTATCCCACCACGTTACAAACGCCTATTCCCTTTTTCTTCATAAATTCAAGGTCTACGTTATCAAATCCCGTTGCGGCGATACAGATAATCTTCAGGGTATCGTTATCGCCTACTGTATTCTCGTTGAGCTTTACTTTATTTATGAGAACAACTTCGGCGCCCTCAAGTCTTTCCTTTACAAGCTCGGGGGCAGTTGAGGGGTAAGCCACCACCTCGCCGTATTTATTAAGGGGAGAGAGATCAAGATCATCTCCCAGGGTCGCCGCATCCAGAAGTACGATTTTCATATATTCAGGTTCCTTTGTTTTTTGATTATTATACTATTCGATAGGCATAAAGTCAAGGTAGCGAAAAATATCAAATTTTGGTTTGACGATTAGTTTAAAAGTATAAATAACGGCGAAATATCCCCCGCTGTCATCCTGAGCGGAGAAAACGCCACAGGGCGGCGTTTTCGTAGTCGAACCCGACCCAAGGGAGGGCGCGTAGCGGGATCTACGAAATTTGGTAACAGATATCGAGGATTTTTCGTAGATCCTGCCCTTCGGGCACCACCCTAAGGGGTGGTTCGACTTCGAAAACATCATACTATGATGTTTTCTCCGCTCAGGATGACAGAATCAATCTCCCCCACAAACCATAATTTGACGAACAAAAAAGAAGAAATCCGCCGTTGCGGATTTCTTCCGTAATTATTCATCATTCATCATTCACTATTCATAAAAACAACAGCGGCTGACTTTTAGTCAGCCGCTCATTGAATTACTTGAACTTACGCTTTCTTGCTGCCTCAGACTTCTTCTTTCTCTTTACGCTGGGCTTTTCGTAGCATTCTCTCTTGCGAAGCTCGGCCTGGATACCGGATCTCTGGCACTGACGCTTAAAGCGACGAAGCGCGCTATCAAGAGACTCATTCTCTTTTACTCTGATTTCTGCCATTGTTCTGTTTCCCTCCCTTCGCCTTACGCACAATAGGAAAGTGCCGAATTGCACTTCCTGTCTATTATACCTTTGAAAATGCCTGTTGTCAAGCATTTATTTGGATTTTTTGTTATTTATTTTGCAACGATGTTTACGATCTTTCCGGGAACGTAGATCTCCTTGATGATGTTCTTTCCCTCAAGAAGGCTTGCGATCTTTGCATCTGCCTTTGCAGCGGCAATTGCCGTATCCTTATCAGCATCAGCTGCGATAACAACGGTTCCCTTCAGCTTACCGGAGATCTGAACTGCGATCTCGATTGTTGCATCTACTGTCTTTGCCTCATCATACTCAGGCCACTTGGAAAGGCTGAGAAGCTCCTTCTCGCCAAGGCTCTCCCAGATCTCCTCGCAAAGGTGAGGCGCGTAGGGACAAAGGAGTGAAATGAAGCACTTGAGCTCGTCTACCGTAAGGCTACCGTGATCGTAGATATCATTGATAAGAGCCATCATTGCAGCGATACCTGTATTGAACTTCATGCTCTCGATATCCTGAGATACCTTCTTGATAGTCTTATGGAACTTTGTTTCAAGCTCGGGTGTTGCGCCGCTTCCCTTTGCCATATCACAAAGGCCTGCAACACGGTCGAGGAATCTCTTACAGCCCTTCATTGAGCTATCGTTCCAGGGAGTTGCGCTTTCGTAGTCACCCATAAAGAGCACGTATACACGGAGAACGTCTGCGCCGTATGCGTCTACTACGTCGTTGGGGTCTACTACGTTACCCTTGGACTTTGACATCTTCTCACCGTCAGGTCCGAGGATAAGGCCCTGAGCCGTTCTCTTTGCATAAGGCTCTGCGGTGGGAACCTCGCCGAGATCATAGAGGAAGTGATGCCAGAAACGGGAGTAGATCATATGACGGGTAACGTGCTCCATACCGCCGTTATACCAGTCTACGGGGAGCCAGTACTTGAGCTTCTCGGAATCTGCAAATCTCTCGGAATTGTGAGGATCGATATAACGGAGGAAGTACCATGAGGAGCCTGCCCACTGGGGCATTGTATCAGTCTCTCTCTTTGCCTTTCCGCCGCACTTGGGACAGGTGCAGTTTACAAAGTCCTCAAGCTTTGCCAGAGGGCTCTCGCCGCCCTGACCGGGCTCGAAGTTCTCCATAGGAGGAAGTCTCAGGGGGAGCTCCTCATAAGGAACGCCTACGATTCCGCACTTTTCGCAATGAACGATGGGAATAGGCTCGCCCCAGTAGCGCTGACGGTTGAACGCCCAGTCCTTCATCTTATACTGAACGCCGCCCTCACCGAGGCCGCTCTTTTCAAGCTCCTCGATCATTCTTGCGATGGAATCCTTCTTATTTGTATATCCGTTAAGGAAATCGGAATTGACCATCTCGCCGTCGCCTGCATAGGCCTCAACTGCGATATCGCCGCCCTTTATTACCTCAATGATATCAATACCGAACTTCTTTGCAAAGTCATAGTCTCTCTGGTCGTGAGCGGGAACTGCCATAATAGCGCCTGTGCCGTAACCCATCATTACGTAGTCGGAGATATAAACGGGGATCTCCTTACCGTTTACGGGGTTCACAGCCTTAAAGCCTTCAATGCACACGCCTGTCTTATCCTTTACAAGCTGAGTTCTCTCAAACTCTGTTTTCTTTGCGCACTCGGCTCTGTACGCTTCGATAGCATCCATATTACCGATCTTTTCGGAATACTTATCAATGATGGGATGCTCGGGAGCCATAACCATAAAGGTAACTCCGAAAAGTGTATCGGGACGGGTAGTATAAACTGTGAGAGTTTCACCAGTATCCTTAAGGGCAAACTTAACGAATGCGCCTGTGGACTTGCCGATCCAGTTCTCCTGCTGCATCTTGATATTGGGAAGATAATCAACACCCTCAAGACCCTGAAGGAGCTTATCGGCATACTCTGTGATTCTGAGGTACCACACGTCCTTGGACTTCTGAACGATATCGGAATGGCAGATATCGCACTTGCCGCCCTGAGAGTCCTCATTGGAAAGAACTACCTTACAGGAGGGGCAATAGTTTACGAGAGCCTTATCACGGAAAACGAGTCCGTTATCAAGCATCTTTCTGAAGATCCACTGAGTCCACTTATAGTAGTCCTCCTCTGTTGTATCAACTACTCTTGACCAGTCGAAGGAGAAGCCTACTCTTTTAAGCTGCTGTGTGAACTTTTCGATATTTCTCTCTGTTACCTTACGGGGATGAGTATTTGTTTTGATAGCTGTATTCTCTGTAGGAAGACCGAAGGCATCAAATCCGATGGGGAAAAGAACATTATATCCCTGCATTCTTCTCTTACGGGATACTACCTCAAGGCCGGAATAAGCCTTGATATGTCCTACGTGCATTCCCGATCCGCTGGGATAGGGGAACTCTACCATTGAGAAGAACTTAGGCTTTTCGGAAAAATCCACCGCTTCAAAAGCCTTTTCGTCTTCCCATCTTTTCTGCCATTTGGCTTCATATTCTCTGAAATCGTACTTCATATGTTATTATCTCCATAGTGGGAATTATTTACGTTTTTATGTAAAGAGGATCAGTCCTCTGTGAGAAGCTCTGCGACGGAAACCTCGCTGCCCTCACTGTAAAGCTTTTCAAGCTTATAGAACTCACGGGCATCCTGATTGAACACGTGGAGGATGACTGAGGAATAGTCGGAAAGGATCCAGGAGTCTCCGCGGTGTCCCTCAGTTGCACGGGGAGCAATACCGTTCTCGGAAAGTCTGAACTCTACCTCCTCGGAAAGTGAGCTTACCTGTGTTGTTGAATTACCTGTTGCTATTACGAAATAGTCTGCAAGGATTGTCTGCTCCTCTACGTGAAGAA
Organism: Clostridia bacterium; assembly: GCA_017416205.1. GTDB lineage: Bacteria > Bacillota > Clostridia > Oscillospirales > CAG-272 > Avispirillum. The sequence continues at coordinate 24,512 of JAFQDC010000104.1, read as the reverse complement.
GCTTTATATCCTTTGCCTTTTTTGCATCAAGCACCCTTACCATAAATTCTGCGATATCGCGGGGAGAGGGGTTCTCGCAAAGCTTGATCTCGGTTACGGGCGCATCGTTATTTCTGATCTCTTCCATTATATTTTTCCTTTCATTACTCTTTATCTCAGGGGTACGTATATATCCTCATCGGAAACGTCCTGCGCGTTGTGAGATTTATATGAAAACTCATCTGCGCTCTTTTCATAGATCGCCTTCATCTTTTCGTCTCCCTCCTTACAAAGGAGCATTTCGGGATCTATCGTTTCTATCTCTTCCTTGAAGATATTATAGCTTTCGTTCATTATATTTGTAACACACTCGCGGTTAAGCACGTAATAGGACACGCCGCATGCCTCACCGGGCATTGTCTGCATAGTCACGTTTGACAGCTCGATATTGATAGCCTTTGTCATAAACTTGACAACGTCCTTCACCTTCATATCGGTCTTTACGTTCTTGAAGACCGCTGAAGCTATATCAGCCACGTTCGTGATGCTGATATTCTCCTTGAAATTCTCAATAAAGGCTGTCATAAACATCTTCTGAGCGTCCCCGCGGCCAAGGTCTGCATTAAGATATCCGCTTCTGTAACGGACAAACTGCTCTGCCTCGTCTCCGTCAAGGGTGTTATAGCCCTCGGGTAGATTGATATAAAGTCCCTGATCGGGGTCACTGTACTTCATTGAATAGGGCACGTACATATATACGCCGCCGATGGCGTCAACGATGGCGCCGAAGCCGTCAAGGTCCATAACTGCGCAGTAATGGATCTTGATGCCCATTATCTTTGCAAGATAGTCTGCAGCCCTTCTGCAGCCGTCAAGCTCGGGGTCCTCGTGATCCTCATCTCTTGAAATGCCCATACAGTAATTATAAAGGCCGTTCATTTTATGGTATGAATAATCCTCAAGGTTAATATAAGTGTCACGGGGGAGCTGCGTTACCGTTACCTTGCCTGCCTCGGTATCATAATTCACGAGCATCATAACATCGGTAAGGCTTGCCTCTCTGTCATGACCCATTACAAGGAAATTGAAGACCGTTTCGCTCTTTACTTCCTTCTTTGTGCCGTCTGCATTGGTTTCAATACCAAGAGTCGTATCCTTGCTTTCGTTATTCTCATCAAGGGTCGATTTTCTGACACACGCACAGGCAGACACAAGCATAACTGCCGCCATAAGCAAAGCAAATAACCTTTTCATCATAGCTTTTTCCCTTCTCCTTGTCAGTTAAGACCGTCCTGCTCTATTCTGCCCGCATTATAGATCTTCAGCGATACTGAATCTCTCGGGGCCGTATAGATATCTCTCAAAACGGAATTCTCTTCCGTTACGAACACCTCATTTATATCAAATGACCACATAACGCTTGTATTATACACGTTATAGTAATCATTGATAATGCTTGACATATATTCCTTATTCATAACGTAATAGGATGCTCCGCCGTACATTGTAGCCTTTCCGGGCATCGTCATCAGCTTTACATTTACGAGATCAACTGCTCCCGCCTTATTTCCTATACCGATAAAATTCTTCCCGAAAAATCCGATATCTGCAAGGGTTATATCTGTATCCACGTATTCGATAAGATTCTTTGCAAGGCCTGTTACTGCTCTGGCATCAGTTACGCTTGTGAGAAGCTTACCAAGGAATGCGGAAATAAATATCTTCTGCGCATCTCCTCTTCCGATATCGCCCGTTGCGTATCCGTATCTGTAGCGGACAAACTGCTCTGCAGCATTGCCGTCAAGATGCTGATATCCCTCCTTGAGGTTGATATAAAGCCCCTGAGCGCTGTCCACGTAATACATATCCTGAGGGACGTACATTTCAACTCCGCCGATGGCATCAACTATGTTGCCAAAGCCGTCAAGGTCCATAATGGCGGAAAAGTGTATCTTCATTGCAAGATGCTTTTCAAGATACTTGACCATCTTCTCTCTGCCGCTATCCTCGGGATCCTTACTTCCCTCTTCCCTTGCCTGCATACAGCAGTAGTTATAAAGGCCGTTTACCTTATGGTAAAAATAATCGTCCACCTCGATATATGTATCACGGGGGAACTGCATTATGGTAATACGCTGTATCTCGGTATTATAGTTTATGAGCATTATTACGTCAGTAAGGCTTGCCGCTCTGTCATGACCCATTACAAGGAAATTGAATATCTTATCTGACGCCTTTATAGTAAGGTCCTCATCCTCCGTGCTTTCGGGATCCTTCTGGAGCTCGAACTCGGGTTCATCGTCCTTTCCCGTTTCCGGTGTATAGAACACAAAATTGCTTACAAAATAAAGGCCGACTCCGAGTACTGCCGCCATAAAGACAGCAAGAAGCCTCGGCAATACCTTTTTTGCAAATTTTCTGAATTTTGTCATTTCTTACCACGCTTTCTCATAATTTGCAGCTTCTGCAAATACGTTTAAGGAATGCTGATATCGTTTAGTATAAACCAATTTCTCGCGTCCACCGTATTTCTGTCAACGGGGGCACCTTCAGAAATGAGCGCCTTTATTGTCATATCAAAGGAAAGTATCATAGCTCTGCGAAGCACCTCGAGCCTTTCGGCTGCGGTCTTTGCTTTTTCGATACCATTATAAAAGTAGCTTCTGAGGGCAATACAGTCCTCAAATGTTCTGGTTTCCTCGATATAATCGGCAAGATAGATGAGCATTTCAAATACAGTCATATTCTCCCTGCCCGTTGTATGCCATCTGACAGCGCTTATAACGGTGCTGTCTGCACAGTCGGAAAAATCCCGCTCTGCAACTGCGGCTCCCGTTATTGCGTGAAGAAGCTTTGGAGAAGCCTTTTCACTGCCACAGACCATTATACCAAACTCAGAGCAGATTTTCAACTGTTTTTCATAATCATACATCTTTGTTATGTCATGAAGCAGTGCCGCCACTCTCAGTCTTGCAATCTCTTGGGGCAAAAACAGCTCGCCGAGGCGGGCTGCCTCCTTCTCAACACCAAGGGTATGAGAAAACCTGCGGCCGTCCTGAAACCTGCTGACCTCTCCCCGAAGCTCCTCTATGCGCTCCTCTGACAAGGATATCTTTTCCATTATATCTCTATCTTTCTGTTCTTTTCCTTTGAGCTCTGGCGGTAAAGCACAAATCTTGAGCCAACCACGCTGACTACCTCAGCGCCAAGTGCTTCTGCTATAAGGTTTGCCGCTTCCTTTGAAGAGTATTCGCACATATCAAGGGTTCGGCACTTTATAAGCTCTCTTGCTTCAAGCGCATCGGAGATGCCGCGAAGAAGCTCGTCTCCCATTCCGCCCTTGCCGATCTGATATATGGTATCAAGATCGTGGCCGAGCTTTCTGAGGACCGCTCTCTGTTTACTTGTTATCATAAATTATTTCCTCATTTATTGTCTTCTATCAAAATATTTAAGCTGTCTCCAAAGCATCTCATTGCCTGTCCTCTGTGGCTGATCTCGTTTTTCTCTTCAGGTGAGAGCTCCGAGAAGGTCTTTCCCTTTTCGGGAACGTAGAACAGAGGATCGTATCCGAATCCGCCCTCTCCACGCATCTCGCGAAGGATCTCTCCGCAACATTCTCCCTCACAGGAGCAAACGTGAGCGTCTATACCGAATCTTTCAAGGATATATTCCTCTATTTCGGGGTTTGTCAGGGGGTGGAACACCTTAAGACCGAGAGACTTCGGAATGACCATGGATATTACAGTTCTGAACTGTGCTTTACGGTCATTTACGTTTTCAAGCTCACAAAGGAGCTTTTCGTTGTTTTTCGCATCTGTTGCGTCCTCTCCCGAATATCTCGCAGAGAAAACGCCGGGAGCGCCCCCGAGAGCGTCCACGCAAAGGCCCGAATCGTCTGCAATTCCGATATATCCCATTTTCGCGGGAGCGCAGGCCTTGATTGCGGAGTTTTCCTCGAAGGTATTGCCGTCCTCCTCTATATCTCCCGAAAAGCCGATATCGTCAAGAGAAAGCACCTTTACACTATCCCCGCAGAACTTTGAAAGCAGGGTATTCATTTCCCCTATCTTTTTCTTATTTCTCGATGCAAGTACTATTTCCATATCAGTCAAAGAGGGCGGAAACGAACATATCAGCATCGAAGGGCTGCATATCGCCTATCTGCTCGCCTACTCCTATATATTTTACAGGTATATCAAGAATACGCTTTATGCTGAACACGGCGCCGCCCTTTGCGGTTCCGTCAAGCTTTGTAAGGATAAGGCCTGTTATATCTGCGCTTTCCTTGAACTCCTTTGCCTGGATAACTGCATTCTGTCCCGTTGTTGAATCGAGAACGAGAAGAGTTTCGCGGGAAGAATCGGGAAGCTCGCGGGAAAGAACGCGGTCTATCTTTGCAAGCTCTGCCATAAGGTTCTTCTTATTATGAAGTCTGCCTGCGGTATCTACGATAAGGACGTCTGCCCCTCTCTTTTTTGCCGCGGCGCAAGCATCGAACACCACTGCCGCAGGGTCGCTTCCCTCGTTTTGGCGGATAAGCTCAACTCCTGCTCTCTCAGTCCACACCTCAAGCTGATCAATAGCCGCCGCACGGAAGGTATCTGCCGCCGCAACCACGACCTTTTTGCCATCTGCCTTAAGGTTTGCGGCGATCTTACCGATAGATGTGGTCTTACCGACACCGTTTACGCCGATAACGAGGATAACGGAGGGGGAGGTTTCAAGTCTCAGTCCCTCTCCATCGCCGATCCTCTCGCGAAGAAGCGCCTTAAGAGCTACCTTTACGTCTGCAGGGTCCTTAAGTCTGTCGCTCTTTATCTGATCGCGAAGCTCATCAATGATCTCTTCAACGGTCTCCATACCCATATCAGAGCAGATAAGCACCTCCTCAAGCTCCTCAAGAAGATCCTCATCCACCTTGACAAAGCTTTTAAGCACGTTATCCACCTGTGCAAAAACTGCGTTTTTTGTTTTTGCAAGTCCGCTTTTTAATTTATCGAAAAAGCCCATATAAACTCCATTCCGCCGCCCAGCGGCGGCACAAGCGTGAAATGGACAAAGCTGAAGCTTCTGCATTCTGAATTTTCACGCTATATTACTGTACGTATTTATCCGCCTCTGCGGGGTTCTCCGCTACGGCATTTACATCAAGGGTAAATACCTTTGAAATACCGTGTCGGGGCATCGTTACACCGTAAAGAGTATCTGCCGTTTCCATCATTCCCCGTCTGTGAGAAATGAGGATGATCTGCATCTCCTTTGAGAATCTCTTTACGTAGTTTGCAACTCTCGTTACGTTTACCTCATCAAGCGCCGCCTCGATCTCGTCAAAGATACAGAAGGGTGAGGGGTTCACCTTGATGAGCGCAAATATAAGGGCAATTGCCACGAAGGCCTGCTCGCCACCTGAAAGAAGAGTTAAGTTCTTTATCATCTTTCCGGGAGGCGCCACGTCTATCTCAACACCGCTGGAAAGCACGTTCTCTGGGTCTGTGAGAGTAAGGTGGGCGCTTCCGCCGCCAAAGAGCTCGCGGAAGGTCTCTCCGAAATATGTATTGATCTTTTCAAAGGCCTCAACGAACATTCTCTTCATCTCAGTCTCGATTGATTCGATGATCCCCTGAAGGTCCTCACGGGATTTTGTAAGATCGTCAAGCTGTTCCTTAAGGTAATCGTATCTTTCCTTAAGCTGTGTATACTCCTCGATAGCTCCTACGTTTACGTGGCCCAGAGCCTTTACTGCTTTTTTCAGCTCCTGCAGGCGGGCAAACTTTGCGCCCCTGTCCTCAGCCGTTACGGGAGGATAATCAAGGGCCACGGCCGTTGCGTGGGTAAGCTCATATTCATCCCAAAGGCGGGATACCATTTTATCTATCTCCGCAGTAAGCTTTTCAAGACGTGCCTCATTTGCCATATGAGCTCTGTAGGTGAGCTCCTTTTTATTTGTTACGTCCTTCGTCCTGATCCTTATATCGTTAAGCTTCTTATCGTATTCAGAGTCATTCTCTTCAAGAGATGCTCGCTCAGCTTCCCTCTCGGAAAGCTCGCGTCTCAGCGCTTCCACCTCATTCTGCTTTTCAAGAATGGAGGATCTTGCCGCCGCCGCTTCCTCCAAAAGCTTCTTTGAGGTATCCTCGCTGTCGTTCATTTCAGCCTCCCGCTTTGCGGCTCTCTCCTCAGCCTCCAGAACGGAATTCTCAGCGTTCTCGCCGTCACGCATAAGACCTGCGATCTCAAGGCGGCACTCATTCTGCGCTCGCTCACAGTCAGAAGCCTTATCAAGATACTCGTTTCTCTGAATATCAAGCTCGGCGCGCTCTGCACTTATCTCAGCGGCTGTTTTCTCGTTTCTCGCGATAGCATCATTGAGCTTTTCAATATCCTCGCCGCCACGCTTTGAGTTTTCCTCCATGCTCTCCTTATCGTTTGTGAGCTTTTCAAGAAGGTTACAGATCATTGAGCGGTTTGCCTCATACTCATCAAGCTGCGCTCTCTCCGTACGAAGCATTACCTCGGATATTTTAACCTTTTCATCCTCCTTGCGGCGATAATTGGTAAGCTCTGCTATTCTTTTTTCAAGCTCGGAAAGCTCACTCTGCGCGGAGAAAGCCTTATTCTCAAGCGTTGCCTTCTCTTCTTTGAGCTTATCTATATGAGAAGCTCTGGAGAGCATTCCCGAATCCTTACGGACAGAGCCTCCTGTGAATGATCCTCCGGAGTTTATCTGCTGACCGTCAAGGGTCACGATACGTATCTTCCACGCGCATTTTCTCGCGATGCTCGTTGCGTTATCAATATTATCGAAAACTGCAACTCTGCCCACAATGCTTGAAACTATATCTCTGTAGCTGTCATCCGTTGAAATAAGCTCATCCGCATATCCCACAAAGCCCTGAGCGCGGGATGCCTCTTCAAGCTCACGGGTGCGGGTCTGACCCTTGATGCTTGAAAGAGGATAGAAGGTTGCGCGGCCTGCGTTTGCATTCTTCAAGGCATACATACAAGCCTTTGCCGCCGCCTCATCCTCAACTACGATATTCTGAAGAGCCGCTCCCAGAGCAGTTTCAAGAGCTACCGTATACTGGCTATCCACCTTTACAAGGTGTGAAAGAGGTCCGTGAACACCGCGAAGGCGCCCGTCGGAATGGGCCTGCATTACGTATTTTACGCTGTTATTATATCCGTCGAAATGCTCCTGCATTCTCGCAAGGGCTGCGATACGGCTATGTATCGCCTCGCTCTCGGCCTTGATAGAGCTAAGAGATTTTCTCGCGATCTCTGCCTTATCGGAAAGCTCAAGAAGCTTTCTGTCGCACTTTGCGATCTCCGAGTCAGACTTTTCAAGAGCTGCCTCATACATTTCAACAGACTTTCTGCAGGACTCGCTCTCCTCATCAATTTCCGAAAGCTGCTTTTTATATTTTTCAAGATCGCGAAGGACTGTGCTTTCACGGTCTGACTGATCTGTAAGGCTGTTCTTTATAACGTCAAGGCGCACTCTCAGGTCCTGACGCTCCTGCTCAGTTTCACGAAGCACTGCAAGAGAATCTGAAAGCTCACGCCAAAGAGCGGCGGCGCTTTCGTTTGCGCTCTCCTTCTCAGCTTCAAGGGAGGCTATCTTCTCATTTGCAAGATCAATGCTCTTGCCTATCTCCTCGATACGGGACTTTAGCGCTGAGATATTCTCTCTCTCAAGCTCGATATCCGCACGGCTCTTCTCGGCATTTGTGAGAGATGCCGCAGCTAAGGCTTCCTTATGAGTAGCCTCGTTTTCAAGAGTTCTGTAGGATTCCTCGCACTTACGGGTATATTCGTTTATCTCGCGGATACGGTCATAGACTCTTGCAGATTCCTGCTTATTTTTCTGAGATGCCTCAAAAAGCCTCTCATATCTTGCTTCAAGCTGCTTTTCATCGTCCTCGATCATTTCAAGCTCGTGGGACGTAAGTCTGCACTCAGCCGTTGCCTTATCCGCATCGGCACGTATCTTTTCCGTATCGTAAAGCCATACTGCAACGTCAAGCTCCTTTTTCTCGTCATAGAGCTCGAGGTACTGTCTTGCCTTTTTCGCATCCTTTTCAAGGGGACCGATTCTGGACTCAATCTCAGTAAAGATATCCAGCACTCGGTTCATATTATCCTCGGTTTCCGCCAGCTTCTTTTCAGACTCATTCTTCTGATAGCGGAACTTTGTGATACCTGCGCTCTCCTCAAAGATTCCTCGTCTGTCCTCACTTTTCTTGGATATGATCTCAGCGATCTTACCCTGACCGACGATGGAATAACCGTCTCGACCCACGCCCGTGTTCATAAAGAGCTCCTTGATATCCTTAAGGCGGCAGGGCTTACGGTTTATATAATATTCACTTTCTCCCGCTCTGTAGTAGCGGCGTGTTACAGTCACCTCGCTGTAGGGGCAATTAAGCTTTCTCGGCTCCTCGGAGTCATCAAAGGTTATTGATACCTCGGCAAAGCTCATGGGACGGTGTCCGTCAGCGCCTACGAAGATAACGTCCTCCATCTTGCTTCCGCGGATATTCTTCGTTGATATCTCACCAAGCACCCAGCGCATAGCATCGGTAATATTTGATTTACCGCTTCCGTTGGGGCCTACTATAACGGTTGCTCCCGGATTGAAGTGAAGTACTGTTTTATCGGGGAAGGATTTAAAGCCATGCAGTTCAAGTGTTTTTAAGTACATAGTTTTGAAAACTTCCTCTCTTTCTTCTTTATTATTTTAAGTCAATAGATATATTATATCTCCAAAGGTCCTCTTTTTCAAGGATTTTCAGCTTTTTTACGCCCGTTTTTTCCATAATATATGCTTTATAGCATTTTTTCTGTCCGACGACCATTGAGGTTGCCCCCTTTGGCACCAAAACGGTAAGCTCTTTTCCCTCAGTTTCTCTGTTTTCAAGGCTTTTCAGGATATTTTCGCAGTATATCCTTCCTCTGATAAGCTCGCCTATTGCAGGGTGATTGGGGCCTTTGAAATACGTTTCCTCGCCGTGGAGGTTTTCAGACTCGTGAAGTCCGATCTTTAAGCACTCAACGCCGTTTTCAAGAAACACTCTGTAAGCGGCGGCGCTTCTCTCTACCGCCTCATCTACGGTCATCGGGACGTATTCTCCCCTTTTCGTCATCTCTTCAAGAGGGGTATTTCTGAAAACTATGCAAGGATATATCCTTGCACCGTCAGCCCCCTCCTGACATATTATTCTTGCCGTTTCCTTTTCGCTCTCCAAATCGGCGGCGGGAAGCCCCGTCATCATCTGTCCCACAACGGAAAAGCCCTCGCTCCGAAGCAGCCTCATTGCGTTATAGGACGCTTCGGGCGTGTGCCCTCTTTTCGACGCTGAAAGCACCTTTTCGGAAAAGCTCTGAATACCAAGCTCTACCTGACTTACGGTATACTGTTTCAGAATATCCGTGATTTCCCGGGAAATATAATCGGGACGGGTGGACATACGGATTCCCTTGACTCTCCCCGCCTTTACGTATCCTTGCGCAAGATCAAGAAGGCTTATCATAAGACCTCGGTCTATTCCCGTAAAGGAACCTCCGAAAAAAGCGATCTCACATTCGCAGCCCTCGGCTGTTGAGAGGACAGCTTCTATATCGTCTCTCACTTTCTCAAAAGAAAAAGAATGGGCGCCCGAAATGGCGTGCTGATCGCAGAACACGCACTGATTGGGGCAGCCCATATGCTGTATGAATATCGGAATATTTATATGCTTCAAAATATGCCGCCTTTACTCCATAATATTTTCCGCATTACCGAAGAGCTTTAATGCTTCCATTGCGGCATTCTGCTCTGCGGCTCTCTTTGAGGGTCCCTCACCCTTGCCTATTACGTTCGAATTAAGTCTTGCCTCAACGGTAAAGGTCTTTTCATGATCGGGGCCTGACTCGCCTACAACGAAATACTCAAGCTTTTCGCCCTCTGCCTGCTGGATTATCTGCTGAAGGGCTGTTTTATAATCTATAAATGCAGCTCCCTTGCGGATAAACTCGATCTCCTCCTTGACAAAGGGGAGAAGGAATTTTGCCACTCTGTCTGCATCATATCCTGTATCTATATAGAATGCACCGAGGACTGCCTCAAAGGCATCGCTGGTTATTGATGCTCTGGTTCTTCCGTTATTCTTCTCTTCTCCGTTACCGAGGGAGAGAAAATCTCCGAGAGATATCTCCTTTGCATACTTTGCAAGAGCCTTTTCGCACACCACTGCGGCTCTTATCTTTGTGAGATCTCCCTCCTGACGGGAGGAATACTCACCGAAAAGATATCTTGAAACGATTATTGAAAGCACTGAGTCTCCGAGAAACTCAAGTCTCTCGTTGCACTCAATATCTCCGCCCTTTGCCTTATGCTCGTTTACGTATGATGAATGAGTGAGAGCCTCTGTGAGAAGCTCGGTGTTATTGAACTTATACCCTATCCTCTCTTCAAGCAATGCTTTATCAAGAGGAAGCTTTACGTTTTCCTTTATCATCAGAGCTCCTCCTCTCCTAAAATTCTGTCGGTCTCTGAAAGAGCGCGCTCAGCATAGAACTGATAGCGCACCTTCTTGCCGCCCTTTATCTTATGATCTGCACGCCTTACAAGGCCGAAATTTGCGTTCATAGGCTGGAAATCCACTTCACTTCCCTCGCTGACGTAGCGCGCCATTGCGCCTATCATCATAGTATCGGGGAATATGTATGGCTCCTTTCCCGTAGCTCTTCTTGCGGCGTTAAGTCCTGCCACGAGACCAGAGGCTGCAGACTCCACATATCCCTCAACTCCCGTCATCTGACCTGCAAAATAAAGGTCGGGACGCGCTCTCATTGAATAATCCGCCGAGAGCATACCGGGGGAATTGAGGAAGGTATTTCTGTGCATTACTCCGTAGCGGAGAAAATCGGCATTTTCAAGACCGGGTATCATTCTGAATACTCTTCTCTGCTCGGGGAAGGTAAGATGAGTCTGGAAGCCTACGATATTGAACATAGTTCCCTCCTCGTTTTCACGGCGAAGCTGAACTACTGCGTAGTATCCCTCTCCCGTTTCGGGATGATGGATGCCTACGGGCTTCATCGGTCCGTAGCGGAGAGTATCCTCTCCTCTTTTTGCCATTACCTCAACGGGGATACAGCCCTCAAACACCTTAAGCGCCTCACCCTTCTCAAAATCGTGGAGATGGGCTTCCTCGGCTGTTATGAGCGCGTTATAAAAGGCCTTATACTCCTCCTCGGTCATTGGGCAATTGATATAGTCGGGTGTTCCCTTATCGTATCTTGAGGCAAAGAATGCCCTTGTCATATCAACGGTGGAGAAATCCACGATGGGAGCCGCCGCATCAAAGAATGAAAGACGGTTTCCGCCAACAAGGTCGGATATCTTCTCTGCAAGTGCATCTGAGGTTAGGGGGCCCGTTGCAATTACGGTAATACCCTCATCGGGGATCTCTGCGACCTCTTTTTCAACTACGGTAATAAGAGGGCACTCGCGTATTTTATTCGTTATATAATCAGAGAACGCATAGCGGTCAACAGCAAGGCATCCTCCTGCTGCAACTGCCGTTGCATCTGCCGCCTCCATGATGAGAGAGCCGATACGGCGCATCTCCTCCTTAAGAAGGCCCACGCCCTGAGTGACGTCTGCCCCTCTCAGAGAATTTGAGCATACGAGCTCTGCATATCCGTTATATGTATGAGCAGGAGACTTCTTTTTGGGCTTCATCTCATAAAGAGTGACCTCAACGCCTCTTTTTGCCGCCTGCCAGGCTGCCTCACAGCCTGCAAGTCCTGCTCCGAGAACTGTTATTTTCATATTTCAGCCTTTCCAAGTCATTATTATAGAACTGCAAAAAGCTTTGAAAAATGGGTAACAAGCTGCTTATTGCCCTTTTTTCAAAGTTTTTCGGGGTCGTAGGGGACTTTTTTCAAAAAGCCCCCTACAAAATAGTCTCAATTATTCTTCTGCCTGCGTCTTAGGCGCTTCCTTCTTGAAGCCGCAGCCGTCCTTTTTACAAACGAGCTGATTCTTGCCCTTCTTCACAAAGAGCATACCGCCGCAATCGGGGCAATTTTCGTTTGTGGGCATATCCCATGAGGAGAAGCTGCAATCGGGGTACTTTGAGCAGCTGTAGAACACGGTTCTGTTTCTGCCGTACTTTGTTACAAGCTCACTCTGACACTCGGGGCACTTTACGCCAAGCTCACGGACCTTCTGCTTTGTAAACTTACATTTAGGGTAATTTACGCAGGCATAGAAGGAGCCGTAGCGTCCGCTTCTCTGCACCATATCTCCGCCGCAAAGCTCGCACTTGAAGGGAGCGATCTCCACCTTCTTTTCCTCTGCGGGAAGCTCCTTTTTAACGAGGGGCTTTGTTGTCTTGCAGTTAGGATAGTTGGGGCAAGCCGCAAACTTTCCGAATCTGCCGTTTTTCACGATCATGGTGCTGCCGCAGTTATCGCAGACCATATCAGTCTCCTCTATGGGAACCTCGATATCGTCCTTTGAAACGCTTTCCATTGCGCGGTCAAGCTCCACCTTAAAGCCGTCATAGAAGCTATGAAGAACGCTATTCATCTCAGCCTCGCCGGCCTCGATAGAGTCAAGCTTATCCTCCATTCCCGCTGTAAATCTGTAATCTACGATATCAGGGAAATGCTCTGTCATAAGCTTTGTTGTCACCTCTCCGAGGGGAGTGGGAACCAATGACTTTCCGTCTCTTGAAACGTAGCCGCGGGACGTGATTATCGTAATGATAGGTGTATAGGTAGAGGGTCTGCCTATTCCCTTTTCCTCAAGAAACTTGATGAGAGATGCTTCCGTATATCTTGCGGGAGGCTCTGTGAAATGCTGAGTTCCGTCCACAGACTTATTCTTAAGGATATCGCCCTCCTGCACAGGGGGAAGCTTCTTATTCTGCTCTTCCTCTGCCTCATCAGTAGTCTCTTCATATACCGCCATATAACCGTTAAAGGTCACGGTATATCCGCGGGTACGGAAGAGATTGCCCTGGCAATCAAAGTCCGCAACTACAGTTGCAAGGGTAGCATTCTCCATCTGGCTTGCAATGAATCTGTCCCAGATAAGCTTATAAAGTCTGTACTGATCGCTTGTCAAGTGCTTTTTCACCTTCTGAGGATCGTGCTTCATTGAAGAGGGACGGATAGCCTCGTGGGCATCCTGCGCCGTTGCCTTGGACTTATAGATACGGGGGAGCTTTGTGCAATACTCATCTCCGTACTTTTCCTGAATATATGCTCTTGCGGCGTTCTGCGCTTCCTGGGCTACTCTGAGAGAGTCTGTACGCATATAGGTGATAAGACCCTGAACACCGCCGTCACTACCAAGGTTGATACCCTCGTAAAGCTCCTGCGCCACTCTCATTGTTCTCTGAGACTGGAAATTGAGCTTTCTTGAAGCCTCCTGCTGGAGAGTAGAGGTAATAAAGGGAGGAGCGGGAGACTTATGCTTCGTTCCCTTCTTGATCTCAACTGCAGTAAAGGGCTTGCCCTCAGTCTCAGAGCAGACTCTGTTTGCATCCGCAGCACAGCTAAGCTCTGCCTTTTCTCCTGTTTTCGTATCACCGAAATAACGGACGGAGATCTCCTGACCGCTGCCTGTTTCGATAATTGCCTCAACAGTCCAGTATTCCTGAGGAACGAATGCGCGGATCTCGTTTTCTCTTTCAACGATGATCTTTGTTGCCGCGCTCTGCACTCTTCCCGCAGAAAGGCCGCTCTTTACCTTCTTCCAAAGGAAGGGGGAAAGCTTATAGCCAACTATTCTGTCGAATATTCTTCTTGTCTGCTGTGCGTTTACAAGGTCCATATCAAGAGCGCGGGGCGCCTTGATAGCCTCCTTTACCGCAGACTTTGTAATCTCATTAAAGGTTATCCTGTTTATTTTATCTACTGCGATGCCGAGAGAATTGGCAAGATGCCAGGATATAGCCTCGCCCTCTCGGTCAGGGTCCGTTGCAAGGAATATGCGGTCAGCCTTCTTTGCTTCCTTCTTCAATTCCTTTATAAGCTCGCCCTTACCTCTTATGTTTATATAGTGAGGCTCAAATTCATTTTCAATATCAATGCCGAGGGTGGATTTGGGAAGGTCTCTTACGTGGCCCTTTGAGGCTATTACCTTATAGCTCTGTCCCAGATACCCTTTTATAGTATTCGCTTTTGCAGGTGACTCAACGATTACAAGATTAGTCATCTTATAACTTTCTCCTTATTATTAAAATCAGATCACATTGCCAACAGTTCTATATTATAGCACGATATTTTCATTTTGCAATACCTAATTTTATAACATAGAAATGTTTACAAACCTGCGTCGTCCTCGGTTATATATTCAGGCTCCCCTCCAAAGTCTGCCGCGCGCTTAAGATAATATCCGCCGGCGCCCGCTTCAACGGCTCCCGCCACCTCAAGCATTGTGAGAGAGACCATTACGGCGGACAGCTCAAAGCCCTTTGCCGCGATCTCCTCACAGAGCATGGGCACGTCGGGTATCATTGCGCTGAGGACCTTCATATCATCCTCGTTCAGGCTCTCAAGGTCTATGCGTACAGGCTTTCTTTCCCTCTCCTCCTTTGGGAAGGGAGAAGCGCCTTTTTTCTTCTTTTCTGTTTTTTCAGGCTTCTCTGCCTTTTTTTCGGGGGATTTCTTCTCTGCCTTTTTCTTTTTGCGGCGGCTGCCAACGTCCATTTTATCCTCCGCCTCATCGGGAGAGATATGGGGAACTGCTCTGTCAAGCATTATGGTATGAGGATATATGAACTCAAACTCAGAAAGGATATCAAGAGCGCACGTTACGGGGGTCGCACCCTGCTTCAGAAGATGATTCGTGCCCTCAGCTCCGTCCTCACCGACTCTGCCGGGGACTGCAAATAGACGTCTTCCCTGATAAATACCGTGGCGGGCCGTTATAAGAGAGCCGCTTTTCATATTGCCCTCAACAACGCAAACCGCCTGAGAAAGACCGCTTATTATTCTGTTTCTTACGGGGAAATGATATCCGTTAGGAGAAACGCCCGGAGCATACTCCGTTATTACCGCGCCCTTTTCAAGAACACGGCGAAGGAGCTTTTCGTGCTGCTTGGGATACACGATATCAATGCCGCAGCCAAGGACAGCAACGGTAACACCGCCGGCCTCAACAGCTCCCGCCATTGCCATACCGTCAATACCCAGAGCGATCCCGCTGACAAGGCAAGCGCCGCCGTCTGCAAGGCCGCTGCCTATATCATAGGCTACCCTTTTTCCGTACTCGCTCATATCACGGGTGCCTACCACCGCACAGCACATGGTGTTATTAAAATCGGGAAGCTTTCCCGCAACGTAGAGCACCATTGGAGCATCCTGAAGAGAAAGAAGGGCCTTGGGATAGTCCTTATCCGTAGGCACAAGGATACTGACAGAGTTTTCGTCACACCACCGCACGATGCTCTCAGGCTCCTCAAGGTCCTTATAGGCAAGGCGGGCAAGCACTCTTTTATCGGTGACGGCTCCGTCAGCCTTTATATCCTCTGCGCTCCTTTCATACACGGTCTTTGCATCTCCGTATGCTCTCACAAGATTCACAGCAGTTTTTGAGCCCTGACCTGCCATATGGGAAAGCCATATCCAATATTTTCTTTTATCGTTGATTCTCATTTTATAACATTCTCATTTCCCACATAATTACCGTTGCCGCCATTGCCGCATTGAGGCTTTCAGTTTTATCGGTCATTGGGATCTTTATAAAATCGGTGCAGGCGGCGAGAGTTTCCTCGCTTACTCCGTGGCCCTCGTTTCCGATAACCACGCAGTCGCTTCTTTTAAGAGGGGAGTCGCCAAGAGTAAGGGCGCCGTCTCCAAGGGATGCGGCGATCACTCTTCTGCCTGAATTTTTCAATTCCTCAATAGTATCCGTAAGGGAATCGGATACGGTAAAGCGCATTTTAAAGAACGCGCCCATTGTTGCGCGGACGGTCTTTGGGTTATAGATATCGGCGCAGTCCCAGAGGATCACCCGATCAAAGCCGAAGGCTGCTGCGCATCTGACGGCCGTTCCAACGTTTCCGGGGTCACGGACGCAGTCAAGCATTATTACCTTTTCGCAAGGATCGGGGGCACCGTCGCCCTTATCTGTCTCTACAGCAAAGGCAACACCGTCAGACGAGGTATCGGTGCTCATCTTTTCAAATGCGCTCTCAGAAAGCACGATGACCTCGCCGCCGCTCTTTTCGCAAAGGGCAAAAAGCTCGCTTTCCTTTTTGTCCTCACGAAGAACTGCGTATTTTACGCGGCATCTGCCTGCGGCCTCGCGGCAAAGCTTTGCGCCCTCGCAAAGATACAGCCCGGCCTCTTCTCTGCCCTTCTTTTTCTGCAGGGAGGAAAGAAGCTTTACCGTTGGATTCGTTCTGGATGATATATACGTATACATATTATCTCACTCTTCTTTAAATTCACGCAAAAGAACCCACGCGCATACGCGCGGGGGTTCTTAATACTCATTTCGAATTAGAGGGCAGCCTTTGCCTTCTCTACGAGAGCTGCGAATGCAGCCTTATCCTCGATAGCGATCTGAGAGAGCATCTTACGGTTGAGGTTGATGCCTGCCTTCTTAAGACCGTTCATGAACTGAGAATAGTTCATACCGTTTGCCTTTGCCTGAGCATTGATACGAGCGATCCAAAGCTGACGGAACTCTCTCTTCTTCTGCTTTCTGCCGATGTATGCGTAGTTACCGCTCTTCATTACGGCCTGCTTAGCCATCTTGAAGTGCTTGGACTTTGCGCCCCAGTAACCCTTTGCTGCCTTAAGTACCTTATTTCTTCTCTTGCGCGTCATCATAGCGCCTTTTACTCTTGCCATTTCTCTTAATCCTTTCTATCCGATAGTGATTGATATCCCCTGTGGGATTACTTCATGATGAGTCTCTTTACGTTTGCTTCCATCGCAGGGCTGAGGATATCAGCGGAACGAAGGTGTCTCTTCTGCTTTGCAGTCTTGTTTGTGCTGAGGTTGTGGCGGTGTGCGCTGTGGTGCATCTTTACCTTACCTGTACCGGTTACGGAAAAACGCTTCGCAGATGCCTTATGTGTCTTGATCTTTCCCATTTTAGTAAATCCTTTCGATTTTTATTTGCGGTGCTTACCGCTTGAAATTTGCTAACTTATTCAGCTGCCTCTTCGGCAGGTGCCTCGGCCTTCTGAGCCTTTTCGGGCTTCTTTGCCGCGCTGCCCTTTACAGGCATGAGGAACATCATAAGCTGACGGCCCTCGAGTGTGGGCTTCTTATCCAGTGTGGATACCTCAGAGCAGGTCTCTGCAAAATTCATCATAACCTCTTTACCGAGATCCTGATGAGCCATCTCTCTACCCTTGAAGCGAAGAGTTACTCTGACCTTGTTTCCCTCGGAAAGGAACTTGATGGCACGGTTTGCCATTGTGTCAAAGTCGTGCTTATCGATACGGCAGGAAAGATGTACTTCCTTGATAACGACAGTCTGCTGCTTCTTCTGCTGCTCCTTCTCTCTCTTATGCTGCTCGTAACGGTACTTGCCGTAATCCATTGCGCGGCATACGGGAGGAGTAGCCTGAGGTGCGATACAAACAAGGTCTACGCCCTTTTCGTACGCATATTCCTTAGCCTCGTCGAGGCTCTTGATACCGAGCTGGTCGCCGTTCTCATCAAGAAGACGGACTTCCTTTGCGCGGATATCGTCATTGATAAAAAGCTCTTTTGCGCTTATAACAAAGCACCCCCAAAAATGTGATAGGCAATAAAAAAGTGCGGAACCACTCCGCACAAAACTACCCCCATGAGGGATAAACTTCTGTATCAGACCGATGCTCGCCCTTGCGGCACGGTGAGAACGGAGTACGTTCTTCTTCCTTTTGCTCAGTTATTTTATCATAGATATCCCCTTTTGTCAAGAGGTTTTTGAAAGTTTTTTGTTTAACGTGATTTCTATTTACAGAGGCGACCTATCAAGCTCTTGTGGTTTTGAACTCATTCCAATAATCAAAGAAAAAATCAAACGCCTCTTCAGGTCCCTTCCCCTCCGATATGATCTCTGTCCAATGTTTGCTTGTATGTTTTAAATTGTGTTTTTCTTCAACAAAGCCTTGAAATTCACGATTAAACCTACACTCAACCCCGGTTGCATCATGTACTCCAAGCTCATAGGCACATATAAAAGTTGCTAACTCAGATATGGACTTTTTCCCTATCAACACCCCATAATCATTCTTGATTATTTCCAACATGTTTTCAACATAATCCATAATCGTTGGCCTCATTCGTTATCATTGTTTTTTCGCTATCGTTCTGATATGAGGACGAGCAATGCTCGCCCCTACGGCAGAATTGTAGGTTTCATCTGTTGACATTACGATTACTGTAGGGGCGACCATAGCAGAAATGTTCCATGTCTGCAGTCGTCCGACATCAGCACGCGAACCGAAACGAAATTTTATGAACAGACAAAAGGTCAAAATCTCACGATGTTGTAGGGACAGGCGTCCTCGACTGTCCACCGATAGAAACCATATTTACCGCGAGGCGTTGCGTCTGTAACGGACAGTCGAGGACGCCTGTCCCTACAATTAATTCTATCGTTTCGTCTATAAAATTCGGCAATTCTGATCGTTCGCTACCATCCTGAAATGCGGGAGGATATTATCCTCCCCTACGATCAATTCGTTCGTATTGCCTGACCGGACTCTGTTTACATCAGAATTCAAAATGGAGATTTCCGCCTTGCGGCGGAAATCAACCATAATTATTCATTATTCATTTTTCATTATTCATTTTATCCGCGTCAGACTTTCTGATGTCCGTTCTCTTGATCTTTCCGCTTGTTGTTTTGGGGAGCTCTTTTACAAACTCCACAACGCGGGGATATTTATAGGGTGCTGTTACTCTCTTTACGTGGTTTTGCAGCTCCTTTTTCAGCTCGTCCGATGCTTCGTATCCGCGGGCGAGAACGATAGTCGCCTTTACTACCTGACCGCGTACGGGGTCGGGTACTGCGGTTACGGCGCACTCAAGAACTGAAGGGTGTGTCATAAGGGCGCTCTCTACCTCAAAGGGTCCGATACGGTAGCCTGAGCACTTGATAACGTCATCGCTTCTGCCCTCAAACCAGAGGTATCCGTCAGAGTCGCGCCACGCCATATCTCCCGTATCGTACATTCCGTTATACCAGGCCTTTGCCATTGCCGCCTCGTCGTTCTTATATTCAAAGAACAGACCTACGGGGCGATCTGCAACTGCGTTTCTTACGACAATTCTGCCAACGACGCCGTCCTCGCAGGTATTGCCCTCATCGTCTACGATATCGATATCGTAAAGAGGTGAGGGGAGACCCGTTGAGCCAAGCTTTATCTTATCCCAGCCGAAGTTTGCCATAAGAACTGATGACTCAGTCTGACCGAAGCCCTCGTGGATCTCAAGACCCGTTGCCTCCTTGAAGCGGTCGAAGACCTCGGGGTTCAGGGGCTCGCCTGCGGTGGTGCAATGATGGATAGAGGTGAAATCTCCCTTGGAGAGATCCTCTTTAATAAGGAAGCGGTAAATTGTGGGAGGTGCGCAGAAGGTTGTGGGGCGCACTCTGCCGATAGTTCTCATAAGCATTTCGGGATTGAAGCGGCCCGTATCAAAGGCAACGAGAGCTGTTCCCGCGATCCACTGACCGAAGATCTTACCCCAGGCAAACTTTGCCCAGCCGGAGTCTGCCATTGTGAAGTGAACACCGTCATCCTCTACCTGATGCCAATACTTTGCAGTTGTGATATGTCCGAGAGGATATGTATAGTTATGTGCGATCATCTTGGGCATTCCCGTGGTTCCCGAGGAGAAATAAATGAGCATAGTATCGCGGTTCTCATTCATCACTCTTTCAAAGGACTCGCAAGCCGCCGAAACGGAGCTTCTCCAGTCAACGAATTCGCCGCCGAATCTCTCGGAAACGTTCTCACCCACAAGGCATATGTTCTCAAGAGTTGTACATTTCTCGCGGGAGCCTCTCATATGGGCGATGACCTCATCGTCCTCTGCCATACAGACGACCTTTACGTTTGCCGCCTCGCAGCGGTACACGATATCCTTCTCCGTCAGCTGATAGGTTGCGGGAATGATAACTGCGCCGATCTTCAGAGCCGCGCAGATAATTATCCACGCCTCGGGACGCTCCTTCATCATCATCATGACGCTGTCGCCCTTCTCCACACCGAGGGAGCGGAGAACGTTTGCAGACTTATCGGAAAGTCTTTTGATATCGGCAAAGGTATAGCGGGTTATATTCTCATTTTCGTCAACGTGGATAAGGGCCTGCTTTTCGGGGGCGAGGCGTGCATACTCATCCACAACGTCATATGCAAAATTGAAGTGCTCGGGTACTTCTACTTTATAGTTTTTCTTGAAATCCTCATAGGAATCAAACTCGATCCTACTGAGGAATTTGGAAAGGAGATTCATGCTGTTTTTCCTCGGCTTTACTCATTAATTACTGTAAGAAATTTTGCGGGAGCGTCTACGGCGTGCTGTCCGTGAGGGAGAGCGGGATTGAAATATACGCTGTCGCCCGCCTCAAGAATATGGGTCTTCTTGCCGATGGTCACGGCAACCTTGCCCTCAAGCACGTAGTTAAACTCCTGTCCCTCATGAGTCACAAGCTCGGGGATCTCGTCTGAGGGGAGAAGGGACACTATCATAGGCTCCATATCGCGGTTCTTGAAGTTAAAGGCAAGAGAGGTGAAGCGGTATCCCGCATATCTTTCAACAGTCACGCCCTTGCCGCCGCGAACGACGGTATAGTCCTCCATACGGGGAGTCTGACCGGAAAGAAGAACGGTGGGGTCAACGCCCATTTCCGCCGCCATAAGATAAAGCTTTCCTACGGGGATATCGTCCT
Organism: Clostridia bacterium; assembly: GCA_017416205.1. Taxonomy (GTDB): domain Bacteria; phylum Bacillota; class Clostridia; order Oscillospirales; family CAG-272; genus Avispirillum. The sequence goes on along the minus strand of JAFQDC010000104.1, from coordinate 3,628 downwards.
CGGCATTTTCATACTGAAGATACTGCTCAACGGTGACGCCTATCTTTTCCGCCATATCCTCAGCGCCAATTTCAAGAATATCTCTCAGCTCGCGCACTCTGTCTGCTATCATTTTGATCTCGTCTATCATATATTTCACTCCTTTGAAAAGTAACACTATTCCATTTTAATATTTATGTATTATATCACAACTTACCTTTTATGACAACTGTTTTTGAAAAAGTATTGTTTAAATTTTAGTTTGAGGGGGAGATTGATTCTGTCATCCTGAGCGGAGCAAATAATCCGGTGGATTGTTTGCGAAGTCGAACCCGACCATAGGGAGGGCACCCGTGAGGGTGGGATCTACGAAATTTGGTAGCAGATATCGAGGATTTTTCGTAGATCCTGCCCTTCGGGCACCACCCTAAGGGGTGGTTCGACTACAGAAATATCCCACTGGGATATTTCCTCCGCTCAGGATGACAGAATCAAGCTCCTCGTCAACCCGTAATTTAACGGACAAAGAGTAAAGGAGAAAACCGCAATGCGTTTTCTCCTTCACTTTTCACTCTTACCGCTTCACTGAAAAAGCACCCCGAAGGGTGCTTTTTTGATGTTGACAATAGTACATCACAAGTTTCAATATTTGTAAATAGCTAAATAACTCCGCTTCGCTTCGTAGCTAAATAGCTTCGCAGCTAAATTTCACTTCGTGAAGCTAAATTAAATTCGCTTCTTAGCTGGCATAGCCAATTTAGCTTGCATAGCAAATTTAGCTCGGCTTGCCGAATTTAGCTCGCGTCAGCGAATTTAGCTAAGAAAAAAGCACCCCGAAGGGTGCTTTTTTCTTACGGATACACTCCGTCTCTGCGGGATCCGAGCTCATAGAACTGGATCATGGGGTTGATTTCAAAATCAATGGTTGAGGGAACGAGATAATAATCGGGTGTTGAGAATATTGTTGTCATTCCCTGCTCTATAAGAGTGTTATACATCCAAGTATATCTCTCGCAATAAAGCTCTTTATTTTCGCCGTTTACGTACCAATCGGTATGTACGCTGGAAAGACCCATAAAGTCACAGCAAACGAGAGCCTTCAGCACGTGATCCTGCTGATCCTTGCTCTTTGCCTTTTCAAGAGCGGACACAAGAAGTCCTCTCATATATTCGTAGTTCTCTGCGAGATATTCATAAGAATACATATCGCCGGGACGGTCGAAGTTATTTACAAAGCAAGTGCCACTAAGGTCTCCCGCCTCGGTGAGCATTCCCATATACTCAAATATCTCCTCGGCTCCGCCGCCGAAGTATACGTAAAGGAAATCCTTGATAACATCATTGAATTCATCATAGGTCATATCGGAATCCCAAAGAAGCTTGGACATTGCGTATGCCTTGACAGGCTCAAAGCTGTATGCCTCGCCGCCGCCCTCATAGTAGAAGCCGTCAACTCCGCATTCGTCAATGAGGTATCTTGTATTCCAATAGAGGTTGGGGACATTGGGAGTATCGCAAAGGAAGTAATGATAGTTTACGGGATAGATCCAGAACCAGATCTCAGTGCCTGTTTCCTTTGTGATCTCGCCCCAGTACTTAAGAGCTACAAGGTCCTTATCGTTCTTCATTCCGTCGCACTGTCCGCCCTCGGGATAGCAAGCTTCCTGACCGATAATATGGTTATGGCAACAAACGCCGCAATAGATGATGATAAAGTCCTTATGAGGCTTTATGGTCTTGGGGAAGTCCTTTGCATACATAATACCCATGAGCTTAACTCCGGGATAATACTCCTGGATATCCTCTACAGCGCGGTTATAAAGCATAAGGTTAAGGCCGCAATAGCCCTCGCCCTGTGTGATGGCTACCTTTCTGCAACCACGGCACTGACAATAGCTTCCGTTATCGCAGATAGAGAAGGAAATGCAGGTCACACCTTCCTCAAAATGGGCTTCGTTATGCCAGTCCTGAGCCATAAGGGTACAGTCAAGCATACCCTCGAAAAGGATCTCATAGTCTGTATTATTGGTTGCGCAGGGCTGCCAGTTATAGGGATCGGGATAGTTACCTGATTCCCATCTTGCAGCTCTGATCTCTTCATCGGTCATGCCCGTGGTATCCTCGGGGATCTTACCTGTTCCCATCTTCCAGTACTCATTGAAGGAGTGTGCATTACTGAAGAGAGGTCCTGTAAGTGTACCGTAAAGCTTCTGAGTATATGAATAAAGCTGTGTTCCGCAAAGTCTGTTGGGGAAATAGTGCTTAAGTGCACCGCCTGAGCCGTAGGTATGGCTTGCATGGCGGAAGCGGAGCTTGGGGCAATACTCATAAGTTGTACCCTCGGGAATATCAACGGCTCTGTTCTTATACACGAAGGTCTTATCATTGGAATAAAAGCGCATTCCAACATAGGTCTCAAGGATCTCAAATGCAGAATACATTGTTCCGCGAAGAGCTCCGTAAAGATAAAGGTTACCGTCCTTAACCTCGTATTCAAGACCGTCAGCACCGTACTCCTGTCCCTTTTCGGAGAAGAAATCGTACTGAACGATACGGATCATTTTTTCGGTTGTCATATTAGATTCACCGAAAACGATGGGGAGAGTGATATTTGTTGCCTTTTCAATATAATCTCTGAGATATACTGCTGCAAGGCTGGAGTTATCCTCATCTGTTGCGTCCTCACTGAGAACGATGGAATACTTGGAAATATCGTTACCCGCAATTGTAAACTTATAAAGGTTTACCTTTTTTCCGTTTACTGTTTCATAATCAGCAATAGCCTTTGCGCCTGAGTTAACGAGCTTCAGGGCATAGGAGTCCTTTGCGCTTACTGCTCCGTCTGCATCAAAGTCGGCTGCCTGACCGTTTATTTCGGCCATTGACGCTCCTGCAACTGTTGATTTAATGCTGAGCGCGTCCTTACCGTCTACGCTTTCGTCTCCGTTCGCGTCTCCGAGAACAAAGGTCTCATCGTACAGCATATGTCTTTCATAGACATACAGTTCGACAAGCGCGGCTGATGCAGAGCACGTCATAGCAAGGAGCAAAAACAATGCTACTGTAACTGTTAATATTTTTTTCATAGTCGCACCTCCAAAGTACGGCATTGTACTATGCTGATTATACATAATCAATACATTTAAAGTCAATGTATTTACACAACTCAAAAACCAAAATAGTGAGCACATTTTTGGGCATATTTAACAAAAAGCAAACCATACACCCTAATGAGCAATATCCGCGACTGCGAATTTAGCTAACAAGTGATGATTGCTACTACAGTATAGCCGGCGTAGCCAATTTAGCTCCGCAGGAATTTAGCTGACCGTAGGTCAATTTAGCTCCGCAGGAATTTAGCTGACCGTAGGTCAATTTAGCTCGGCTTGCCGAATTTAGCTCGCCGACCATTCCCCACGACAACTCCGTTGCCGTCGGGGACCCCTATGGTCGGCGAATTTAGCTGAAAAAATACCGACAAAGAAAAAATGAATAACTTATTTTTTAATAATTGATATTTTTATCTGTAGCCGTGGCGTATACTTCAAGTCTTTCCTTTTAGCTAAATAACTCCGCTTCGCTTCGTAGCTAAATAGCTTCGCAGCTAAATTTCACTTCGTGAAGCTAAATTAAATTCGCGCCTCGCTGG
>JAFQDC010000103.1 GCA_017416205.1 Clostridia bacterium | reverse complement strand
TCATTGTTAAATGCGGCTTTTTAGCCGCGAATTGTCCCTCTGTCGTACCTTTGTACGCCGACGACGGACAATTCACGGCTTCTGCATCCTTTTCGACAGCCCGATGTCAGCTTGTCGATACCTTTATCGACAAGCTGAAGCGAGGTGACATTCACCTCGCTTTTACTTTGCTTTTTCAAATACGTATACATAGTGTTCAGAAAAGTCGTCATATTCTTTATCATCAATAAATACACTGGAATCTGTATAATCCTCTATAAGCCATAGATATTGATTTCCGGCATCATCTTCATACAATTGTACCTTATTGTCTTCAAGTGCCTGGTCAATATTTGAAAGTCCGTCAGTTCTTACATCTTCCCAGACAGTTGCGCCAAGGATCGTAACCGGATAAGCATTTTCAGGCAAATCATCTATTCTTACGTAGACATCATCGTAATATGTAATTGTTGAATAATCGGGTGCAAGTAAATACGGCTTGCTAGAATCAACGAATAAAAGACCATCTATTAATGCACTGACGATAACCAAAGAAATAATAAGAAGAATTGTTACAAGACAACCGCCAAGGCAGCCTAAGTCTTTACCTTTGTTACGTTTTTCTGCCTTAATTTTATGTTGTTCTGCAAGGAGAATGTTCTTTTTTAACACACGAGGCTTGCATAGGTGCTTAAAATAAAGTCCACGCAAAGGGTAGGCAATGATCATGGCTATAAAATTCATACCCAGATCCGATTGCAATCCCAATTTTTGAAGCTTTTTAATTATTTCCTTACTGTTTTTTCCTTTTACGTTCAGAAGCTCAACTTGAGTTTCCTCTCCGTAAATAATTTTAGGGTACATGATTTCGAAATCCCAATAAGTTAAAGCCTTGTCACCTAAATTGAAACTGTCAAGCTCAACCGTGATCAAAGATTCAGGCTTAACGTTTGCGATTTTATACACGCAATCCACCTGCAAAAACAATGACTTTGTATATTCTATAGTCTTTTTTGCAAATTTGAGCATAATGCGGTCTTTGAGATTTGTACCTGGTTCATTCGCCTCGTCATCTAAATCCGAAAGAGTGATGTCGCTTAACATTTCGCCCGTAATTTTTGCAATTATAGTGTCATCAGTTATTTCGATCCATTTGCACTCGTCTTCCACGATGGCGTATAATTGCCCGTTAATGTTAATATGCATAATTTCGCAAAAATTATTTTGAACACAAATTCTATTGACACCGTCCTTACTTGCTTGAAAAATATCTTCTATTGTCGTACCGAGAACAGATGCTAATCTTTCAAAAGTGTCAATGCGAGGAAAAGCCTGACCGTTTTCCCACTTTGAAACTGCCTTATCAGAAACATCGAGAATTTTTGCAAGGTCCGCTTGAGTCATATTATGTTCTTCTCTTAATTTGCAGACGTAGTTGCCAAACTTGTAGTTGTTCACATAATCACCTCGCTAAAATTATAACAAACCCACCGAAAAAAGCAACAAAATCAATGTAGAATTAAAGTAGAAATGAAAAATGTATGTATTTTTTACGAAATTGGCGGTAATCAGAGGTAAATATTTCTCAAAAATCAGTGTACATTAAAAAATTACAAATAACATATATCCCCATTGACAACACGGGTTGACTGTGGTAATATTAAAATGGGAGGTGAATGAAGAATGAAAACAGAAGTCAAAATCTTTTTTCTTTGTTTTTTGTGTATCTCATTGCTGCTTTCGGCCTGCTCCTGTAATGATGCAGAGATAGCTGAACCGAAGGATACGTCTGCTTCAGAAGACCAGGTAACGACAGCGGGCGATACAGATGCCGTTCTCCCTTGTGACTATGATGATATAATCAAAAATATCATAAAGGCATATCCGTGGGATGATGACTATAATAATATTGTTACGGAGAATCCTGAGCTAAGCTATATGTACAGCCGCAGCCGATCCCTTTCGGATATTGGATTCGCACTTTTGGATCTTGATGGTAACGGGCAGGAGGAGCTGATCGTAACCGATATAAACAGCCCCTTTATATACGATCTGTATACGGTGACAGACGGAGAGATATTTCACCTTTTTTGCAGCAGCGAAAGATCCTGCTATTTCATATATGAAAACGGATGGATTGAAAATCAATGGTCCGGATCTGCCGCAACAAGCGGTCACGATTTTTACAAATTGAATGACGGCAGCCTTGATTTTGTTGAAAGGATCACAATGGATGCCTATTACGCTTTGGATGCAGGACTGATAAGCGATCCGTCAGAGGCTGATGGGGAAAATACCTTTTTCAGATCGAAAAGTGAGGACTTTGAGGACTATATCTTAATACCATTTGATGAAGCTATAAAAGCAATCGAAACTTATCAAAATGCAAATGAGCCGTTGGTTATTGAATATACGTTACTTTCGGAGTACCAGAAATAAAAGCGAGGCTAAATACCTCGCTTTTTTGTCAACTGTTAAATAACCCATCAAGCCAAAACCCGCCAAAAGGGGATTCGGGAAGAAATACCGTATCAACGTACTTTTTCGTGTAAGGGTGCGTAAAGCCCATTCTGTAGCAGCTATCAGCAAGCGAACTAAAACGAGATTTTATTCACAGACGTTTGGTTTTTTGATTCATAATTTAACAGTTTGCTTTTGTAACTAAATGTGCTATAATAATCCAAAGGCGGTGAAAATATGTTACTTATAAATTATGATTTTTATGATATACATTTTGTGCTGATTATGTTGCGGGAATACCCCGAGAAACCGTATAATGCCCAAATCATTCAAAACATAATCCAAATATTATCCGAACCACAAATTGGCAATTCGCTTGACGATAATAATATTCGAAAAAATTTGCGAACAATAGAAACTATTGAGAAAGAGAATTTTCGGTGGGTATTTGTAGATAACATATACACTTATGGCTTGAAAGTTATTAAAGATAGATTTTGTTATTCATTCCTCGAAAAAGCATTTAGAAAATTGCTTGAATGTGCTGTGAACGAAGATTATGAGCAACTTGAAATTCTTGCGGACGCATTACATAATGTACCTATCCTTTTTGCGGAAGATTGTAAGAATTTCAAAAAGGCAGTAAAGATTCAGTTCGCACAATATAATAGTATTTATAAAGCGAATCTGCTGAAAGAATTATCCAATTAAAAAGCGACAAAAAACCGAGGAGTAGCCTCGGTTTTTATATCCGTTCAATTATTTCTTTCCAAGACAGTAGCTCACGTCAATGAGAGACCGGAGAAGATCATCTGTGATCCCGCCCTCAAGAAGCACCGTTATCCAATGCTTTTTGTTCATGTGGTAGGCGGGAAAAATGCTTTTCTTGTCAATTAGAGAGGGCACGGTATCCGCCTTTGCGTGAAGGTTCACGATCTCGCACTCTCCTTCGCAGTCAAGTCCGAGCCTGTCCCGCTTTATCTTCATCACAACGGCAAACCACTTTTTCGTGTCCTGCCTTCTGAATACCGCGCAGTCGGGAGATGCGTCAAAAAGATATTCGGGCGCGCAGCCGTAGGAGGTGCGGCAATGATCGAATACGGTTTTCGTGCTGCTTTGTAAAAATGCCTGGGTTATAAAGCACCTTTCGCTGATATGGGTAAGGATGTCCTTTATCTCCCCGCGGATCTTTCCGATATATTCTCCCTGTGCCGCCGCTACTTTGTAGAGGATATATTCCTCTTTTGAAAAAGCGTCCCAAACCGAGGTACGGACATCAGAACCCTTCACCGTGACCGTAAGGATCATAGCTCCCGAGTCGATCGGAACGGAGAGAGAATACGCACCCTCTGCCTTTTCAAATCCGTAGCTTATCAGAAGCCCCTCGTCAGCTCTTTTGTTTTTGAATATTTCCTTTTCCATATCAGACAGTCACATCCTCAAGGTCAAAGAGGCCGAAGGGGGAATCGGGAAAGGACACCGTATCCACGTATTTTTTCGTGTAAGGGTGGGTAAAGCCAAGATGAAAGCAATGCAGAGCGAGAGGAAGATTGTCCCTTGAGCCGTACTTTCCGTCACCCAAAAGGGGCATTTTGCGGCTTGCAAACTGAACTCTTATCTGATGGGTGCGTCCCGTGTCAAGAGTGACCTTGACAAGAGAAAGGCCGTCCTTTTTTGAAAGTGTCTCATAGTCAAGACGCGCAGTCTTGACACCGCCTCTCATACGGTCTACAACGTATGCCTTGTTTTTTCTCTTGTCGTGAAAGAGGAGATCCTCCATCCGTCCCGCTCCCGCATCGGGAGAGTGAACGACGCAAAGGTATTCCTTTATTTTATCATCAGCCGAGAGGGAAGCGGTAAGCCTTCCCGCGCACTCGGAGGACTTTGCATATACCATAACTCCGCTTGTAGCAGTGTCAAGACGGTGAACGCAGAAAATGTCTCCCCCTGTCTTTTCCCTCAGGAGGGTTATCATATCAGCTCTCCCCGAAGGATCGGTCTGAGAAGCGATGCCGGCGGGCTTGTGCGCAATTATGAGGTGCTTGTCTTCAAAAAGGATATTAACGTTCATATATTCCTTTCAAAAAACAGGAATGGTACGACCCATTCCTGTTTTTCAGTATGCAGTAAATTAATTATTTTACTAAAACTCTGATAATACCGTCAATTGCGGCAATATCGGCAACCTGAGCCTCGGTAACTGCCTGAGAGCAGTCAAAGAGAGCGCAAGCGTAATCGCCCTTTGAGCGGCTTGCCATATTTTCAATGTTGATGCCGTCAGCAGAAAGAACTGCAGTGACCTTTGAAAGCATCTCGGGCTGGTTCTTGTGAAGAACAACAAGTCTTGCCATTCCGTTTCTGGGCATTGAAACTGCGGGGAAGTTCACGCTGTTCTGAATGTTACCGTTTTCAAGGTAGTCAACGAGCTGATTTGCAGCCATAACAGCGCAGTTGTCCTCAGACTCGGCAGTAGATGCGCCGAGATGGGGGATAGTGATGATTCCGGGGCAGTTGATGGTAGCCTCTGTGGGGAAGTCAGTAACGTAGCTTGCAACCTTTCCGTCTTCAATTGCCGCCTTGATATCCTCAGCGTTGACAAGGTCAGCGCGGGAAAGATTGATGATGCGAACGCCGTCCTTCATCATATTGAGTGTCTCGGCGTTGATCATATTCTTTGTAGAGGGTGTGGAGGGCACGTGAAGAGTGATGTAATCACAGGTCTTGTAGATGTCCTCGTAGGTTGCGGCAGAGTGAACGTCGCGGGAGAGCTTCCATGCGGCGGAAACCGTCATATAGGGGTCACAGCCGACAACGTCCATACCAAGATCAGCGGCAGCGTTTGCAACGAGACCGCCGATGGCGCCGAGCCCGATAACACCGAGGCGCTTGCCCTTGATCTCCTGTCCCGCAAAGGTGCTCTTGCTCTTTTCAACGCTCTTTGCAACGTCCGTTTCAAGGGAGTTTGCCCACTTGATACCGCCAACGATATCGCGGGAAGCAAGAAGGAGAGCTGCCAGAGCAAGCTCCTTAACGCCGTTTGCGTTAGCGCCGGGAGTGTTGAATACTACGATACCGGCATCTGCACACTTGTCAAGGGGAATGTTGTTAACGCCCGCGCCTGCTCTTGCTATTGCTTCAAGGGAGGGCTCGAATTCCATTTCGTGCATGGATGCGCTTCTTACCATAATGGCATTGGCGCACTCAACGTCTGTCGCTACGTTGTAGCTGTCCTTTGCGAATACGTCAGTACCGCAGGGAGCGATCTTATTGAGAAGTTTTATGTTTTTCATAATGAGTACCTTGTAATGTTAGTCTGCGGTTAAAACCGCAGTTTTTTATGATCCTTTATGCTTTAGGATTTTCCTCTGCAAATTTCTTCATGAATGCGATAAGCGCTTCAATTCCCTCGTAGGGCATAGCGTTGTAAATGGAAGCGCGCATACCGCCAACAGAGCGGTGACCCTTAAGGTTCTTGAGACCTGCCTCGCCTGCTTCCTTGGCAAACTTCTTGTCAAGGTCGCTGTCACCTGTAACGAAGGTAACGTTCATCATGGAACGGTGATCCTTCTTAACGGGAGCGATGTAGTAGTCCTGGCTGTCGAGATAATCGTAAAGAAGAGCTGCCTTCTTTTCATTGAGAGCCTTCATTGCAGTAAGGCCGCCGAGAGACTCGATCCACTCGTAAACAAGCTTTGCAATGTAGATGGAGTAGCAGGGAGGAGTGTTGTACATAGAGCCGTTGTCAGCCATGTTCTTCCAGTCAAGCATAGCGGGAGTGTCGGGACGTGCGTTTCCGATGAGGTCCTCGCGAACGATGACCACGGTAACACCTGCGGGAGCCATGTTCTTCTGAGCGCCGGCATAGATAACGCCGAACTTGGAAACGTCAACGGGCTCGGAAATGATGCAGGAAGACATATCCGCAACGAGAGGAATGTCGCCTGTGTCGGGAATGTAGTTGTACTTTGTTCCGTAGATGGTGTTGTTAAAGCAGATGTGAACGTAGTCAGCATCGGGGCGGAAGGCGCTCTTGTCAACAACGGGGATCTCGGAGAAGTTTGCGTCCTTAGAAGATGCAACTGCAACTACGTCACCGTACTTCTGAGCTTCCTTGTAAGCCTTGGTGGAGAACTGACCTGAGAGAATGTAATCTGCCTTGCCGTTCTTCATGAGATTGAGGGGTACGCAAGCGAACTGAGTAGAAGCGCCGCCCTGCATGAAGAGTACCTTGTAATTGTCGGGTATATTCATCAGAGCTCTGAGACCGCTTTCAGCCGCAGTAATAATTTCTTCGTAAGCAGGAGATCGGTGGCTCATCTCCATAACAGACATACCGGAGTCGCCGTAGCAAACGAGCTCAGCCGCTGCCTTTTCGAGGACCGGCAGGGGGAGCATGGAGGGACCTGCTGAGAAATTGAATACTCTGTTCATAACTTTGTTCCTTTCTGATACGCGCCGTGCGTAGATATGATATTATAGATTATACACCTTGCAAGTTTTGATGTCAAGAATTTCATTTTGTGTCCTTTGTAAATAAAGAAGGGCGGTATTCATATAATTTGTACAAAGCCCTTGACAGTTTTTGCACTTCGGGGTATAATATAATGAACTGTAATATTTTGTCGCAGATAGTTGTTGTGCGACACAAGTTAGGTAAGAATACAATAAAAAATTAATTCGGAGGCTGTTATGGCAGTAAAGTATCTCGAGGCGGCAGGCGCCGCATTCGCATTTGCGGCAGATCCTGTAAACTATGAGAGATGTGACGTAGGACATATAAACGACACATATTTTGTTGATTGCGGAGAGGGAAATCCCCGTTATCTTCTTCAGAGAGTAAATACTTCTATCTTCAAGGATCCCATCAAGCTTATGGAAAATATGAAGGGAGTCTGCTCTCATGTTGCAAAAAAGGTTGAAGAGGCAGGCGGAGATGTAAGCCGTGAGGTAAGACAGTTTGTTTTTACAAAGAACGGTGAGGATTACTTCGTAGACCCCGACGGCGGATATTGGAGAGCGTTCCTTTCAATTGAGAATGTTGTATCATATAACTCCCCCGATTCTCCTGAGCTTTTCTATAAGAGCGCGGTTGCATTCGGTAAATTCTTCAATCAGCTTGCAGACTATCCTGCAGAGACTCTCCACGAGACTATTCCCAATTTCCACAATTCTGTAAGCCGTATGAATGATTTTAAGGCAGCAGTAGCTGAGGATAAGATGGGAAGAGCAGCTGAAATGAAGGAAGAGATCGAGTTTGCGCTTTCCAAGGAGCCCCAGTGCTCTTACATTCTTGACAGAATTGCTGACGGACGCATCAAGCTTTGCGTAACACATAACGATACAAAGCTCAATAACGTTCTTATGGATGCTGAGACCGGCGAGGGCGTATGCATCATTGACCTTGATACAGTAATGCCCGGTTCTGTGCTTTACGACTTTGGTGATGCTATCCGCTTCGGCGCTTCCAGTGCTGCAGAGGATGAAACAGACCTTGATAAAGTATATGTAGATCTTGAAATGTTCGAAACATTCGTAAAGGGATTCGTAGGAGAGCTTCACGATTCCATGACCGAGGAGGAGATACTTTCTCTCCCCATGGGCGCATATCTTATGACCCTTGAAACAGGTATCCGCTTCCTTGGCGACTACCTTAACGGTGACGTATATTTCCATACAAAGTACGAGGGACATAACCGTGACCGCGCAAGAAACCAGCTCAAGCTCATTGCAGATATGGATAAGAAGATGGGCGAGATGCAGGAAATCGTGAAAAAGTACCTTTAATGTAGGTAAGTGATCCCCGAAAAAAGATAATTATCCGAAAGGGAGACCGTCATGGAAGTTAAATATCTTGATCTTGCGGGAGAGGCGTTTGATTTTGAAGCGGCTCCCGTGGAATACAAAAGATGTAGCTCAGGTCATATAAGCCATACCTTCTTTGTCGATTGCGGAGAGGGAAACAGGGGCTATATTATCCAAAAGCTGAACACTGAGATATTCAGGGATCCATATGCTCTTATGTCGAATATCAAGGGTGTATGTAACCATTTGAAGAGAAAGATCAAGGCTTGCGGCGGAGATGTTCTGAGAGAGACGAGAACTGTTGTCGCAACTAAGGACGGAAACGACTATTACGTAGATCCCGACGGTGGATATTGGAGAGCGTTTCTTGCAATAGATAACGTGGTAGCATACGATCATCCGGATTCCTGTGAGCTATTTTATAAGAGTGCCGAGGCCTTCGGAAAATTTGCAAGGCAGCTTGATGATTATCCGGCATCTACACTTAACGAGATCATACCGGATTTTCATAATACGAAAAAGCGTATGGATGATTTCAAGGCTTGCGTAAAGGCAGATAAAAAGGGAAGAGCGGCAGAGGTTGAAGACGAGATCCGGTTCGTGCTTTCGAAGGAGCCTATGTGCTCTTATATAACGGACGGACTTAAAATGGGAAGGTTTAAGACCCGTGTTACCCATAATGACACAAAGATCAGTAACGTTCTTATGGATGCTGATACCGGAGAGGGAATTTGCATAATCGACCTCGATATAGTAATGCCCGGAAGCATACTTTATGATTTCGGAGATGCTATAAGAGTCGGCGCATCAACGGCTCCGGAGGATGAAACGGACCTTTCCAAGGTAGGGCTTGATCTTGAGATGTTTGAAACCTTTGTACGTGGCTTTGTAAAAGAGCTTCGAGGATACATCAGCGATGAGGAGATACTTTCGCTTCCAATGGGAGCGTATCTTATGACCCTTGAGACAGGCCTTCGTTTCCTTGGAGATTATCTTGACGGAGATGTGTATTATCATATCAGCTATCCCGAGCATAATAAGGACAGAGCCAAGAATCAGCTTTGTCTCCTTTCAGATATGGGAGCAAAGATAGGAGCTATGCAGGAGATAGTGAAAAAGTATCTTTGATAACTTAAAGGAGGAGCGAATATGGAAAATAACGAGACCCAGGCCAGCCTTCAGGCGTTACTTTTCGTACTCAGAAAAAGAATAGCCTTTGTATTGGCGATCGGTGTAGCAGTTGCTCTTGTGTTTGCATTGGTAACAGCGTTTCTCATAACACCTGTGTATTCGTCAACTGCAAAGTTTTACGTAAATAATACTCAGGATCAGTCAACCAGCGTATCCTCACAGGATATGAGCGCATCAAAGAGTCTTGCGGAATCCTCGATCGTTATCGTAAAGAACAGCACGTCTCTTCTCGAAAAGGTAATAGCAGAGTCAGGTGTTGAAATATCCGCAAAGGCCCTTAAGGGGAGTATAACCTCAGGCACCTATTCGGGAACAGAGGCGTTCTATATTGCCGTAGACCATCCGGATCCCGAAAAGGCACTTGCTATAGCAAATGCTTTTTACAGCGTTATCCCCGATGCCATCCCCGAGATCATCAATAAGGGTGATGTTTCCCAGATGGACCCTCCGAGACTTGCAACAGAGCCCGATTCTCCCAATCTTATTTTGAATACTGTCATTGGCGCAGTTCTGGGTGTTGCAGTATCATTCCTCGTGTTCTTCCTTGTAGAGGTGCTTGATAATACTATCTATACAGAGGAGGACCTGAAGGATAAGTTCGGATATCCCATAGTAGGCCTTATCCCCACCATTATGATGGAGGAAGGCGGAAGAGCAAAGAAAGTGAGGGGTGAACGTAAATGAACGGCGAAAACAGTATTTATAAAGGAAAACTTTTGTCAGAATCCTCATCCTTCGCTATAAACGAAGCATTCAAAATGCTGAGAACCAACCTCTTCTATACGGCAAAGGGCGAGAAGTGCCCCGTATACGGAATCACCAGTACCTTTGCTCATAGCGGTAAGAGCCTTATTATTTCAAATCTTGCAGTATCCTTTGCACAGCTTGAAAAGAAGGTACTCCTTATCGACTGTGACCTGAGAAAGTCAATGATCCATAAGATCTTTGATATTGATAAGGCAGAGGGAATCAGTGAGCTTCTTGCAAGTGCAGACAGTTCCATTGATAAGTATATCAAAAAAACGAAGTATCCTAATCTTTCAATAATAACCGCAGGCGGAATGCCTCCCAATCCAGCAGAGCTTCTTGCAAGTCAAAGAATGGGAAAATTCATTGAGTTTATGAAGCAGCATTTCGATATAATATTTATCGACCTGCCTCCTGTTGCAATAGTAACTGATGCGGTGGTGATCACCGAGCACGTTACGGGCTACCTTTACGTGGTAAGATCAAGACAGGACGATTCAAAAACTCTTCGAAATGCCCTCGGCATCATGGAGCAGATGAATGCAAATATTATCGGACTTGTGCTCAATGATGTGGATCCTAAGTCCTCACGATACGGTCGATACGGTAAGTACTCAAAGTATAGCGGTAAGTATTCAAAATACGGTACCTATAATTACAGCTACGGCTATGGATACGGATACGGATACGGACATAAAAAGGGAAGTTCTCTTGAGGAAGATGAAGAATAAAGAAAAAGCCGGGCGAAAGTTCGGCTTTTTTGTAAAACTGATAAAGGAAAGAGAAGTATGATCGACTTTCATGCACATATATTGCCCGGTGCCGATCACGGCTCCGATGGCCTTGAAACCTCAAAGGCACAGCTTGGATGCCTTTTTAAAGAGGGAATCACAAGGGTAGTGGCAACGCCTCATTTTTATCCTCAGAGGCATAGCGTGGATACGTTTCTTGAAAGAAGAGACAGAGCAAAAAAAGAGATTCTGACCTTGAAGGGTGCGGAAATGCCTGAGGTGTATCTCGGCGCTGAGGTCCTTGTTTGCGGAGGTATCGACCATATGGAGGGAATCGAGCGGCTGTGTATTGAGGGCACAGACGTAATACTTCTTGAAATGCCCTTTCATACCTTCCGGGAAGAGCATTATGAAGCAGTCTACAGAATAGGCAGAATGGGACTGAGACCCGTAATGGCCCACGTGGACAGATATCCTAGGGAGGATATCGCAAGACTATGTGAAGAGTGCGACGTTATGTGTCAGATAAACGCCGAGGTGCTGTCAGGCTTCGGCGGCTCAAAGCGACTGTCCAAGCTTTTTGATACCTGCAATATCGTAGCCTTTGGAAGCGATATCCACGGCAGCGATAAAAAAGCCGCAAAATCCCTTGCAAGGCTTTATAATAAGACGGGGGATGCAGGCAGAGAAGTGCTTGATTCAAGCAGAGCCCTCCTTTCAGACGCAAAGAACATATTTGAATAAACCTGCGGAGACCTGAAAAGGTCTCCGTTGTTTTGTTGACTGTCAAATTACGGTTTATATGTCGCTTTTTTGTAAAAAAGCTCCGCAAAAAACTTCAAACTATGGGTAATAAAGAATGACAAAGTATACCTACAGACAACTAATTAATCCCTTTTTTGAAGTTTTTCGGGGGTGTGGGGGCCTTTTTTCAAAAAGGCTCCCACGTATATCTCCCCTCGTCAAACCAAAATTTGACGCTGACGTAATTATTCCCCCCTAACGATTGACAAAACAGGGTATAAATGTTAAAATTAACGTGTATAGTTATAAAATTATATCCTTTAAAAGGAGAACGCAAAATGAAAACAAAAAATCCCAAGGTAGAGCACGGCATAGTACACCGTTATCCCTCTGATCATAACTGCTTCAGATATAACGCGTGGCCCACAGTATGTAAGGATGACCGCGGTGTCCTTTATGCAACTGCGTCAGGTCTCAGAATGTCCCACGTTGATCCCTGCGGAAAGAACGTAATGTGGGTAAGCTTTGACGACGGCTCAAGCTGGACTCCCCCCGTTATCGTAAACGATTCCAATTATGACGACCGCGATACAGGTATTCTTTATCTTGGAAACGGTAAGATGCTTATGTCCTGGTTCACAAGCGTATATGCGAACGATCTTGAGCATATGCAGGAGCAGGCGTGGCTCCATCCCTCCGATAAGGCAATGATGGGCGGCTGGACACAGTATTGGAGAACTCTCCCCAAGGAATCCCGTAAAGAGGAGTGGGGAAGCTTCGTTAAGCTTTCCGATGACTACGGCGTGACCTGGGGCGAGAATATCAGAGTTCCCGTGTCAAGCCCTCACGGTCCCTGTGTTGCAAAGGACGGCACTATATATTATCTCGGTAAGACTATGAACTTTGAGCACCCCTACGGCCCCGACGTTGAGTGCCATAAAAGCTTGGACGGCGGCCATACCTGGGAGTATTGCGGAACAGTTCCGAATTTTGAAAACTTCCTTCCCAATCAGGTACACGAGCCTCATATCATAGAGCTTCCCTCAGGAAGACTTCTCGGAGCGATGAGAGTCAACGGAAGAAATGTAAAGCCCGTTGATACTACATATCTTACATATTCCGATGATAAGGGTAAGACCTGGAGTGTCCCTAAGTGCTGCGGCGTTGACGGTATGCCTCCTCACTTTATGATGCATTCCTCAGGTGCTCTCATTCTCAGCTATAGCTGCAGAAACGAGCCCGACCTCTGTATGTCAGAGCGTGCAGTAATCAGCTATGACGAGGGCGAGACCTGGAGCGACGAGTATATCCTTGACGATAGGATCAATATGCAAAAGCAGAGAGATATGGGTTATCCCGCAACAGTAGAGCTTTCCGACGGATCTCTCCTCACCCTTTATTATCAGGCGCTTCCCGATGATTGGCATACAAGTATTCTTTATACGAAATGGAGAATAGAGGAATAATGAAGATAATCAAGGAGAATTTTGAAACAGGCGTAGTTCATCGCTACCCCGGCGATCATAATCCCTTCAAGTATAACGCTTGGCCCTCCCTTGCAGTTGGTGATAACGGCTGGCTCTATGCCGTAGCCTCAGGCCTTCGTATGTCCCACGTTGACCACGCAGGAAAGAATATTATGTGGGTAAGCTTTAACGAGGGCAAGACCTGGACTCCCCCCATCGTTGTATATGATTCAAAGATAGACGACCGCGACCCCGGTATCCTTAATCTCGGCGGCGGAAAGATGCTTATGTCCTGGTATACCGATAACTATGAGGGATACCTTGACCATATGCAGGAGCAGACCTGGCTCCCCGCAGGAGATAAGGCAATGATGAAGGGATATAGCGACTATTGGCATACCCTTTCCGATGAGGATTATAACGCAGAGAAGGGAAGCTACGTCAGCCTCTCAAAGGATAACGGCGTGACCTGGGGCGACCCCGTTCGCCTGAACGTTCACTCCCCCCACGGCCCCTGCCGTTGTAAGGACGGAACCCTTGTGTATATGGGTAAGAGATTCGAGCCCGAATATGCCTTTGATAACGATTTCGTCTGCTACACAAGCTCAGACGACGGCGCAACATGGGAGTTTGCAGGAACCGTACCTCCTTGCGAGGATGCGGATTACGGCCAGATGTACGAGGCTCATCAGGTAGAGCTTCCCTCAGGCAGGATCCTCGGCGGTATGCGAGTAAACGGCAGAAAGGACGCGCCCGCAGACTCAGTTTACGTAACCTATTCCGACGATAAGGGTAAGACATGGTCTACCCCCAAGTGCATCGGCGTTGACGGTATGCCTCCTCATTTTATGGTGCATTCATCGGGCGCTGTAATATGCAGTTATTCCTGCCGTACCTGGGGAAATATCACAGAGAGAGCCGTGGTCAGCTACGACGGCGGCGAGACCTGGGAGGAGGACTATGTCCTCAACGATAATATCAATATGGAAAAGCAGAGAGATATGGGATACCCCGCAACAGTGGAGCTCCCCGACGGCTCACTCTTTACCATTTATTATCAAGCCCTCCCCGAGGATTGGCACACAAGCATCCTCTGGACAAAGTGGAAGCTTAAGAAATGATTAAAAAGCCGCAGGGGAAACCCTGCGGCTTTTTAAATGAAAAATGAAAAATGAAGAATGAAAAATTATTGAAGCT
This sequence comes from Clostridia bacterium, assembly GCA_017416205.1. Classification (GTDB taxonomy): domain Bacteria; phylum Bacillota; class Clostridia; order Oscillospirales; family CAG-272; genus Avispirillum. The sequence goes on along the minus strand of JAFQDC010000103.1, from coordinate 6,869 downwards.
TTCCGCTTGCGGAAAGCTTTTTTTGTTGATATGACGTAAAAAAGCCACATAACCCAATAGTCAAAAACACAAAATAGGGTGTATATGTTTTGTTAAAAATAACAATAATGAAAATATAATGAAAAAATCGCAAAAAAGCCTTGAAATCATTGATTTGTTACTATAAAATAGAGTTGGAATTATGCAATTTCTACAAGGAATCAATTAAAAAATTTATATACCACGGAGGAACACACCTATGGTTAACGGAAAAGTAAGAGTTGGTATCATCGGCTGCGGCGGAATTGCAAACGGTAAGCATTTCCCTGGTCTTGCATCTGTACCCGAAGTTGAAATGGTAGCCTTCTGCGATATCATCGTAGAGAGAGCAAAGGCTGCTGCAAAGAAGTGGGGTACTGAGGATGCTAAGTTCTATGAGAACTATAAGGATCTTCTCGCTGATGAGACCATCGACGTAGTACACGTATGTACTCCCAACATTTCTCACAGCTTTATCACAGTTGACGCCCTCGAGGCAGGCAAGCACGTAATGTGCGAAAAGCCCATGGCTATCAACTCTGCAGAGGCGCTCAAGATGGTTGAGGCTGCAAAGAGAACAGGCAAGAAGCTTGCTATCGGTTATCAGAACCGTCAGAGAAACGATTCTCTCTATCTTAAGGATATCTGCGACCGCGGCGACCTTGGCGATATCTACTACGCAAAGGCACACGCTATCCGCCGTCGTTTCGTTCCCACATGGGGCGTATTCCTTAAGGAAGATGAGCAGGGCGGCGGTCCCCTCATCGATATCGGAACACACGCACTTGACCTTACTCTCTGGACAATGAACAACTATAAGCCCAAGTACTGCGTAGGTACAACTTATCACGAGTTCCGCTACCAGACAGAGACAGCAAACGCTTGCGGCGACTGGAATCCCGATGAGTTCACAGTTGAGGACTCTGCATTCGGCTTCGTAGTAATGGAAAACGGCGCAACTATCGTTCTCGAGTCCGCATGGGCGCTTAACACTCTTGACGTGAGAGAGGCACAGACAACTCTCTGCGGTACAAAGGGCGGTGCTGATATGGTCGGCGGCCTCCGTATCAACGGTGTTGATAATAACAGAATGTATACAAAGGAGATCGAGCTTGGTGTTGGCGGCGTAGCATTCTACTCCGGTAATGCAGGCGGCGAGCCCCACGAGAGAGAAGCATATCAGTGGATCCACGCTATCATCGAAGATAAGGATCCCCTCGTACTTCCCGAGCAGGCATACGTTGTAACTCAGATCCTTGAGGGTATCTACGAGTCTGCTAAGACAGGCAAGCCTGTATACTTCAACTAAATCGGGAATATCTGACAAGCGCGAACAAAAAGAGAATAATAAGTAAGAAGTCAGTTTGCATAAATTTATGAGTTAATTTTATGTGGAAATCCTTGCGGATTTCTCCGATCTTTATTTGATTCTCTTTTTTAGCCGTGCTCACGACCCTCGACGTATATATATACGCCTCACGGGTCGCGATCACGACTTCGCATCTCGTCATCTATCCCCTTGATATCCATAAGTCGGGAATATCTGACAAGCGCGAACAAAAAGAGAAATGATCCATCCTTTCGCATCTTGTCACCTATCCTCTTGATACCAGATATTATTTATAAGCCCGTGTGCCTTCGGGCACACGGGTAGAACTTTTTAAATTAAGAAAGCGAAATAATAATTATGAAACTTTGCGTACTTGCAAACCTTTATGCAAACCTCAGCCTTGAGGATACCCTTGCAAAGCTCAAGGGCCTCGGCGTTCAGGCAGTAGAGATCGGCGCAGGCGGCTTCCCCGGTAAGGCTCATTGCGACCCCGAAAAGCTCCTTGCAGACGAGGCAGCCCTCAACGAGTGGCTCGGCCTTTTCAAGAAGTACGATATCGAGCTTGCAGCACTTGCCTGCCACGGTAACCCCGTGCATCCCAATAAGGAGATCGCAGAGTCCTTCCATAAGGATTTCGTAAACGCAGTTCTCCTTGCTGAGAAGGTAGGCGTTGATACTGTTATCACATTCTCCGGATGCCCCGGCGGCTCTCCCGAGGATAAAACACCTAACTGGGCAACCTGCGCGTGGCCCGATGATTTCCTCGGCGTTCTTGATTATCAGTGGAACCAGGTCCTCATTCCTTACTGGAAGGAAACAGCAGCATTTGCAGAGGCTCACGGCGTAACAAAAATCGCATTTGAGATGCACCCCGGCTTCTGCGTATATAACCCCGAAACACTTATGAAGCTCAGAAATGCCGTAGGCCCTGTCCTCGGCGCAAACTTCGACCCCTCTCACCTTGTATGGCAGGGCATCGACCCCGTAGCGGCTATCCGTTACCTTGGCGACGCTATCTATCACTTCCATGCAAAGGATACAAAGATCGACGATATCAATACATCAGTAAACGGTGTTCTTGATACAAAGCACTACGGCGATGAACTTAACCGTGCATGGGTATTCCGCGCAGTAGGCTACGGCCACGATCAGAAGTGGTGGAAGGATATCTGCTCCGCTCTCCGTCTTGTAGGATACGATAAGGTAATGTCCATCGAGCACGAGGATAGCCTTATGTCCATCGACGAGGGACTTGCAAAGGCAGTAGAGTGCCTCTCACCCTGCATCATCCATGAACCCAAGCCCACAACAATGGCATGGGCGTGAAAAAAGCTCCCTTCGGGGAGCTTTTTTCAGTTATGATTGCCTTCGGCAAACGATGATTGGCTTCGCCAAACGATGATTGCTACGCAAACGATGATTGCCTTCGGCAAGTTTAAAAGGCAATCATATCATCGTTTTCCCAAAGGGAAATCATCACGACCGCAGGTCTCATCACGCACGAAGTGCTCATAACTCAATAATCTGTTTTCCTTTTTTCTTAGCAATTTGGCTGAATCTGTACGCGCCGCCCGTTCTATGCTTCACATAGGTTATAACCGTATCTGCTTTGTTTATCATCCATTCATTTCTTTTTATAATAGCAAATTTGCGGGGGATAGTTTCAATCCCTTCCGGGAAAAGAGTATTTTCTCCTCCATCCTCCGAGCGGGTAGGCAGATATGCAAGTACCTTGTAACAAACGATGTGAGGATATACAGCTTTAAGAAGGTTCAGAATCTCCCAAACCATTGCATCAAAGTTTCCATGATTTCCCACTAAAAATTCAGTGGCATTTTTGTTTTCAATAAGTTCCTGCAGGCATTCCGTAAGATACGGACGAATTTCACTACCTGCAAAACTATGACCAAAAAAAGTGCATACCATAATTTCACCAAAAATTTCTTCAAATATCTAAAGTAGATAATATGTATCTACTCTGTTAATTATTATATCTAATTTTAGGATAAAATCAATATAACAGATACTAAATATCTAAGATAGATATATTGGAGAAGCATATGGCGAAGAGTATGTTTACAATAAAGGGAAATATATGCTCTGAAAGAGTCAGGCTTGGAAGAGCGTTGCAAAAGCCACCCATGACACAAGATGACCTTGCAAGAAAGATACAGCTTATGGGAATGGATATAACTCCTTTGATAATTTCAAGAATAGAGAAAAATCAGCGCCATGTATGTGACGCTGAGCTTAGAATTATCGCAAAGGCTTTAGGCGTAACAATGGATTGGCTCTGTTCAGATGATAATATAAATTGCTGAAAGAAAAGCACCCATCGGGTGCTTTTTTCAGCTGAATTCCTGCGGAGCTAAATTGGCTACGCCAGCGAGGCGCGAATTTAATTTAGCTTCACGAAGTGAAATTCAGCTGCGAAGCTATTTAGCTACGAAGCGGAGCGGAGTTATTTAGCTATTTACAAACGTCAAGTTTCGTGTTATACTATACTCAAACAAATAGAAGTGCAAGTCCAAAGGAGTGAAATCAATGAAACCTTTCAATTTTGGACAGTGGGGCTTTAAGATAGACGTAGAAAAAACAAAAGAATACTATAAAGAATATAATCGTCCTAAAACAGATGCAGACAGAAATTTCTATGAGAATTACAAAGACCTTTCTGCAGAAGAAAAGGAATTTTTTGATTCATTTGGGATAGATGTATTTTCCTGCCTTAAAGAAACTATCTGTATAAAAACAAATGAAACTGAAATGCTGAACTGTAAAGTATATTGTCCCGTTTGTGCTGAATCTGTAAGTATTCCCGATATATATTCTCTCCCTGTCGAAGAGATAATAGACTGTCATATTAAAGGAATTCTCGACGAGCAGGATGAAAGGGTAGGAAGATTCAGAATTGATCTTTCGGGTAACGGCCGTTGTCCGTGCTTTTTACCCGAAGGTTTTATTTGTTTTGTGTTATATTGTGATGAGATAAAATGGCTGCTTCCCGGAGAGCCTGTGAAGTCAGACTATGATGAGATGCATAAACAGCATTATGAGGAAGCCTTTTCAAGGCTCGGTATTAATGTAACACCTTTAGATCGCGATACCGTAGCTCAACTCAAAACGGAATGGATGAATGCATTGTCCAAAAAATCAAAGAACCAAAACAAAGCAAAGAGATTAAGCGAAGATTGTATTTGGCATATTTTCAGCTTTGGACTTCTTAGATGTGATGATGAAGAAGTTGCGTCGAGGCAGTATGATAATCAGAACAAATACAGTTGTGTTTTTTTGAGTAATATAGACGACGTAGGCTACAGAATTGAAAATGCAGATGCGTTAAGTGCCGAAATACTTGATCAGTTCATAGACGTTACGGTAATTGCATCTGACTTTTCGTGGACTTACGTGAAAACACACGAATGTGATTTCGGTCCATACTTTTGTAAAATAGATTAGAAAAGAATATTGAAATTTATTTTAAAACAAATTTCAGTTTTAACTGCCGAAGGCAATATAACTATGCGAAGCATAATATAACTGCGAAGCAATATAACTCACCTTTAGGTGAATATAACTGAAGAAAAAGCACCCATCGGGTGCTTTTCCTTTATCCAACCGTCTCACACTTTACAATATTACCCTCCGAGTGGCTGATCTCAACTATGTCTCCCTCACTAAGAAGAAGCATGCTTTCGTGATCTGCAGCCTTTGCCTTGTATATGTTATCCTCGGTGTCGATAACGTAAATGTACGTGTTTCCGTCAATGTCTATGTACTTAACAGATGCGATAGTAACCGTCACATCCGTAAGCTTTTCAGGCTCCTTGTTTTCGTCATCACTGTCGATTCCGAGAACGTCCTTGTATTTTTCAATACATTCGGCCTGTGTTGCGGCAGTTGTAACTATATTGTACTGCTCAACGTTTACCGTAGCGTAAAGCTTGACAAGTCCGCCGGAGTCCTTCAGCACCATAATGTAGGTGGGATGACCTTCGATGTTGATAAGGGAGGGGAATGAGGCCTGATAGCCCTTTTCCTGAACCTCACCCTCAGCCGCCGCCATAGCGGATTTTTCGTCAGCTCCCGATACTGAGTAATATCTGCTCTCGCCGGTGCGCTCGTTTGCAAGAAGGAAGCCGATGTTTGAGCTGTCGCCATTAACGGAGGTGATTCCCGTGTAGATCCAGATGTCTCCGTCCTTGGCAATGTATCCGTAATCGGAAACGGGAGTAGAGTCAGAGCTTTCCTCCTCCTCTTCGCTTTCATAGTAGGTGGTAACCTGCTTGCAGCCCTTCTTTGCAAAGATGCTGTTGAAATAGCCGTTCTGGTACATACCGTGCCAGTTGTACTGCTCGCATAAGAGGTCGCCGTAGAAAACAACGTCTATCCATTTGGGGATATCCTCAAGCTCCAACCTTTCAGTCTCACCGCTGACAGGATCGAGAACGATACAGCCCGTAACAGTCTTTCCGCCGAAAAGGGGAATAGTCTTGTCAATAACTGAGGCTATGTAGTAGGGTTTTCCCTCCTCGTCTATCTCGAAGTGGAGATTTTCAAAAAGAACCGTGGGATACTTTATACGAAGATATCTGTATGCGTCCTCGTTAAAGAATGCAGAGGGTGAATAGATCATACCGTCGCACTTGTTAAAGGTAGCAGACATTGAAACAGGGTCAACGGTAACGTATCCGCCGATACCCGTGTCTCGGTTGTTTATCCACTTGAAAAAGCCTGCATATTCAAGGGCAGATACCTTAATGGGACGGCCCTTGAGATCTATCTGAGTGTATTCCTCTGAAACGTCAAACTGGCTCACAACGTCGGAAAGCGCACCTATTTCACGGTCGCCAAGCATCTGCGCAGAGGAGGTGTCCATAAGAGCGATAGAGTCTGTGCCAACAGAATGAGCAATATCCTTGTTGAAATCTCCCTCGGATACCTTCATTATCTCAGAATACGCGGTTGCGTTAAATACTGTTGTTGAGAAAACGAACAGAAGAAGTATAAGAGCGGCAATACCGATGGGAACGATATGGTATTTTGCAGAGAATATCAGATCTGCGGCTTCAGAAGCGTAATGGGCTCGTTTCTTTTTCTTGCTGTCAGCAACCCTTTTGTGATCTCTCAGACCGATTATAAGGCGGGATACAAGGGTGAATGCCAAAGCGGAAAGGTTAATAAGTATCCAAAGCCCAATGCTCTTGGGATTAAGAGCGGGGCAGAAAAGATACCAGCCGCAAAGCAGTATTGCCACAGCGGCCACACCACCCATTATATAAGGGAAAGCTTTTGACTTTTTCATTGATAACACTCCTTTTAGTATTGTGTTTCTATAATTATATTACAACCCTCGCTTCCATAAATCAATACACAAAAAAACAAAATTGTCCAAAACAGTTGTCAAATTTTGGTTTGAGGGGGGAGGGGAATGGATGCAAAGAACTTTTTTGTAAAAAAGTTCTCTGCACTCTCAAAAAACTTCAAACTGACAAAATGAACAAAAGGCAAAAGGCTCTGC
>JAFQDC010000102.1 GCA_017416205.1 Clostridia bacterium | reverse complement strand
TGCTTTAATGCGTAAACATTAAAGACACCATTGCCCTTATATGCTATTCAGTTATTGACAAAAAAAGAGACAAAGACACTCAGAGCTTGTAACTCAAAGACGCCTTTGCCTTTTTACCCGAATATTATACTATTTTTCGATCAATTTGTCAACTACTTAGAGAAAGGTTTTGAAAAAAGTTTGGTTTCTTATCCCCAAAATCACCCCGATTATATAACTGTAGTTTTTGCAAATTATTTCATCAGATCATTCAAAGTAATACCGTCAAAATAATTGTTTACTATGCTATAAAACTCGGTCCACATAGGAAGCGTAGGACAGGTATCAGCACGATCACACTTTTCGGCATTGCATTGAAGGCAAGTAACGGGGGCGAGATCCCCTTCGGCAAGTCTTAAAATATCGCCTACTTTATAATCTTTTGGCTCCCTTGCCAAGCGGTAGCCTCCACCCTTGCCGTGAACACCCTCGACATAATTATTTTTTGAAAGAACGGGCATAATTTTCTCGATATATTTGAGTGACAGACCCTGGCGTTCCGCCACATTTTTCATTGCGATATAGCCGTCATTCTGATGTTCTGCAAGATCAAGTAATACGCGCAAAGCGTATCGTCCTCGCGTGGAAATTAACATAATATGTCTCCTCAGTTTTTGGTAATTTTATTTATTATAAACCCAAGCAGGTAGGTAAATCAAGTAAATATCTTTATTTTATCGTTCCACCACCCAACACGATGTCTCCGTCATACAAAACAGCAGCTTGTCCTGGTGTAATTGCCCGTTGAGGTTCGTCAAAAGTGATATGAACGGTATCTGCTCCCCTAGGAAGTACAGTCCCCCACTGTTCCGGATGACGATAACGTATTTTCGCCTTGCAACGAAATTCGCCCTCAAATACTTTGCCGCTTATCCAGTTAAAATCGGATATATCCGCCTCACGACTGAACAGATCGTCATTACTCCCGAGAATAACGTTGCCATCTTGAGGACAGATCCCGCATACATACAGGGATTCGGGGTAATTCCTTTTTCATAGCTTTCGATAAATTTTCTTATGACCGTATCACGGAAGGCCTCGGTAAAATTGAACACGTAGAACGGCATCCCGAGCTTATAGGCTACACTCCTTGCATCCTCAACATCGTCAAGAGAACAACAGGTGCGGGAGCGCTCGATTCCTACATCTTCATTGTGATAGAGCTTCATCGTGCAGCCGATACAATCAAACCCTTTATCCTTCATTAACTTCGCCGCAAGGGAGGAGTCCACTCCACCGCTCATAGCAATCAGCGCTTTTTTCATTTACCTAACCTCAGCATTTCATCAATGCATTTGCGTGAAGATGTGATAAGCTCATCGCTCATAACGATCTCTTCGCCGCCGATTCCTTTGACCGTTCTGTAAACATCCATCAGCGTCGTTGCCGACATATTATGACATACGCAGTCCTTCGAAAGAGGAAAAAAGCTTTTATCGGGACATTTGAACTGTAGATGCTCCACAATACTGTTTTCCGTGCCGATAACGTATTCGCTGTTTGTACCTTTTTCTGCATAGGACATAATTTCGGTGGTACTACCAACAAAATCAGAAAGCGCAACAATACTCGGATGACATTCGGGATGCATCAGTATCTCGGCTTTCGGGTGCTGTTTTCTTGCCCATTCCACATCGAGCTTTGTCATTCTTAAATGCGTAGGACAGCCACCTCGAACCAATTCCAGCTTCTTTTCAGAAACCTGTTTGGCTACCCAATCGCCTAAATTACAATCGGGAATAAACAAAATCTTATCGTTTGGAATATTGCGTATGAGCTTTACCGCCGAGGAGGAAGTAACGCAAACGTCACAAACGGTTTTAAGTTCCGCTGTAGTGTTGATATATGCAACTACGGTATGTTCCGGCAGTTCCACCTTCATTTGCGCAATGAGCTCAGGATCCATCTGGTCTGCCATAGGGCATCCTGCCGTAGCGTTTGCAAGAAATACTGTTTTTTGAGGAGAAAGTATCTTTACGGTTTCCGCCATAAAACGAACACCACACATGATAACGGTATCTGCCTGCACCTCGGCGGCTTTTTGGCTGAGCCCGAAGGAATCGCCTATGTAATCCGCAACCTCCCAAATATCCTGTCTTTGATAGGCGTGAGCAAGGATACAGATGTTCTTTTCTTTTTTCAGTCGGATAATTTCATCCTGAAGATCACGAATTGTCATTTTTATACCTCACAACAATGACCACAGCTCTCACAATCGGGAAACTGCGTGTGGTCATATTCAATTCCGTTTTTGTCGTAGTAGTCCTTTAGTGCAGCCTTGATCGCCTCTTCCGCAAGGACGGAGCAATGCAGCTTATGTGCAAGAAGGCCGTCAAGAGCTTCCACAACGGCTTTGTTGGTAAGACTTAAAGCCTCCTCGACAGGCTTGCCCTTAATAAGCTCAGTTGCCATTGAACTGGATGCGATAGCCGAGCCACACCCAAAGGTCTCAAATTTTACATCTGTTATGATGTCAT
>JAFQDC010000101.1 GCA_017416205.1 Clostridia bacterium | reverse complement strand
TTCGCGGCTAAAAAGCCGCATTTAACAATGAAATCCGCCGAAATAATCGGCGGATTTCTACTTTTTTACTGCGTTTTTCACTTAACTAAATACTATATGTTTTGCGGCTTTTGTTCTGCGCCTTTTTCGACAGTCTGAAAGAACCATCTTGAAGATGGTTCTTTTTATTTCTCCTCATATGAGGATATCCATTTTATGCAGGAGTCGGAAAGAGCTTTTGCAAAGTCCCTTCTCCACGCCTCGGAATTGAGCCTAGCGCTATCCTCTTCGTTCGTGGCGTATCCCATTTCTATAAGCACGGAAGGATGAGCTCCAACCTTTGTTACAAGAAATGCTTCCTCATAGATATCCGCAAATATCTTGCTCTCGTTATCAAGAGCCCCCGCCAGGTCTTCGCAAAATTCTCCCAGAGCATCTGCATAGGGGTTTTCTGCAAAGTAGTCCATCTCATATCTTGAAAACTCGGGATGAGTGGGCAAGCTGTTTACGTGAAGGGATATAAAAAGATCTATGGCTTTATCTTCGGCAATTGCCGCGGTATACACTGCCCTCTCGTATGCCGAAAAGATATCGTTATCTATAATATCCTCTTCCTTATACTCCACTCCTGCGCTGTCTGCAAGACGGCGCACCTCGTCGGCACTTGGAAAGGTCTTTCCGTCGTGGGTGAGGATCACCTGCGCTCCCCTCGCTTCAAGCTCTGCCTTTACAAGGAGAGTTATGGCAAGGGTAGTTTCAGCCTCGTTTCCGTCAAGAAGGTCTGTATCGCATCCGATATCACGAAAGCCGTGACCTGCATCAAGGCATACCACCGTCTTTCCGTCAGGAGTAGGATATACAGGCTTTTCAGTCTCTTTATTCTCCGTAGTTTCAGGCTGAGTGCTTTCTTCATTATTTCGCCTCATACAGCCTGTAAATACAGAAGCGATAATTAATGCAATTGCCAAAAATAGTGCTGCTTTTTTCATCATTTTTTATTTCACTAAATTTTCGAGATCCACGTATACGTCGCGTCCGTCAACGGATACGGCTCCGAAATTGTCAATATGTACCTGAGGGTACGCCGATCTTTGAACAACAAAAGCAAGCTTCGTTTCAAAAGGAGTATCGGGATAAAGCTCTGCGTGGTGTCTTGCGGAGTTTTTGAACTGCGCCCCCTCAAAGCCGAGCAGATCTGCGTCGCTCACGTTAATGGAGTTCATCATATACATCTGCTTTTTGCTGTCCTTATTTTCAAGTATAACATCTAAAACGAGAAAAGTATACCCCTCATCTAAAATTCCCTCAGAAAAACCGACGGTATTATTTTCATGCTCCACACCCTCGGGAAGAGTGTCTGTATAGTATGCATCCCTAATAGTGTACTCAATATCGTACAGAGCGGAGCTTGAGCCGTACTCGGAGTCTTTCATTGTAAACGTAACAGTCTCCCCGTCAAAGGTATAATATTCGGGATCCTTGAGAGACATCTCCTCGCCGTATCTGCAGTACTCTTCCCAGTATCTCTGCTCTTCAAGTATATATTCGGGAACAACGCCAAGAAGCTCGTTTCCCGCCCCCTCAGGATCAACGCTTGCCGCGCCCACTGCAACGTATATAATGCTGAGAACGCTGACGAGAAGGCTGAGGGTGATAAGTATCACACATATTTTCTTCACGCCTATTCCTCCTTTGAAAGATAATAGGATTCTCCCGTTGCCTCGTTGTAAAATACAATGTCATGGGGGGGAATATAAATGCTTTCGCTTTTGTCATCCTTCACGCTCTCCTCACCCGCTTCAGGCTTTTCGCCAGCAGAAAAGGTGGCGCAGTAGGTGCGAGAGCCGTCCTCTCCCCTTCCGGGATTCATGGTAACACAGTCAGGGTTCTCATCCCCCATTCCCACAAGAAAACAATCCGCATACTCAACGCTTCCGTCTATTTTAAAAAGCACGTCGGTGCGCTCTTCTCCTCTTATGATATATTCAAGGCTCATACCGTCCTTTTCAGCACCAACGTACTCAACGGACATTTTTGAAAGGTCAACGAAGGCCGTGCTTTTTGAAATGAATGTGCCCTCATACCGAAAAGTCTCGCCACCCTCGTCTTCCATATTATCATAGTAGCCGAAAACGGTATTGAAATGAAGAGCAAATTCCATCTCTTCCCCGTCTTCAAGAAGGCCCGAAATTATCGATGCGTTAAATCGCGCCTCTCCCGAGAACACTCCCTCGGAGGTCTCGTAAAGGATGGGGGACTCACCCGTGGGTCTGAGGGGTATTCCTTCGTAATATACGGCGCTGTCAGAAAGAGTCAAGCTTCTCACCTTTTCGTCGATAATACCGTCCTTATCTTCATATCTTATATGAAAGGTAAGGTCAAGCCCGTCGCAAAGCCCCGCTGTGATATCAATACTTTCAAGGCCCTGTTTTTCCTCTTCACAAAGGAGAAAGGCAGGAGTTTTTCCGCTTTCCCTCGCCTTTCTTCCGCTTTCGTTAAGCGCCGCAAAGGCTCCGCCCACAAGGGGAAGCTGTTCCGCTGCGGCGGGCATTGTCATATTAAAAACGCACAGCACCGCAACGGCAACGGAGAGCGCAGACGCGCTGTATCTTAAAATAACAGAAGAAGCGCTTTCTCTCTTTTCTTTTTGCATATCAAAAAGCACTCCCGATACCAAAGCGCTGTCAGGGATCATCTGCCCCTTCATTGATTCAAAAAAAGTTCCTTTCATCATTTCCTCCCAATAAGCTCTCGCAACTTATCTCTTCCTCGGGTGAGCTGCATACGCACGGTTCCCTCCCTCATTCTGAGAAGCTTTGATATTTCCTTTACAGACATTTCTTCAAAATAATAAAGATGTATAACGCCCCTCAGCTTCGGGCTCATTTTTTGCATAGCGCAAAATACCGCGTTTTCCATAGGAAGCTCAAAGCTGAACGCTTCTCCCTCCTCGCCCCTCACTTCAGCAAATGAAAAGGCTTTCTTCCATATTGAAGCATTGTAATTTTTCTTGCATTGGTTTACCGTGGTCTTTATTAGCCACGCCTTAAGATGCTCTTCATCCCGCACTCGCGGTCGCTTTTTCCAATATGCTAAGAACACCTCCTGAAACACGTCGTCAGCATCGTATTTCGTTTTTGTATGAGTAAGGGCAATTGCATATACCGTGCCCTTGTATTTTTCAATAACATTTGCAACGTTTTCCTCAAAAAGGTCATCCTGCCGTGTCACTTCATCACCGCCTTTGCTGTTAACTACCTGAGATTACAGAAAAAGCCACATATTTTGATAATTTTTTGAAAAAATTTTTAGTTGGTTTCGTCAGATTGGGGTTTATGGGCGAAATGGTTATACCCATATGGCTATAGCAGGAGCGAGGCTTTAAGTAAAGCCTTCCCCCATGATAGACGGATCCCCCCGCAAGCGGGTCCTTCCATCGGGGGAAGGTGTCACTCGCAGGGTGCATAGCAAACTGCTGGTGACGGATGAGGGTTGCTACCTGGGTAAGATCTATCTTTAAACTATGTTAAGATGGAAATGACAGATCGAACGGTATTGTTTGTTTTGTCATTTTATATGGCACATAAATTGTTAAATTTGGTTCTCTCCCAGGTAGCAACCCTCATCCGTCTCCCCTGTATAGTATAATTTTAATTCTTTCCATGGAGCCGGAAATATTATATGCAATAAACTAACTTCATT
>JAFQDC010000100.1 GCA_017416205.1 Clostridia bacterium | reverse complement strand
TAGTGATATTCTGCGCTTTTCGCACAGAGTGATATTTCCCTTTGGGGAAGTGGTATTGAAATCTTACGATTTCAGTGATATTTTATTCGCCATAAACTGCCGAAGGCAATATCACTTGAACGAAGTTCAAATATCACTGCGAAGCAATATCACTCGCCGCACCCACTCCCCGCGACAACTTTGTTGTCGTAGGGGCCCCTGTGGGAAGGCGAATAAAACTGCCCAAGTGTCCTTAAGAACACTTGGGCAATGCAACGGTCTTTTATTGTTTATGATCTTACTTTTCCTCTTTAATAATAGAGTGGGCGAAATCTGCAAGAGCCGAACCCTGGGAGGGATCAACAAAGCAGGTGCGGAAATAATACTCGTTATGATCTGTAACCTCGGGGTTCGTGCAGGAAGCACCGATAGCTGCAAGACCTGCCTCCTCGAATACGGGAGCTGCGGCGATAGAAACGTCTGAACCGTAGGAGCCGATAACGATAACGCATTCGTCCTCGCAAAGCTTTGTTGCAGTAGACAAGGCATATTCCTTAAGAGATCCGTTATCGCTGATATCAAGCTCTACCGTGTATTCCTCGCCACCGATAGTAACTGTGTTATCAAGAGAGTGAGCATATCGGATACCCACTACCTCCTGCTTTCCGCCTGCGGCGTTATCGCCTGTTGTGGGCTCGAAAACACCGATCCTGATTATCTTGTTTTCAGAATCAACGGCAATTCCTGCATTTGTATACTCTTCACCCTTGCCGACCTCAGCGCCGTTTTCAAAGGTCTGATTCTTAATAAACTCAAATCCCGTACCGTCAGCCTTTGCCTTTTTGATAACTGCAGTATCCTTGATTGCGTCACCGTTTTCATCAAAGGTGATCTTGCCTGTAACACCATCGTATTCAACGCCCCAAAGAGCACGTGCAACGTCTACGGAAGTGAAATCCTTACCCTTTTCGTCTGCCGCTGCGCGGATAGCCTGCATTGCAACGTTGTATGCATCATATCCAAGAGCTGAAACTGCAGCCACCATATCGTTTGAGCCGTTCATTTCATAGTATTCGCTGTTTTCGTGAAGATACTTTTTAAAGTTTTCAACAAACTCAACTGCCTTCTTGTTCTCAGTCTGTGTTTCATCAAAGAAGGTAGAGCAGTATACCGTAAGACCCGAGTCCTTTACAGACTCAAGTACAACGGAGGACTCCCACGTATCTCCGGAAAGAATGGGGATATCAATGCCAAGATCCTTGCAGTTTTTTAAAAAGCCCTCAGCAGTTACTATTGAATTGGGGAAGAAGATAACGTCTGCTTCGCAGTCAAGAGCGTGTTGCAAAAACTCTGAAAAGCTCACGGTGTTTGCAGGGAAGGTCTCCATTGTGACAGCTCCCCCTGCCTTTTCAAAAGATGTTTTGAAATTGTTTGCAAGTCCGAGAGAATACGTATTGCCCTTTTCCGCAAGCACGTAAGCTACGTGATCAGGCTTTTCCTTTTCGCCGCAGGATGAGAATGCAACGCACATTCCAAGGCAAAGTGATATACAAAGAATCAATGCAAGTATTTTTTTCATAACGTCCAACCTTTTAACATAAAACTGACGTGAAAATCAGCCGTTTATCTCCGCTTGTTCCACGCCCACAGTTTCGTATTCATAATTCAGATATGATATTATAACATATAGGTAAAGGAAAATAAAGTCTATTTGTGTGATTTTAATAAAAACACACAATTTTTGTATATATTTACCATCACAATGTCACTTTCACTATTGACAGGTCCGCAAAAAAAGGGCTATAATTTACAAAAGCTTAGTGAAAGAATATAAGGTTTTATGAATATTAAAGACAATAACGGCCGTGTTCTTCGCCTTCTCAGCGACTATATAAGCTATACGCCCGATGCCATAGACGAAGAAATGATACGGGAAACTATGGAATATTGCAAGGTGAGCGTTGAGGAAGCCTTCAGAATACTGATCCTCGGAATAATGGACGTATTTGACGACAGAGAGCTTAAGCAAGGCTGGTTTTCACATATGTTTTCCTGCCTTGACAGCAGGAAATATGAAAACGATCCTTACAAAAAAACGATAAAGCTCCCCACCGTCAAAAGCGGTCAGTGGGAGTTTACCACAGAAAGCTATAAGCCCTACGAGGCATTTGTTTATGATGATCTGAAGCTTGATTTTGCCGGCAGGGTCATACCTCAGATCGGCTTTTTCGAAAAGGAATACTCCTATCCAGTTGTGAAGCAGGGGGGCAGAGAATGGATGCTCATAACTCCAAACGAGATCGAGACTATGAAAAAGCCCATAGACCGGGCTTTCGGAAAGGTACTCACCTACGGTCTCGGCCTTGGATATTTTGCCTTTATGGCATCCCTTAAAGAAAACGTTGAGTCTGTGACCGTTGTGGAAAAGGACCCGGAGGTGATCGATCTGTTTTCCCGCTTTATCCTTCCTCAGTTTCAAAATGGGGATAAAGTCAATATTATTAACGCCTCTGCATATGAATACTGTAAAAGCGCAAAAGGATACGATTTCGTTTTCGCAGATATATGGCACGATCCCTCCGACGGATGCGAGGCGTATCTCAGGCTTCGTGAATACGAGAGGGCGGACTGCTCCTATTCATACTGGATCGAGGACACCATAGAATACTATCTCAGCTTACGAAAGGATATATGATGATCCCCTTAATTATTTGTATTTCAGCATTTATAATACTGAATTTTATTCTGTACCTCTTTTTCCTCTACCCCGGCAAAGGAAGAAAGGAGCTTCTTGCTCCCTTCAAGGGTACCTATATCGCCCATCGCGGCCTTTTCAATAAAGAGGATGCCCCCGAAAACTCCATGGAGGCATTCGTGAGAGCGCGGGACTCGGGCTATGCAATAGAGCTTGACGTCCACCTGACCCGGGACGGACGCCTTGCAGTATTTCACGACGACACCCTGCAGAGAATGTGCGGAACAGATAAGCACGTTATCGACCTTACCTACGATGAGCTTTCAGAATACCGTCTTCTCGAAAGCGGCGAAAAGATCCCCCTCTTCTCCCAGGTCCTTGAAGAAATAAACGGCAAGGTGCCTCTTCTCATTGAGATAAAGACAGACGGAAACGTGGTAAATACGGCAAAGGCAGTGGACGAGGCAACTAAAGATTATAAGGGCGTTTTTGCCGTGCAATCCTTCGACCCCAGAGCTCCGTACTATTTCAAAAAGCATCGCAGCGAAGTGCCCCGCGGTATCCTTTCCACAAAGCATAAGGCAAAGGCCTCGGGGAAATCCCCCATTATCACCATCGTGATGACAAACCTCCTTTGCAATTTTCTCGTGCGCCCCGATTTTATAGCATATAATTATAAATACGCAGATCAGCCCTCCTTCTCTCTTATGAGAAGGCTTTATAAGACAGACTGCGCCGCATGGACCGTGAGAAGCGAAAAAGCCTTAAAGAAAGCAAAAAAAAGCTTTTCAATGATTATTTTCGATAGCTTTATACCGAGTAAATAATTTCGATAATCTCCCCCTCAGCTCTTGAAATAGCTGAGGGGATATTATATAATGGATATAATGAGAATTATCTCCAAATCTTAGAAATGAGGTTAGATGAATATGAAGATCATTCCTACCCCCAGACTTGTTGAAGAAAAAGAAGGCTTCCTTGACCTTAGCAATATTAAGGAAATATCCATTGCTCTCGGAAGCGACGCAAGAATCACAAAGATCGCAACTCTTCTCAAATATGAGATCGAAGAGCTCACAGGCAGCGTGATCAAGCTCACCTGCGCAGACGCAGAGGGTCTTGCAGTTCACGCAAAGCACGGTGCAGAGGGCGAGGGCTATACCCTTGACATTTGCGGTGAGTGCGGCATCTGTGTTAACGGTAAGGGCGCTGCAGGCGCGTACTACGCTATTCAGACGCTCCGTCAGATCATTCACGAGTACGGCGACAGCCTTCCCTACTGCCACATCGAGGATGAGCCCGACTTTGCAGAGCGCGGATTCTATCACGACGTAACACGCGGCCGTGTTCCCACTCTCGATCAGCTCTTCAGAATCACAGACGAGCTTGCTTATTATAAGATCAACGCACTTCAGCTCTACGTTGAGGATGCATTCAGCTTCGTTGAATACGACGGCATTATGACAGCTGAGAACGTTCTCGAGCCCGATGAGATCATCGCTCTTGACGACTACTGCTATGATAACTTTATCGAGCTCGTTCCCTCTCTCGCAACCTTCGGTCACCTCTATAACCTCCTTCAGAGCGATAAGTGGCGTCACCTCTGCGAGTATGAGGACTGGCACCCCTGGCAGGTATACTGGATGGAAAAGATGGCTCACCACACCATCGACGTTTCCAACGACGAGTCCATCAAGGTTGTTGGAAGCATGATCGACCAGTTCATTCCTCTCTTCCGCAGTAATAAGTTCAATATCTGCTGCGACGAGACCTTCGACCTCTGTCAGGGCAGAAACAAGGGCAAGGACGAGGGCGAGGAGTACTTCAAGTTCCTCAAAAAGATCATCGACCACGTAAAGAGCCGCGGCAAGACCGTCATGATGTGGGGCGATATCGCTCTCAACCATCCCGAGAAGCTCTCCGAGATCCCCTCTGACACCATTATGCTTAACTGGACATACGAGAAGAACCCCGACAAGACAAAGGTCGAGACCCTTGCAAAGGCGGGTATGAAGCAGATCGTTTGTCCCGGTACATCAAGCTGGAACCGCTTTATCGAGGAGATCGACAGAAGCGAGGGCAACATTACAAAGCTTGTTGATTACGGCGCAGAAAACGGCGCTCTCGGTATTCTTAATACCAACTGGGGCGACTTCGGCCATATCGCTCCCTGGAACTGCAACCTTTACGGTATGGTTGTAGGCGCTGAAAAGGGCTGGAATGCCGACGGCGTTCTCACTCCCGAGTTTGAAAGTGCTGCAAGCTCCCTTCTTTACGATTCCGACGATATCAACGTTATCGATATCATCAGAACAATGGGCCGCTGCGAGCGCACCTGCGACTGGATGCTCTTTATGTACTGGTACAGCGCAAACACGGTAGAGGGCAGAAAGACAGAGCTTGAGTGCGATATGGATAAGGCTATTGCAAACAACGCAAAGCTTGACGAGGTCATCGCAACTCTTAAGTCCATCTCTGAGGATGACGACAGATACGTTGACCTTATCCTCGCTTGCCGCGCGATCCAGATCATGAACCGCGTTCATCTCCGCCTGAAGAATCATCCCGATTATCAGGACGGCAACGCAATTCTCGCTGACGTTGAAGAGTGGCTTCCCGAGTACAGAGAAGCTTGGCTCCGCGAGAACAAGCCCTCTCAGATCGACCTTATCACAAAGTTTATGCGTGATATCTGCGTGATGGAGGAAAGAAGCGCTGAGGCTGCAGGCGCTGCAGAAACATTTGCAAGAAATTCCTAATTACATATTAAGCCAAAAAGCCACCGATCATCGGTGGCTTTTTTAATTCTTTGCAAAGAACTTTTTTGCAAAAAAGTTCTCTGCACACTCAAAAAACCTTGAAAAGGAGGAATACTAAGAAAAAAGGGGGAGAACAATGAAGATATATTCAAAGGAATACAAGAAATATGCGGATGCAAGGGCGAAAAAATCACCTATAGCCCGTGACTGCGTGAAGGCCTTTCTTTTCGGAGGAATCATTTGCACGGTCGCTCAGGGACTGAAGGAGCTTTACTCCACTTTTCTTTCCGCAAAGGATGCGGGAACGCTGGTTTCGGTGACCCTCATCTTTATAACCGCGCTTCTCACGGGCCTTGGAGTTTTTGATAAGATCGCAAAGCACGCAGGAGCAGGAACTCTCGTACCCATAACCGGCTTTGCAAATGCAGTCTCCTCCATGGCGATAGACGCAAAAAGCGAGGGGTTCATCCTTGGCGTGGGAGCTAAGATATTCACGGTAGCCGGCCCCGTGATCCTCTACGGCACTGCCGCAGGTGCAGTTTATGGGGTTGTGTATTGGGTGACTACATTGTTCTAAACAAAAGGCTTGACCAAACGGTCAAGCCTTTTTTGTTATATCATCATACAAAGCATCAAGCACTGCTAACCAACACAAATCGTTCGTCCGTTCGGCTATTCTGTGTGAATGCTTTAATGCAAATTCCATGGTATTGAAAGGAATCTGGGTCAATCTGTCATATATTATTATTGCACCAGGCCAATTAAGATCCTGTATCCATTCTAAAAGTTTAAACATAAATGGTTCTAATTCTTTGTCACTTCGCATAGCAATAATCTTGGCGCACGGCTCCCAAACCAGTTTGCTTTTTTCAGGAGGAACGATAATTGGCTGCATAAATGGAAATAGATTCTTTATCTGCTTAGCAGCATCAATACCTTTTTGTGCTTTTGCCTCGTTTTCTTCATTGGATAATTGATTATCCCACATAAAGAGATTATATATTTCGTCAATGCTATAACACATCTTTATACACCTCACTTTATTTTATTATACCACGCCGCAGAGCAAATGTAAATACATTTATAAACATCTGTAAACCAACGTGCCCTATATTGGTAGCAGAAGTCTCCCCCTCATCCTCTACGGCACCGCCGCAGGCGCGGTGTATGGAGTTATTTATTGGATTATAAAATGCATAACGGGCGGTTAATACCGCCCGTTATATGTTTTACTTTTCAAATTGTGCTTTTATTCTCTCGTTCACTCTTGCATCCATCCGAGGAATCTCTTTCAGATCTTCCTCTTTAACCGCTATCGTGGCGATATTGTTTTTTTCGCCCATTTGTGGAAAGCAGACAAGTACATATTCCGGCACATTTGGCTCAAAACAGATCCACCCTTGCATACCTTTATGTACATCTTCCTTGGCATAGCATTCTTTTTCAACAATAATTTCTACAGTGTCCATCTCTTTCATCTCAATAACCTCCATTAATAATCACCGTAAGGTGTTACCAATTGTATGTGGCCGTTAGTATATACCATCTAACCCATAATTAAAGATACTCAATCTCCGAACTGTTCCTTGATCCTCTCATTAACGATAGCATACATTATGGGGATCTCTTTCATGTCGTCTTCGTGAATTGAAATTGTCGCGATGTCGCATTTATCTGCACGCTGCGGAAAATTTACAAGCCAAAATCCGTTTGTACAATCATCTAAGCATATCCATCCCTGCATTCCTTTGTGTACACCGTGCTTGACATAACGTTCTTTTTCAACAATAACTTCTACAGTGTCCATCTCTTTCATCTCAATAACCTCTACTATTTTTTCCGTAAGGTGTTGCTAATTGTATATGACCGTTAGGACGAGACATCCAGCCCGTTATAAAGGAGACAGTCCCTGAACCGTCTTTACGTGGTATTTCTATTCTTATGTTTATTCGCTGTCCATATTTATCAAGTTTGTCAAGTGTATAGTCACCGTTAATATATTTTTTCAAACCTTGCTTTTCTATTTCTTCTTTTAAGTACGGTATGTCTTCAACGGTATACCCCCAAGATTCAAATAAATCTTTCTTATTATCGTTGTATTTTCCTTTGGTATTGAATAAATACACGTCATACTTGCTGTATGCAGAATCAGCGGTACAGTTATACATAACATTAACGTACGGAATATCCACCAAAATACAGTGACAAAACGGATGCTGCGGCCATTTTGGCGTTTTATCCTTTGAAAACCAACATTGGTGAAGCTTTGAGCATACATCGCAGTGAGTTTTTCCTTCATTTCTGTGTATCCATATATTCCATTTCGGCTCCGCGGGAATTGGTTTGCCGCTATTTGCCGCGCTTACGACTTGTGATAAATAATCCAATTGATTTTCTTTTCTTATTATAACACAATTTTGAGCAGGTGTACAGTAATCAAATTACTATCGTGCCCCTGCGATTCTATTATAATAAGAGTTTCAATTGCTTTTCTCTCCGTTATCGCATAGAAATAAAGCTTATGTGATTCAAATTTGCATCATATTTTAGTTTGATGGGGTTGCTATTATACAGAGTCGGCCCTTAAAAAACTTTACATATCCGTTATCTGCCAAAATTCAAAAGGGCTTCGAAAAGCCCTTTTAGTTTTGAATATTAATTATGCAGCACTGAAATTCTGTGCTTTGTGCATCTCATAATACTGACCGCCCAATTCAAGCAGCTCCTTGTGAGTTCCGCGCTCCACGATCTTACCCTCTCGCAATACCAGTATCAGGTCCGCATCCCTTATGGTGGAAAGTCTGTGGGCAATGGCGATTATGGTCTGATCTCCCGTCAGATTTTTGATGGCCTTTTGTATCTGCTTTTCCGTCTGTACGTCCACGGAAGCGGTAGCCTCGTCAAGAACGATGATGGGTGACTTGCGAAGGATCGCTCTTGCAATGGCTATCCTCTGCTTTTGTCCTCCTGAAAGACGAAGTCCCCTCTCGCCCACCTTTGTTTCGTACTGATCGGGCATGCTCAGAATGTCCTCATGGATATTTGCAGCAATGGCTGCGGCTTCGATCTCCTCCTGCGTTGCATCGGGCTTTGCATATCCGATATTTTCGGAGATGGTTCCGTTGAAAAGAAACGTATCCTGCAAAACAGGGGAAATATTGCGGCGAAGGCTCTCAAGAGTTACTCCCTTAATATCCTTTCCGTCAACAAGGATGCGACCCTCAACAGGATCATAAAATCTGGATATAAGCTGAGTTGCTGTGGTTTTTCCCGCACCCGTAGCCCCAACAAAGGCAACCATCATTCCCGGCTTGCAGGAAAAGGACACATTTTTCAAAACGGGCACCTTATTGCTGTAATGAAAGCTTACGTTCTCAAAGGTAACGGCTCCGCTGACCTTTCCGATATCCTGAGCATCCTCTGCATTTTCAATGGCAGAGGGGGTATCGAGTATCAAGGTCACACGCTCGGCTCCCGCAAGGGATTGCTGGAGATTTTCAAGAAGGTTTGCAAGACCGGAAACCGGTGCATAGAAAAGTGAAAGATAGAGGACGAATGCTACGATATCCTCCACGGAAAGCTGTCCCCGAAAAGCAAGGAAGCCTCCGAAAAATACTACAAGCACCGTTCCCGCAGAGGAGAGAAACTCCACGCTGGGATGAAAGACCGCGCTTGCGCGAAGGGCTCTCAGCATTGCCCTTACCTGGTCAAAATTCTTTTGGCGCACACGCTCACTTTCATATCTTTCCTGCCCGAAGGACTGAATTTCATGAAGACCCGAAAGGCTGTCCTGTAACTGAGCGTTAAGCTCACCCATGCTTTTTTGGGAAGCATTGAAATAAGGACGGACGATCTTTGCAAATATGACGCCCGAGAAAAGTATCAGGGGGATGGGACAGCAGGTGATAAGGGCAAGCTTCCAGTTCACCGTTAAAAGAATAACCAGCACCCCCACAAAGGTAACGGCATTCGTTATCATTTCGGGGATCATATGTGCGTACAAAAGCTCAAAGTCACGGGTATCATTGATAACTCGGCTCATAAGATCACCTGTCTGCTTATCGTGAAAGAAACCGAGGTCAAGGCTTTGGAGCTTGTTATACAGTCTGTTTCGAAGATCTCCCACAAGATGCCATGCCGCCTTATGGGTCAGATAATTACTTAAAAATCTGAAAAGAATGCGCAAAAGATAAAGAACAAGCAGCCAGACAGCAAGGCTGATGATAAGGCTCAGTGCCTCATTATCTATCCCCTTTCCAACAACCCCCGTCATGGATGATAATATCTTGGGGGCAGTCAGATTTATTACCGTCAATAGTAACGTGGATAAAATTGCAAGGACGTACAGCCCTTTATATCTGGCAGCCTCCTTCGTAAGCTTCCATAAGGTTTTCATTTGCATAATCTCCCAACTGTTGTATTTACATTTACTTTAATTACATTATATCACAGTATCACACAAAAGCAATATTTTCTGAAAATCATGCATTGACACAAGCAATGGGATATATCCTCAACGTGGGAGCTAAAATATTCACCGTAGCAGGTCCGGTTATCCTTTAAAATTTTGGTTTATCGAGCAGTTTGAAATTGCAAATCACGGCAAAACTTCCCCCGCGCGTCATCCTGAGCGTAGCAAACGCCACAGGGCGGCGTTTGCGAAGTCGAACCCGACCATAGGGAGGGCACCACAGGTGGGATCTGGAGGCAGGAATGCTTTAGACTTAAGATAACCCGTCGCGAGATCCAAATGCTACGCATTTGCCCTGCGGGTTTCGATTCCGCTTCGCTTCACTCAAGATGACGCGAGGGAGAGTTTTTCGTAAATCAATCTCCCCCCATAAACCGTAATTTGTCCATCAAAAAACTTGGCTATTGCATTGTGCAACTGCCAAGTTTTTTAATTCCTATTAAATCAATTTGATAACCGCTCCGGGCTCGGAGGTGTCGCCATCGGGGAGGTTTTCGGCGCAAATGGCAGAAACGATCTCGCCGGGGATAGTTATCTTTCCTTTTTCTATAGTAACGTCCTCGGTTATGTCGTAAGCGCAGTCTCCTGCAAGGTCCTGTATGAGCACCCTTTCGACCTTTACCTCGGTATTGAGAGTGAGGGTATTGTATTCACCGAATACGCCTACGGTGTCGCCGTCACCTGTATTTACAGTAACATCGCATTTCGGGATGCCGTAGTACCTGCCAACAGTCCTTCCGAGAGTTGCTACGGAATATACGCCGTTCGGATTAAGAGAAGCTATGCAGAAAGCCTTTTCTCCCCCTTCCAAAGCTTCAACATTTGGAAGAGAAGTGTTTCTCGCAATTGCGGCGCAGGCCGAAAAGCGTACCGTTCCCTCTCGAAGGCCCTCGCTGATAACGCCGTTCATGCTCCACCAAGCCTCGATCTCCTCCTCGGGCTTTTCGAAATTCCAGGTATCAGTGAGAAATTCCTCAGACATAACGAAGCTTCCGCCGCCGAATGCAGGCGCTATCCTGTGAAAGCGTGCAGCTCTCGTTATTTCCGTGATCTTCGTTTTCAGATTTCTGTGAACTGCGGGGAATGACATATCAGCCCGACCGTCAGGGAATACGCCGCTGTATGGGTGGCGCATTATTCCCATTGCATAGCCGCCTGCCGCCGCCATATAAGCCTCGTCCTCGCAGTTGATAAGTCCGAGATTCTCGCCCACGGGAGCAGGAGCATCGCAGAAATTGCAGAGCTTTTCTATTGTCATAGGAATGGACAAAAGGGCGGGAACGTCATAGGTTCTGAAGGTATCTCCGTAGGGGATCGCATCGTTGATTATGGAATGCTCAACGCAAAGGCTTGGCGCGTGCTCTCTTGCCACGTCTGTGAGCATTTTTCTGAATTCAAGGGATTTGTCGTGGCATCCCCAGTCCACCTTCCAATAGGAAAGACCTGCCTCTCCCGCCGCTTTTATTCTTTCAAGCCAATATTCACTGACGGTCTTTCCCTCGGAGTATACAGGAGACTCCTGAGGGCACACCCATCCGCCAAGACCCTTCCAGCCGAGGGATTTTATCTTATCGGTAAGGGCTTTCAGGCCGCTGTCCGTATCCGTTACAAAGCTCGGGAACTTCTCACGGCACAGAACAAGGCTTCCGTGATAGGCCTCGTTATTATCATAGGGCACGTCCCAGCTGTCATCCATTACGATGAAGAGATCGCGCCTTGCATCCTCGTAGAAATATGCCCAGCCGTAAGGCTTTTCGGGATCAAAAAGGGACTTTTCGCACATAGCCTTTCGCTGACCGCCGCTTTTTCCGTCGCTTGTAGCGTAAAGCTGAGTCTGCCAGGTACAGTAATAATCGGGGGTGGGGTTCACAATATCGGGTACAAGATTTATATGGGTGATCTTCATAGGCTCCTCACTTGATATGCTTAAAGTTTCCGTAGGTCTCGTTTACCAGCTCGTAGAAGGAGAAGGTATTATCGTAGGAATTGATTATATCCTTGAAATCTGTAAGCTGATGCTTATTTACAACGCAGATAAGCACGTGCTTTGCCGCCTTGGTATAAGTGCCGAATGCCTCTATCTGTGTTGCGCTGTGATGAAGCTTTTCGGACACGTCGCGGGATATCTCCTCGGCGTGAGTGGTAATGATAGTGAACTTGTAGGCAGTTTTCGTACCCTTGATAATGTAGTTTCCTACGAAATTTGAAATAAAGCAGTATGTAATACAAAGGGCAACGGGCTTATAGTCAACGCTTGAGCTGTCGGAATACACGAAAAGAGATATGATTGCTACCACAGCGTTGAGCACAAAGGTCACAAGGAAGAAATTAGTCTCCGGCTTCACCTTGTTGATATATCGGGAAACAACGTCAGTACCGCCTGTTGACGCATTGTTTTTTAGGCAAATACCGTACACCACGCCTGAAATAACACCGCTTATAATAACGGGGAAGATGGTGTCGTGACCCTTGGCGTTATACTGTATGAAATCAAGTCCACTGTTTTGCAAAAACAGGTAGGCAAAAGAATAAACAAGGGAGAACACCAAAGTCTTTATTGCAAATTTCCGCTCTACGAGAAAGAATGCAAGAGCGCAAAGGGGGATATTGATAATCAGGGATATATAGCTTATGCTGAATCCCGTTTTATACTGTATCATTGTGGCAATACCGTTAAGTCCCGCAGGGGCAAAATGGTTTTCAACAATGAAAATATGGTAGTTCAGGGCAAGAAGCAGGGCAACTCCCACCACCATAGCATACGATACAAGAGATAATGCAGCTTTTTTCATATATACCCTAACCTTTCCTTGAAATACTTATCTGTAATAATTATAACACAAACATAAAAAATGTAAATAGGTAAGTACAGGAGCATTCTGTTTATCGTATGCAGCTTCAGGTATTGCCAAGGGGGAGGATCTTTTGTATAATAAAAGCATAGTTTACATACGGAGAAGATCATGAAATTATCTGTACCTGCATATTATAAAAGCTTTAAATGCATCGCAGACCGCTGCCGTCATTCCTGCTGTGTTGGCTGGGAGATCGATATTGACAGCGTTACAATGAAAAAATACCGTACCCTCAGCGATGGGTACGGCAAGAATATACTTGAAAGTATTGAAGGAGACGAGCCTCATTTTCGTCTATGTGAGGACGAAAGGTGTACGCACCTTGACGAGAGAGGGCTTTGCAGGATAATATCCTGCTTCGGAGATGAGTATCTCTGTCACATCTGCCGCGCCCACCCCAGATTTTATAATGATACTGTAAGGGGCAAGGAGGCGGGACTCGGGCTGTCCTGTGAGGAGGCGGCAAGGATCATTCTTTCAAGGGACGATTACGACAAGATGATTGGAATCGACGAATTCTGCCCTCAGGATGAGTGGGAATGTCCCGATACAGACTTTGATGCGGCAGTCCACAGAGAAAGGATTTATTCTATTCTTTCTGCTGACGCGCCTTATCCGAAAAGACTTTCGTATATATGTGATGAATTTAAGGTTTCTCCGGCAGCTCTCCCGGGTGAGGAATGGTGTGAGGTGCTGTCTTCTCTTGAGTATCTTAACGAGGAGCACAGAAGGCTCTTCTTCTGTTATTCCTCTGATCTTGAAACGCCTGAAAAAGCGGAAGATTATTTGCGCCGAGCGCTTTCTTATTTTGTATACAGGCACTGCTCCGGTGCGGGAAGCGAGGAGAAATTCCGTATATCCTTAGGCTTTTCACTTTTTTGCGAAAGATTGCTTTCTTCAATGGTACGGGAATATAAAGCCGATACGTTTGAAAAGATATGCGAACTTGCCCGAGTTATTTCCGAGGAAATAGAGTACAGCGAGGACAATACGGAGTCAATAAAGGACATTTTTTATTTTGTGTGATAGCTTTGGGTACATAAATCGCTTCGTTTATGTTTGCACCAATGCTCGTTCCGCTTCTGCCGATTTGATTGGATATGATGGATTTTTTAATGGATTTCAGATACTTTACCAATTCAATAATCTCAACAGAAAATTCCATAGAAAGTTCCCTAAGTTTAGATTCCTGCATAATGTACACCTCACTTTTTCACATTATATCACAAATCAAGTATGTTTGTAAATAAGTGATAAGTGATGTCGCTTCACTGCGATAGGTGATGCGATGCGTTCCATACACGCGCCGCAGGCGTGCATCACAGACCGAATGTCGACATCACGCACGCAGTGCACATCACGATCCGAAAGGAACGCATCACTCAAAAAAGTCTCTTTTGTCTACCGACAAAAGAGACTTTTTTGTTGGCCCGCCCGACAGAATTTTTTAAAAATATAGGTTTCGCCAAAATACATTTTGGCGCTCCCGGTCGGTCGTGGTGTTTTATCTCGGAGTTAGTGCAGCACAACGGGCTAAAAACTCTCCACCGGAGAGTTTTTGTCGCCGCTACGCGATGCGACCGCCCTTTCGAATCCCGGTCAGATTCGTGCAAACCAAAGAAAAAGCCGATGCAAAGCATCGGCTTTTTCTTTGGCCCGCCCGACAGGATTCGAACCTACGACACCCGGAATCGGAATCCGGTGCTCTATCCGGCTGAGCTACGGGCGGATATTTATCTTTGATATTATATCACAGTTTTTTCTTTTTGTAAACATTGGCTGTTTATTTTCGCAAAATATTTGAAATTTCATTTATTATATGTTATACTGAAAAAGTAATGCCATATTCTAAGAAAGGCATGGATCATTATGAAAAAGATCATTGAAAGCTTTTCTCCCGAAATGACTGAGGCCGCAGGGCAGGACCTTGCAAAAGCTCTTCTTGAAGAAAGAAGCGGAGAGCTTTTCTTCGTTTGTCTCACGGGAGATCTCGGTGCAGGTAAGACTGCCTTTGTCCGCGGCTTTTCCTCCGTTCTTTCTCCCGGAAGCCGTGTGAAAAGTCCTACCTATACAGTTGTTAACGAATATCTCAGAGGTCCCGTGCCTCTTTATCACTTCGACCTTTACCGTCTTGAGGACTCTGATGACGGTCTTGACTCCATCGGCTTTGACCACTACCTTGAAAGCGGACACTGTATCCTTGAATGGAGCGAGTTTCTCCCGTTCCGTCCCGAGGGAGCAGTTGAGGTCAGAATAACCAAGCGCGGTGAGGACTGCCGTCTTATTGAGATAGATTATTGAGACATATTATCGAAACAGATTATTGAGGTGAATTATGCTTATACTTGCACTTGATTCCACCGCTACCACGGCAAGCGTTGCTCTCAGAAAAAACTCAAAGACCCTTGCGGAATACACGGTCAATGCGGGTAACACTCACAGCGTTACCCTTCTCCCCATGATAGAGCATATGCTGAAAATGGCTGAAGTATCCCTTAGTGATATCGATCTTTTCGCAGTCAGCGCAGGCCCCGGCTCATTTACTGGTGTGCGCATCGGCACGGCAACCGTGAAGGGACTTGCCTTTAATACGGGAAAGCCCTGCGTTACGGTATCCACCCTTGAAGCTCTCGCTTATAATCTTCGCGGTACAGGCGGCATCATCTGCCCTGCAATGAATGCCCGCCGCGGTCAGGTATACACTGCAATATTTGAGGACGGAGAGCCTATCCGCCGACTTTCAGAGGACGTTGCAGTTCCCGTCTCAGAGCTTGAGGCTATGCTTTCCGATTTTGAAGGAGAGGTACGCTTCACGGGTGACGGATACGATCTCGTATCCCACATCGGAAAATATGAAACTCCCGAAAGATTGAGAATACAGAGCGCCGCCAGTGTTGCCGCAATTGCCGAAAGAGTATATAACGATGCACCCGACAAGTCTGTATTCACAGATTCGGCGGCCAACCCTACCTACCTGAGAAAGCCTCAGGCCGAGCGCGAGCGCGAGGAACGCCTGATGGCGGAAAGAAAACAGGAAGTATAATGCAAAACCTTTTTTGTAAAAAAGGTTCTGCACTCCAAAAAACTTTAAAAAAGAGAAAAAATAAGGAGATATATAAATGAAAAAAATTGCTATTGCCTGTGATCACGGCGGATTTGAACTGAAAAAAGACATTATAAAGCACATCGAAGCTAAGGGCTACGAGGTTTGTGACTTCGGATGCGACAGCGCCGCAAGCGTTGACTACCCCGACTACGCTCTTCCCGCATCCCTTGCTGTTGCAAAGGGCGAGTGCGATCTCGGTATCCTCATTTGCGGCACAGGTATCGGGATGAGCCTTTGCGCAAACAAGGTAAAGGGCATCCGCGCAGCCTGCTGCTCTGATACCTTCTCCGTAAGAATGACGAGACTTCACAACGATGCAAACGTTCTTTGCCTCGGCGCCCGTGTTGTGGGCATCGGTCTTGCTATCGATATGGTTGACCTTTTCCTTGATACAGGCTTTGAGGGCGACCGTCACAGCACCCGTATCGCCAAGGTAATGGCTATTGAAAACCTCTGATATGGAGCTTTTTGAAAAACAGCTTTCCTCGGAGTATTTCTATCGCGGAAGGATAATCAATATGCGCCGCGACGAAGCCCTCCTTCCCGACGGAACAAAAGCGTATCGCGAGGTCGTAGAGCATCCCGGAGGAGTATGCGTTGCCGCCCTTACGGAAAACGACGAGGTGCTCTTCGTGAGACAGTTCCGCTATCCGTATGCAGAGGAAGTCCTTGAGATCCCTGCGGGAAAGCGAGACCGCGGCGAGACTGATCCTCTTGAGTGCGGAAAAAGAGAGCTTCTTGAGGAAACGGGAGCTGAGGCTGAGAATTTTTTCTCTCTCGGAACTCTTTATCCTACACCGGGATACACTGACGAGGTCATTTATATGTACGGAGCAACGGGACTCAGCTACGGAGAGGCACAGCCTGACGAGGACGAATTTCTCGCCCTTGAAAAGATCCCGCTCGAAAAGGCCGTCTGCATGGTAATGGACGGCTCACTCCCCGACGCAAAGACTCAGACCTGCATTCTGAAGCTCTGGAAGCTGAGAATCGAAGGGAAGATATGAATTAATGCAAAGAACTTTTTTGGAAAAAAGTTCTCTGCACTCTCAAAAAACTTTGAAAAGAATAAGAACGGCTATCGAAAATTATCGGTAGCCGTTCTTTTTAAAAGTTTTACTCGATTTTTTTCAAAAAATCGCGGGTTTTTAGGGCAGCGCCCTGAATCGTCCCTCGCAAGGGACGAAACACCTTTGCCGTATTGCGGGGGTACG
>JAFQDC010000099.1 GCA_017416205.1 Clostridia bacterium | reverse complement strand
TAACCTGTTATGTTGACGGCGCGGTTGCAGGTAACTGTGAGATCAGCTTTAAAGGAGGAATAAAGACCTCCCACAGAGCGACCGTCGGAATAGCAATATTAAAGGATTACTGGAACCTTGGTATCGGCTCTGCAATGTTTAAGGAGCTTATAGCTGCAGCTCGTGACCGCAAAACGGAGATCGTTGAGCTTGAATTCATTAAAGGAAATGAACGTGCAAGACATTTGTATGAGAAATTCGGGTTTAAAGCTGTTTGTGAAAAGCCAAATGCTTTTAAGCTCAAAGACGGAACGTACCAGAGTGAGGTATATATGCAGAAGTATTTGTAATAGGCAATAAAGAAAGGACTATGAATGTATGGAGATAACGATCGGAGAAAATATAAGGCGGCTGCGCCTTGAAAGAAAAATGACTCAGGAGCAGCTCGCAGAAATTTTGAACGTAACCAATGCTGCTGTAAGCAAATGGGAAAGGGGAGACAGTCTTCCTGATATTACCATGCTTATTCCAATTGCAGATTATTTTGGAGTCAGTGTTGATTCCTTGATGGGGTATGAAGGTCATTATATGCTTGAGGAGTAATTGATGGAAGTACAGATACATAAGCTTGAAGAATATCACATTCCTTTTGTTGCAAAAGTGTATGAAGAAAACCTATCTCAACTTCACGGAGTATTTATACCTCTTTCCGAGTGGTTTGATTGTTTAATTAATAATCCGGACCCTGACGAATCGAATTATATAGTCTATCTGAATGGTAAAGAAGCGGCGTGGTTAAAGATCAACGGTTTGTCGGGTGAAGTTATAAATATATCAATGTTGGTTGTTGCAAGGGAATATCAGCGAATGGGAATAGGATCGTTTATACTTGATTTTGCAGAAAGTTTTGCCAAAGAAAACTGTAAGACGGAAGTGTATATACGAACAACTATTGATAACGTACCTGCAAGAAATTGTTATGAAAAACACGGATACGCGCAAGATAAGTATATCAGATATACAGTGGGTGACGGAATAGAAAGAGAAGGCGTTTTATTCAGAAAGAACATATATTTGTGAACGAAAGTTAATTGTAAATGCTCCTTGCAGATTTATCTGCAGGGGGTATTTTTATTAACATGCAAATATACTAAATAAACAAATAATTACATTATTTGTAATTAATATGTGTAATTGTCAATGCTTGACTTATTTCATCGAAAATGGTATAATTTAATGGATTGTAATAAATTAAAATAGTATAGTTTTGCCTGAGGTCACGATGGTATTTTCTTCTACAGTTTTTTTGATGATTTATCTCCCCTTCGTATGGGGTGTTCATGCAATAATTCCCAAGCGTTTTCTTGCAGCACGTAATGTATTTCTTGCCATTGCAAGTCTTTTGTTCTACGCATACGGTGAGCCTTTTTACATTGTACTTATGCTTGGCTCCGTTCTCATAAACTATCTTTCCGCTTTGTGGATAAACAAGCTTTCTGGTAAAGGCAAGAATGCAGTTTGCTTTGCAACTGTAGCTTTGAATATAGGTATGCTTGGTGTATTCAAGTATTCTCCCTGGCTTATATCTATGCTTAATTCTGTATCAGGGCTTGATCTTCACGTTCCCGAGATCACTATCCCCGTGGGTATTTCATTTTATACATTTCAGATCCTTTCATACGTTGTTGACGTAAAGAGAGGAAAAACTGCAGTTCAGAAGAAATTCTTTGATCTTCTTCTTTATATTTCCTTCTTCCCTCAGCTTATTGCCGGACCTATCGTAAAATACGGCGACATTAATGATCAGATCGCATACAGAGAAATCACACCTGAAAAAACAGCTCAGGGTATTCGAAGATTTGTATACGGTCTTTCAAAGAAGGTTCTTATTTCCAATACTGCTGCAGTGATCGTTGACGCTGCTTTTGTGGCTGACGGTATTTCATCAGCATTTGCCTGGCTTGGCGCTGTTGCTTATTGTATTCAGATCTATTTTGATTTTTCAGGTTATTCCGATATGGCAATCGGCCTTGCCAAGATGTTCGGATTTGATCTTCTTGAGAATTTCAATTACCCATATTCTGCCGTATCTATACGCGATTTTTGGAAGCGTTGGCACATTTCACTTACTTCCTGGTTCCGTGAATACGTTTATTTCCCCCTCGGAGGTAACCGTGCAGGCAAGGTACGCACTGTTCTCAACAGACTGATCGTGTTTTTCTTGACGGGACTTTGGCATGGAGCAAATTTCACTTTTATCGTTTGGGGACTCTGGCACGGACTTCTTATGATGTTTGAGCAGGTGGTTCATTTTGATAAGCTTAC
Source organism: Clostridia bacterium (assembly GCA_017416205.1). GTDB lineage: Bacteria > Bacillota > Clostridia > Oscillospirales > CAG-272 > Avispirillum. Next base: position 38,384 of record JAFQDC010000099.1, on the reverse strand, counting down.
AAAAAAGGGCTACCTCAGACCGATTACGTGGATCTATACATTCGTGGCCGTATGTCTTGGCTTCGTCGTTTTCAGAGCTCCTGATATTTCAACAGCATTTGCTTATATCGGTTCAATGTTCAGCTTCAGCGGTGGCTTTAATGATGCTCTCCTACATTTTTCACCTTATAACTGTCTGTTCCTTGTGTTTGCCGTAATATTTGCAATGCCTGTTGTTCCTGCTCTTAAAAAGCTTAATACAAAGAATGAAAAGGGAAGTGTTATTGGAGAGGCATTGTCATACGTGCTTTGTATTCCTCTTCTTGTGCTTTGTATAATGTCACTTGCTTCCTCTACCTTTAATCCATTTATTTACTATCATTTCTAATAATAGGTATATTAATGAAAAAAGTATTTTCAATTTTGTTCTGTGTCATTTTCTTTGGCATATGCTGCGTGTTTTCCTTGGGGATGTTAATTCCCGGAGCATCCAATGCAGAGAAGATGGCAGATGAATTTCCGGATCTTATAACCGAAGATGGTATTAACCATTCCTTTGGAGATGATCTCGAATCCTGGTTTTCCGAAGCATTTGCTTTTCGCTCTGATATTGTGAATACATATGCTGATATTAAGAGACAGACCTTGAATGAGGGAAACAGTCAGGTCGTTATCGGAAAAGATGATTTTCTTTTCTTTGCAGATACTCTTGACAGCTACACAGGAATTTCTTCCTTGTCTGACGAAGAGATAACAAAAGCCGCTGAAACGCTTCTTGCGGTACAGAAAGAAGCAGAAGAAAACGGCGCTAAGTTCCTTTTCGTATGCGCGCCTAACAAAAATACTGTTTACAGCAGTATGATGCCTGACAGATATGTGAAGGCTGATCCTGAAAGCACCGAAATGCAGAGACTTTTTGATAAGCTTTCAGAGAATGACGTTAATTATATCGATCTTAGAGATGTTCTGAAGGATCGCGCTGATGAAGAGATCATATATCATAAAAAGGATTCTCACTGGAACGGTATCGGTGCTGAGATAGCATTTGTTGAAATTGCAAACAAGCTTGGTTTTGATCCTGTGTCACTTGAGGGCAAGGAAAAAATCATTGATAATAGATTCGAGGGAGACCTTGATGCTCTTCTTTATACCGATAAGATTCTTTACGATACAAACGTAACCTACGACTTTGAAGGACTTTACGTTTATACCTGCGCGTACTCTACTCCTATGGATATAACCATAACTACCAGAGGCGGAGGTCAGGGAAAGCTTTTGATGTTCAGAGATTCCTTTGCGAATGCTCTAATCCCCTATGCTGCTTCTTCATTTTCAGAGGTTCGTTTTGAGCGTGCCGTTCCTTATAATACAAAGCTTATTGATTCCTTTGGCGCTGACTACGTTATCGTTGAGATAGCAGAACGAAACATTAAGGATCTTATAGATTATTACCCGGTGGGATGATGTCCCATTTATACTGAAAGGTGTGAAATAATTGAAAAAAATCAGTGTACTTGCCGCTATAGCTCTTGTTTCAGTTGTATTTACGTCCTGCGGTAGCTTTTCTGCTGCAAAATATGCAAAAAATGCAACGTTTGCTGATTATGATCTTGCTTATGACCTCGGTATTATGTCTGTACTGCCCAGTCATATAGGATCTGGTGAAAATATAGAAATCGGAAATCTTTCCAGCATTTCCGATTCAAACTATACCGGTGATCAGACAATGTTCCGTATGAAGGTATATAAGAAAATGGAGCTCTATAAATCCATCGGTGCAGAGGCTCCCTTCACCACACTTGAGGACGGAACTCTTGTGGATCTTAAGGAGATCGCTTCCAGTAACTGGGCTCAGGTATATTCAACAGAAGGTACTCTCCTTGGATTTGCAAAGGACGGATTTATGCACGCAATTGATTCTGACCTTGAAGTCTACGGTGAGCTTCCCGTAGAGTACGGAAAAGCCAAAACAAATGCGGAAACGTATGTTGATGCATATTCTCATCTCGTAGATATCAGAAAGTATTTTAAGGTGTATTCTTCTACAGATCCCTCTAACAAGGGCGTAGATCTTTCAAAGTATGATATTAAGGTCTCAATGCAGCTTTCTACACCGAAAACTACTATTAAAGAGCCTTTTTATAACAGTAACATTTGTATGGTTCAGTACGATATGCTTCCTAGACTGAAGGAGGCTGTTGAGCTGCTCCGCAAGGATGGATATATGATGGTAATCTACGATGCATACCGTCCTACAAGCGTTCAGCAGAGATGGTTTGACGTTGTAAGAGTTCACGCATGGGTTGCAGATCCCTCAATCGGAATGGGAGGTATCCATGACAGAGGTACAGCCCTTGATATCTCTCTGATCGATATAGAGACAGGTGAAGAGATTGAAATGCCGACTCCTATGCATACCTTTACCGAGGAATCATCAAGAAATTATCCTCATATGACAGGTACTGCTGTCGGCAATATGAATTATCTTTTGTCTATTATGGTTGCCTGCGACTATACGTATATTAATTCTGAATGGTGGCATTTCCAGACAAGGGATACTCAGAATTATCTTCCCACCGATCATCCAATAGATTCCATTCCCCTCGTGCCGTCAGAAAAGTATAATTGATCTGCGGTGATTTGAAAGAGGCGATTTATATGCAGAATAAAGAAAACAGAAAGTATTTTGAAGTGCCTTATCTTCCAGCAGAGATGCTTGTACCCGTATCTGTCGTGAGAGCAAGCATCGAAACTACAGAGGAAGGAAAAAGGATCCTTGCATTATACATTGAACGTGATCTGAACTATCCGATCAGATCCTTTACACTTTGGTACAGACTTTCTTCTCTCCCTATTGAGACTTATGACGGCTCTCATCCTTATTTGAAGCTTGAATATAACAAGCCTGTTATGAATGAGCAGTCAAAGCTTATATTCAAGCAGATAATTCCCGATGATGCGGAGATAAGCGGTTGCTGTGCGTTTGTATCAGACGTTTCCCTTGAAGAGGGTGGTGTGATCACTTATAAACAGAGTGATTATATTGAACCGGGAACAGAGTCTATTTCCGTGCCCGATGGAAAGATCAATATCGAAAAGAAGAAAAAGAACTCAAAGATACGTGCAATCGTTATATCAAGTATTGCGGCTGGAGTGGTTCTTCTTGGGGCTTGCGGTCTGTTTTTTCTCGGAAAGAGTGTAGAGGCTACAGCGAATAAGCTGGTTTCAGAGCAGAGATTTAATGAAGCTTATAAAATAGTATCTGATACTATGTTTAAAAACGTTCTTCAGGATGTTTGCAAGGACGCAGTTGATTATTATCTCTCTTGTGATGATTATGATAATGCTTTTGTATATGCAAAGGCAGCTCCTGAACCTTTTGAGGATGAGGTTATAGAAAAGCTTTCTCTCATTCTTCTTGAGCAGGAACGTTACAGTGAGCTTTACCTTTTCCTTGAAGGAAGCACGTATAAAGATGTTTTTCAGAAGATTTGTGAATCTGCATCTGAAAAATACCTTGAAAGAAAGGATTACGAGAATGCATATTTCTATGCAGATGCAGCACCCGATTCATTTGCTTCAAGAGTAATCAATGAAGCAAAGAAGGCACTTATAACTGATGAAGGTGTAAATCTTGATGCACTTGACGTTGTTCGTGAGATAAAAAGTGCAGATGATTTCGATAACGCAATGCTTTCACTTATTGATTCATGTAAAAAATCTCATGATTACAGCAATGCGTTAATATTCTCCGAAGAGATACGCTCATATAGCGAAAGAAACGGTCTTGATTCAAAGATATTTATTGAAGGCATGGAGTATTTTATAAGCTCAGGAGAGTTTAAAAATGCGGTTAGTCTCATTGCGCAGTATGGATATAATGAGAATGATGCAAAAATTATACTTGAATATTGTAAAGAAGTAGTTGATCTCCAGAAGCTTATTGATGACTGTATTGCAGGCGGAGATAGTGTAGGTGCGATTATTCTATCCAATTACCTTGGAGTTGAAACTAAGAATATTACTATTAAAGCTGAGGACTCCGGAGTAAGAAAAAATCTTGAATCCGTGTATTTCCTGCTTTCAACTCAGCAAAAACGAGCTTATCATGCCTCAAAGCTTGCGGTAGGCAAGGAAGCGCACTATATTGGCAGCGGCTCTGTTAGCGGAACTAATGCTGAGAATGCAGTATCAGTAGCGGCAGGAGAGCATCAGACTGTTATTCTCGGTGCAGACGGTATGGTGACCCCTGTATCAAATGCAGGACATAATCTTGTTCTTCCTATCCCTGCGTCAGGTAGCACTGTTCAGGTGGCTGTAGGTCATTCTCATATTGTCCTGCTCGAAGCAGATGGAACTGTAAAGGCCTTCGGCAGCAATACCTATGACCAGTGTGAGACGGATGAATGGACTGATATAGTTGCTGTTGCGGCAGGGGCTGACTTTACTCTTGGCTTGAAGTCAAACGGTCAGCTTGTTGCCTGCGGTTCAAACAGGGCGGGGCAGTGTGATGTTGACGGATACCGTAATGTAGTGGATATCGATGCATGCGATCAAACTGCAGTTCTTTTGTTCTCAGACGGAACTATGAGTGTTCAGGGTGATATCTCTATGGGACTTCATAAGGTAAAATCCTTTGAAAACGTAGTACGAATGCGTGCAGGAAGTGCTTGTGTTATAGCTGAGACTTCAGACGGACAGTACCTTTTTGCAGACGGCACAGTTACAGGTTCCAGCGGAAGCGTTGAGGGCTGGAAGGACGTTATTGATTTTGATGCAGGATCACTTTGTATCGCATATGTTAACAGCGGTGGTAACGTTGTGATTTCCGGTGACGGTAAACCTCGAAAGTAAGGAGTGTGGAATTATTTGGATAATACAAATATTAATGAAATCGAGGAAGTAACCGAGGAATCAAGCGAAGTTGCAGAGGCGTCTGAAAATGAGGCTACTGTTACAGCGGTTGCTGAAAAGATTGTAGATGAATTGAACGATGATCCTGAAACTGATGAAGATTTAAACGAAGAAAAACAAATTGATGAAGATACTGCAGCCGAAGAGCGTTCCTCTGAGGATATTAGCAATGATGCGACAACTGATGAAACAACTTCACGAAATAATAGTGTTACTTGGTGGGTCAAAGCATTATTTGTTATTGCTTTAACTTTATTGGTCGTGTCTGCTTCTTTGCTTTCCTTTATCATGGTAGTATCTCGCGATATGGCTTTTGAGCTTGGGTCAAAAAAGGAATTTAAGCGGATTGAAGATAGTGCTGTTATTTCAAAGGTTTGTAAAGTAGTAAACGATAACATTGATACATATAAGCTTGGTACGTATAACGTAAATCTCAGATTTTTTGGTTTTATCAATCAAAAAATGAAGGTAAATGTTGTTGATACTAAGGCACCCGAAGTGGAGCTTTATAATTTGCGTGTGCCTATGGGAACAAGGCTTGATGCTGAAATGTTCGTGAAAAAAATTAATGATCTGACCGAAACCGAGGTGTACTTTAAAAATAAAGCTCCTAAAACCGACAAAACCGGAAATCAAGAGATAAAGCTGTGCGTTAGTGATTCATCAGGAAATGAGACTTTGAAAATAGCGAAACTTGCGATTCTTGGTGATACGTATTCTTTTGTACTTGAATATGGAGATGATGAGTATCTTAATAAAATAAGGGGTAAATATCCTGATGTTACTGATAATGAGCTTTCTCCTATAAAAATAGACGAGGTAGGTCAGTATACTGTTGAATTCATAAGGAATGATACTTACAATGTTTTCAACGTTTTTGTAAATGATACCGTGCCTCCGGAAGCAACTGTCAAGTCATTAGTAGTCCGAACAGGTGAGGTCGTAGAAGCCAAAGACCTTGTTGTGTCTGTTACAGATAAATCCGAGGTTGATATAAGCTTTAAAGATGAACCTGATATCACAACGCCTGGTGTATATGACGTCCTGCTTGTTTTCAGGGATGAATATAATAATGTTGCAGAAGTTGCCAGCAAGCTTGCTGTTTGTTGTATTCCTACCGAGCTAGTTCTTGAGCATGGATTTACTAAATATGAGCTTAATAGTAAGATTTTTGAGAATATTGGAGCGCAGACGGGGATACTATCGCTTTCTACTGAGTTTGAGAGTATAATTGTTGGAGATAATACGCTTACTCTTGCGGGTGATTTAGGTTCACTTGATCTCAAGCTTACGGTGACTGATCACAAAGCACCGGAGCTTGTACTAAAGGAATTAAGATCTTATGTTGGTGTTGAGGTCGCTGCTAAGGATTTTGTTAGAAGCTGTATTGATGCCTCCAGTGTTGAATTTTCATTTGTTTCAATTCCCAGTGTAAATGCAACTGGATCATTCCCCGTGTCGATCATTGCTAAAGATGCTTCCGGAAATTCTACAGAAAAACAAACATATCTTCATATATCAAAGGATACCTTGCCTCCTGTAATATACGGAGTTAAAAATATTACTGTTCGTTCAGGTGGCACAGTCTCTTATAAAAATGGTGTGTATGCCATTGACGGAGTATGGGGCGATGTTGAGGTTAACGTTGATTCATCAAAGGTCAATCTTAATGAGCAGGGAAGCTATGCTGTTGTTTATTCAGCAACTGATAAAAGCGGAAACACAGCTACTGTTACAGCATATGTTACGGTAACAGGCGTTTCATACAATACTGTGTACTCCATGGCTGATCAAGTACTTGGTTCGATTGTAAATAACGCAATGAGTGATAGAGATAAAGCTTGGGCTATATATTCTTGGGTAACTGCCAATTTCAGGTATTCTACAAGGACAAGCTATCTTATGGGTAACTTTGTTGAAGGTGCTTATTCCGGCTTTACAATCAGAAGCGGAAACTGCTACATATACTATGCAGTAACCAGTGCGCTTTTAACCCGCGCAGGTATTGAGAATATTGAGATTCAGAGAAATGATCCGTCAAATCCGCATTACTGGAATCTTGTAAAGATAGACGGATCGTGGTATCATCTTGATACGTGTCCCCATTTTGCAGGGCATAAAATGACAGCCTTTTTGCTGACCGATGCACAGGTAAAGGCTTATTCACAGAATGAGGTTGCGGGATATTACAGCTTTGATGAATCAAAATATCCGGATACTCCATAAATTATGATTAAGAGGTGTTTTATGAAAAAGATTCTTTCTATAGTTTTGCTTTTTGCACTTGTTGCAATGCTTATTTCCTGCGGTAATACCAATAATGATAAGAATGATAAGGTAGATTCCCCTGACACTACGGCTGCAAATGAAAATGCAGATACAACCGAAAAGGAGGAGGAATCAAATGAGGCGTTTGTATGTAAGCTTTCCGGCGGTTATGAGATCGTAATTGGTGAGGCGCTTCCTGATCTTGGTGACTATATTGATTGCAGCGAGGCTCCCAGCTGTATTCACGAGGGAATGGATAGAGTTTATACATATGACGGATACTCTGTAACAACTTCTCCTGACGGAAAAGGAAATGATAATGTTTCCGAAGTTTCCATTCTTTCTGATAGTGTATTAATGAATGATACGATAACAATTGGTGTGTCAAAGGATACTGTTGTTTCTGCGCTTGGTGAAGACTACACTGAGGCTTTCGGTGTTATGACTTATGAGGTAATGAACGCTACTGTTTCAGTTATTCTTGATGATGCTTCAAACGTTATGAGTTTTGTTGTGGCTCTTGCACAGTAACTATTATAGCCCAAAGGTCAGTTGAAAAAGCTGACCTTTGGGTTAATTAATGGTGTTTACAATTGATTGTTATGTTGACAAATACGCAAATTTGTGATACAATAACAAACGCGCAGGCGTGGCGGAATTGGCAGACGCGCCAGATTTAGGATCTGGTGTCCCCGACGTGAAGGTTCAAGTCCTTTCGCCTGTACCAGAAAACGACAAGTTTCGACAGAAACTTGTCGTTTTCAGTTATATTCGCCTTACGGCGAGTTATATGCACCTTCGGTGCGTGATATTTGCTTCGCAAGTGATATGCCTGCGGGCGTTAGGGGCGAATATAATATCACTGAAACCATAGGTTTCAATATCACATTTTGCGTAGCAAAATATATCACTCCGTCGAAGACGGAATATCACTAAAAACGAACGGTTATGCGAGAGTTCAAATTCATACGCAAAAATGCCGAAAATATCTTTTTTGTAGCCCATAGACATCAAAAACGACAAGTTTCGATAGAAACTTGTCGTTTTTCAATTATAAACGTTCCTTGACATTATAAGAAGGTAATTTTATTATATTTTTTTGTTTTTCTTATTGCTTTAATTGATGGATAGGGGTATAATTATATAAATGTTTTTATTGAATTGGAGTATTGCTTTGAAGGTTAAAATATCGATTTTACTTTTGACGTTAGTTGTTTTTATATCATTTGTATTGTCATCCTGTTCTGCCTCAGTTGATGAGTCCGGCGATAGCTCTCAGTCTTCTACAAAGGTAGAGGATGTAGCTGATCAAATGGATACTGATAAAAACAATAACCCAGATGAGAAAGAAACTGATAAGGTTTTGGATGATACCACTAAGGAGGAGACTACCATTTTAGTGGATCCAAATGCTTATCTTGAGTTTAACAGAGAGGATTTCACCTTAAGCTCAAAGGGAGCTTATTGGGATCTGTATACAGGTACGGTTCCTGTGGAGTACGTGACATTTTCCAGCGATGATGATAATATTGTAACCATCGATAACAAAGGTAGAGTTACAGGAATTAACCCCGGTAATACAGTTGTTTACGCAGAGTTTAATGGGAAGAAGATTGGTTGCGATGTTCGTTGCAAATGGATTCCCGGTCCCAATGACACAATAGATCAGACAACCCCCGATACGTCAACACCTAATACTTCTGTTAGTAAGCCTTCAGGTAATTCTCAGGCATCAGGCTTTTTCTCAGATGCTGCCTTTATCGGCGATTCTATTAGTATGATGCTGAGAAACAGATGTACTAAAACAGGTGATCTTCCCGGAGCTTTGTTCTTGGTTCAGGGAAGCTACGGTGCAGGTCATGCTGTAAATGGAACAATGCTTCTTAACTATCAGGGACAGAAATTGTCACCTGAGGATGTAATTGTAAGATCAGGCGTAAAGAAAGTTTTCATTATGCTCGGTATGAACGATCTTAACATTTATGGTATTGACGGAACTATTGAAAACTGGCGAATCCTTACTCAAAGAATAAAAGCAAAATCTCCTGACGTTACTATTTATGTTCAGTCTATGTCGCCTGTTCTCACAGGTGCAGAAAGCGGTAAGCTTAATAATACGACTATTGATGAGTATAATGTGAAGCTTAAGGCTTTTGCTGATTCAAACGGATTTGACTATATTGATATAGCAACATCACTGAAGGATTCCACAAACGGTCTTGCACCTGAGTATTGTTCTGATAGCTTTGTTCACGTAAGCGCCGCAGGTGCTGACGTATGGATCCGTATACTTGAAGAATTTGCAGAGAATCATTAATTATTTTGGAGGTAAAATTATGAAAAGGTTTATTTCGCTTATAATGTGTACATGTCTTGTTATCAGCCTTTGTGCTTGCGGTTCCAAGGAAGTTGAAAAGAATGATGATAAAACCGGCAATAATACTGTTAAGACTGTAGATCTTGATAAGGTTTATTCCGATTGTGCAAAAGTAATGCCTGAAATGATATCACTCGATTCAGATATGATGCTTAATTATTGCGGCATCAAGGCTGAGGATTGCAAGAAGAGTCTTGTGTACATTTGCGGCGATAGCCTTCTTACCGATGAGATCTGGCTTATTGAGGCAGTTGATGAAGATGCACTTAAAACAATCTCAGACCTTGCAGACAAGCGCTTGGAGGCAAAGGGGGAGGAGAGCATAACGTATTCTCCCGTGCAGTATGAAGTCGTTCAGAAGGCCAAAATCGTAACGGTTGGTAACTATTTTGCACTTCTCGTTTCTCCTGATGTTGATGAGCTTGAAAAGATCGTTAACGGAGCTTTCGGAAAATAATTAATGTTATATAGCAAATGCCGGATCTGTCATGGTTCGGCATTTGTTTAGTGATAAAAGGAGACATCATGCTTTTTTCAAGTAATGTGTTTTTGTTTGTATATCTTCCTATAGTATTGTTGTTATACTATGTATTGCCGCGGCCGTTTAAGAATCCCGTGCTTCTTATATTCAGCCTTGTATTCTACGGTTGGGGCGAACCCGTGTATCTTATTCTTATGGTATTCACAATACTTATGGACTACGTATTCGGAGTTCTTATCCATGACAGACAGAGAAAAAATAAATCGGCAAAAGCTGTCTTAATTATAGGTATAGCTGCCAATCTTCTTCTGCTCGGATTCTTTAAATATACTTCATTTATTGTGGATCAGATAAAGCTCATTCCTTTGTTTTCGGCAATAGAAGTACCTGAAATAACTTTGCCCATTGGTATTTCGTTTTATATATTTCAGTCTATGAGCTATATTATAGACGTGTACCGTAATGACGCTCCTTTTCAGAAGAATCCTGCAACACTGGGAACTTACGTTACTCTGTTTCCACAGCTCATCGCAGGTCCTATCGTGCGTTACGGAGACGTTGCTGAACAGCTTGAACAGAGGAAAGAGAACCTTGACGATTTTTCTTCCGGTGTTTCGCTTTTCATTATAGGTCTGTCTAAAAAGGTTCTTCTTGCAAATCCCATGGGAAATCTCTGGAATGTTCTTTCTGTCGAAAACGGCACGCTGGCATCCTGGATGGGAATTGCTGCATACTCCCTTCAGATCTACTTTGATTTCTCGGGATATTCGGATATGGCAAGAGGTCTTGGCAGAATGTTTGGATTTGAGTTCCTTGAAAACTTCAACTATCCATATATTTCCAAGAGTATAACTGAATTCTGGAGAAGATGGCATATAAGCCTTTCAACCTGGTTCAAAGAGTATGTCTATATTCCTCTTGGCGGAAACAGAAAGGGTCTGGCAAGGCAGATCGTTAATATACTTATCGTTTGGGCACTGACGGGTCTTTGGCACGGAGCAAGCTGGAATTTTGTCCTGTGGGGTGTCTATTACGGAATATTACTCATTATCGAAAAGGCTGTGCTTCTAAAAGTATTGAAGAAGATGCCTGCTTTTGTATGCCATGTTTATTCTGTTTTGGCTGTGATGCTGGGCTGGGTCCTGTTCTATTTTGAAGATACTCAGGCTTTGTGGAAATTTATTTCAAAGCTTTTCACTCCTGCATCTACAGGTCACGATACAGGGGCTGTTATGCTTGCTTATTTGCCTATACTCGTCATAAGTATGTTTGCAGCAACGCCTTTGATGAAAAGGCTTATTTCAAAGCATAAAGAATCACCGTTTATCAGATATGGTACTATAATCGTATGCGCGGTTTTGCTTACTCTTTGTGTTGCTGCTCTTGCAAGTCAGAGCTATAATCCCTTTATTTATTTCAGATTCTGACAGGAGGTCAATTTGCATGAAAAATAAAATAGACAAAATAATTATTACATTTGCATTTTGCGCTTTCCTTGCGGTAATGTTCGTGTTGTACTTTGTATTACCTAAGAACGAGTTTTCTGTGCTTGAAAAAAGATTTCTTGCCTCTTCTCCTGAAATAACAAAGGAAAGTATTCTAAGCGGCGAGTTTGGAAATGAAATAGAAACGTATCTTGCAGACCATATGCCTGCAAGGGATTTCTTTGTGGGGCTTAATTCTTATTTTGAGCTATTCACCGGACGACAGGCAGCCGATGATATATATGTGACCAAGAACGGTTCTCTTGTTGAAGCACCCTGTGAATGGAGTCAAGCTGACGTTGATAAAAGCATAAATGCGATAAATACCTTTGCACAAAATAATGATGTTTCCATTGATATGATGGTTGTTCCTTCTGCTGGCTGGGCTTCCAGAAACGATATTTTTGGCGCTTCAAAGGTTTATAATGATGAATCATATATTGAAAAAATATACGGAATGCTTGACAGCAATATAGACACTATTGATGTTCGTGAGCTGTTTGATGATCCTGAATTGTACTATAACACAGACCATCACTGGACAAGCAAGGGAGCCTACCTTGCATATAAGTCATATATGGAGTCCATAAATACAGAGTACAGAGAAGAATCTGATTTTGAAATAGAACCTGTTGCGGATTTTTACGGATCAACCTATTCAAGAGCTGCTCTTTGGCTTACGAAACCTGAAAACCTTGAGTTTTGGCACGGCAGTGAAAATATCACCGTAACAAACGGTGAAAGCGATAAGTCCAATTCAGGTGTGTTCTATAGAGATAGACTTAAAGAAACAGATAAGTATACTGTATTCCTTGACGGTAACCATTCTATTGTGAGGATCAATAACCCCGATGCGTTGAATAAAGAGACATTATTGGTTGTAAGGGATTCATATACAAACTGTCTTGGTGGATTTCTCAGTGAGTCCTATGAGAACGTTATACTCGTGGATCTGAGATACTATAAGAAGCCGGTTTCCGAGCTTTGTGTTGAGGAGAATGTGGATCGTGTCCTTGTTTGCTACAGCCTCAGTAATTTCCTGTCAGATAAAAACATTATTTGGCTGAGATAATAAAAAAACAAGTTCAACTTGTCAAAGTTGAACTTGTTTTTTATGCTAATTATGCTTCTGCTTCTGTGCTTTTTGAACGCACCTTTATCTGCTTGTAGTGCTTGGGGAAGAGCTGTTTCTTAGCTCTGAGATATACGAAATAGAGAAGGATCATTGAGATGAGCCAGGAAACAGGGTAGCAGGCATAAAGTACTGTAAGGCTGTGGAATTTTTCAAATACAGTAGCTATCCAGATAAGTCTTACGGCACAGAAGCCGAATACTGTGATAACAGAGGGAGAAACTGACTTTCCGAGACCACAGAGGAGACCTGTCTGAACCTCGATAATACCGCAGAGGAAGTAGGGAACACAGATGCAGAGCATTCTTTCCATACCGTAGGCAACTGCTTCTTCATATCCGGGACCCTGGTTGATATATATGCCGAGAAGAGGCTCTCCAAATATATAAGCCAGTATACCAAAGGAAAGACCGAGAGAGATAACGAGGAAATAACAGCAGCGCTGTGTTTTTTTGATACGGTCAAACTTTCCTGCACCGTAGTTCTGACCTACAAATGTGAGGCCCGCCTGATGGAAGCTTGACTGAATGTGGTAAACGTAGGTCTCAATATTTGCAGCAGCAGATGAACCTGTTACTGCGATGCTGGGGAAGGTATTAAGCGCAGACTGAATAAATACGTTGGAAATGGAGATTACAACACCGTGTATAGCATTGGGAATTCCGATACGAACGATCTTTGAAAGCTTATCCTTGTAGAATTTGAATTCTATCTTTTCAATTTTATAAACCGCATCAGTCTTCATCATATGCCAAAGAAGAAGTCCTGCAGAAACATACTGGGAGATAACTGTAGCAAGTGCAACACCGTCAACGTTCATCTTAAATACTATAACGAATATGAGGTTGAAAAGAATGTTGACAACACCGGCTACCATAAGCATATACATAGGTGTCTTTGTGTTTCCGAGAGAACGGAGAACGGATGCCATATATGTAAAGAACATCTGTGGGAGCATACAGAGGAAGTATATGCGAAGATATGTGGTAGCAAGAGGAAGGAGATCCTCGGGAGTACCCATAAGCATCAGCGCATATTTTGCAAAAATAAATCCGAGTGCAGAAAGAATAGCGCCGAGAAGGATAGAAAGGGAAAAGGAAGTAGTAACTGTTTCCTTGAAGCCCTTCATGTCTCCGGCACCTATTGTGTGGGTAGTAATAACGCTGACACCAACGGCAAATCCTGTGAAAAGGCTGAGAAACAGTGCTACAAGTGCGCTGGTTGCACCAACGGCACCGAGACATTCATTTCCGGCAAATTTTCCGACGATTACCATGTCGGCAGTATTGAAAAGCATTTGCATCAGGTTTGTAACCATGATAACAAGGCTGTATGATACAATTTTAGGAAGAATAGGACCGTTTAAAAGATCGATTTCTTTTTTCTTTTTATTCTTATTTTTAGTAAACATTTTAACCTCTGCTCACTGTGAAATATTCCCAAAAAACCACAATATATATTATACCATTTGACGGAAAATTTCAAGGGGTAATTGTTGCTTTCTCCCTTTTGTACGATTTTTTTCGAATAAAAGCAGCTTTTGGGATAATAAATACTAAATATATAAAAATACTTAATACCAATTTAACGCTTGTTGTGTCAAACAGAGGGAAAAATGAAGTTAGGATACGTATAAGCATGGTGGACAGAAGAATTCCTATAACCGGCTTGATTATCCAAAAGGGGGAAATATTAATCCTTGTTGTTGTCAGCATTTTTCCAATGCTGAGAGTCGCATTAAGTATTTCTGCTAAATATACACAAACAATGTATCCCCACGTGCCGAACAATGGAACAAGTATCAGAACCAGTATAAGACTCAGAGTTGCATCAATAATATTTACTTTCATACAGTAGACCTGCTTGCCAAGTCCTTTTAAGACTGAGTCTACTGCCGTATCGAGATACATTATGGGGACGAGCGGTGCAAAGGCAAAAATGTATTTTCCCGCCTCACCGCTTGAATAGATACTTTTTCCCATATCCTCACCAAAAGCAAAGAACAGCCCGGCACAGCCAATCGAGAAAATTAAAGTAAAGCGTACGACCTTTTCAGAAATTCGCCGTACTCTTTGATGATATCCGAGAGACGCGCATTCCGTAAGCTCGGGGATGAGAAGGGAAGCAAACGCACCGATAACTGATGAGGGAAAGAATATCAACGGAAAAGCCATAGCCTGAAGCGTTCCGTAGGCACTCAGAGCAGCTGATCCTCCTGCACCGAAGCGGCGCAGACCTGCGGGAATGGCTATATGCTCAGCGCAAAGCAGGCCTTGACGCACGTAAGAACCAAGAGCAACGGGAAATGCTATTTCAAAAGCGCGAGTCAAAGGTGACTTTCTGCCTTTGGGAATATCTCTGATTTTGCCTTCAGATTTGTTCTTGTCTGTAAGATATAGGATGAACGAAAGAAGCAGGGAAGCGCCCTCAGATATTGCGCTTCCTCCCACTACGGAAAGACAGGCGTATTCTATGCCCTTTGGTGCAATAGTCATTAAAGCGCATGAGGTGATAAATATCTTTACGAATTGCTCAGCAAGGGAAATACAGGCATTTTTATATATCTTTCTGAGGCCTGTAAAATAACCGGCAAGTGCGCTTGTAACAGATATGGGAAAGAGAGCAAAGGAAAGGACCTTAAGTGAAAGAATAGTTCGTTCATCGCAAAGAATATAAGTTCCTATGATACGCGAAAGAATATATAACAATAGGGAAGCGAAAACACCGAAAAGAGTGCTGTACACCAGGCATCCTCTCATTTCACGGCGAAGCGACCGTTTAAGTGTTTTCTCAGAAGCTCCCATATCCTCGCAAGTGGCAAGACATTCAGCCGTCATTCTTACCGCCGCAAGATTTACTCCGGAGGAGGCAAGGGTAACTGCAAGTCCGTAAACACTCATAACCAAAGTAAAAAGACCGATGGCCTCACTACCTATTTTTTGTGTAACGTAAGCGTTGAAGCTGACTGATACTCCACGCATAATTACTGTAACACAGGAAAGCAGTAAGGCATTTATAAAATATTTTTTAGCGCGATTCATATATCCCCCGCGAATGATAAACTAATGAAGTATATTCATACGAGGAACGATTAATGTATAAGGGACGATATACGGTTGAATTTGAGTTATTAGTATGATATAATCTATAAAAAAAGTAACGAGGATATAATAATGGTTCAGATATCACTGGGTGAAGCAAAGGAAATGTTCTTAAATTCTGATGCTAAGTATGTTTCACAGGAACAAGCGTCTGTTTACTATGACAATTTTTCCGGCAGATGCAGTATTGAAGCTTTTGTTTCATTTAATTGTCTTGTCATAAAGGCTGATTCTGATTGGCATATACATGCTCTTAGCAATGAATCGGATGTTATTTCGGCAATACAGGAAGTAAAGGCAGTTATGAATTTGGATAAGGAAAAGCTTATGGTTCTTACTTTGAGCAATATTCCCGAAGAATTAACTGATAAGAGGGGGGCATATAAGCTTTCAAGGGAGTATCAACCTTATAATGACCCGGCTATCAGAAAGCTTACTGTTGATGATATAGACCAAGTTAAAGCTTGTTGCGCATATGATGCAGAGGACAATCAAATAGGCAAAAACATAGCAAATGACTTTGTGACTTATTATAACGATTTTATGAACGATCCAAACACCGTAAATCTTGGATTGTTTGAAGAAAATAGATTAATTGGATTTGTTCAATCATTTGAACAAAAGAATATGGGTCTTGCAACAGTTAACATTTATGTAAACAGAGCAGAACGAAAGAAAGGATATGCTAAACGTTTGCTTAATGCAATATGCGCTGTATCAGAAGACGTAACCTATTGTTATAGCTGTTCAAAAACAAATGTGGCATCAATGAATACTGCGATAGCGTGCGGATTTATTTTTAAAGGTACATATTTGTTTATCTAAAGAGTATCTTACAATCTGAATAACAACACAAAATTCCCCCGCAACCCATTATTGGGTTGCGGGGGATAATAATTTAGGATAGCAGTGAGATTATACGTTAAGTGGCATTATCTTAATGCTTTTTATCAAACGCGGGATTCCAGCCGTAGAAGTTCTTTTCATCAGCCTTATCCTGGGCGATACGGAGTGCTTCACCAATACAATCAATGTGGAATGCTCTTTTACAGCGAAAAAACTAGATCTTCCACCTGATCTCAATCTTTTCCTTAGAGGCTGAAATGCGTTCGATCAAACAATCCACAACAGTGATCTTATCACTCACGGAAAGCTCATCCCAATGCTCCATATAATTGCTGAGTTCGTCTACATTGCTCTTGGGCGTATGATTGATACGTGAGATCTGTGAATACAATTCGCACTTTTCCGTATCCAGTTCAGCAACCCGCTTGTTTATGTAATCCATAACAATTTCGTTAGCATCTTTAATTCTTTCGATCAGTGATGCTATTTCCTTATCGATGGAATCAATGCGATTCTTTAGTTTGATGGTCTGTAGGTTTTCTCTCTCTTCGACTCCTTTAGAAAGCGTGGCGAATTCTTCTAATTTCTTCTGCATTTCTTTAAATACGATTTCATCAACCATATCTGCATCAAGTGATCCGAAGCTGCAGCCGCTTCCGTTATACTTGTTGTTACACAGATAATATCTGTTGTCAGCCTTGGTTTTGCACTTGCAAATTTTTGCTGTCAAAGCGTATCCACAGTTGGCGCATTTGATTTTGCCTGCAAGCCAGGTTGCTTTGGCCTTTGTAGGTTTGGCAACGCTCTGGTTTTCGAGACATTTTGAACGACACTTGATCCAAGTTTTTGAATCAACTATTCCTTCGTGAGGTGCGATAACAAGTGTGTGACCTTTTAAGGTCACAGTCTTACGCTTTTTATCATCTCCGGAATAGAGATATGCACCGTTGGTTCCAACAAAATCTTCCGGTATATTGACAATTTCCGTTCCCTGTGCTTTGAAAAAATCATAGAGCATATAGTCTGCTTTTACGTATACCGGATTTATAATAACATCGCGCAATCGGCTTCGGTTAAACGGCTTACCGTTACGATTATATATACCGTGTGATACCAAGTATCGCATAACATCACCCAGAGATGTCTGTGGATCAGAATAAAGAGTATAAATAAGGTTAATGATCTCTGCCTCAGAGTCAACTCTTTTATACATCTTTGTTCGAATACCGTCTATCACAGTTGCACATAGCTCAAAGCCAAACGGAACTCTGCCTCCCATATAGAAGCCACGTTTGCTTCTCGATGAATAGGCATCTACTACACGCTGCTGTATAGTTTTGCGTTCAAGCTCGGCGAAAACCATTACGATCATAAGCATAGCATTACCTATCGGTGTGCTTGTGTCAAACTTTTCTGTTGTGCTTACAAAGCAGACGTTATGTTTTTCAAGTACCTCCATAATGTTTGCAAAATCAAGAACAGAACGGCTTATACGGTCAAGACGGTAGACTATGACCCTGCGAACGTTTCCGGACTCTATGTCTCGCATCATTTCCTGGAAGTCGGGTCTCAGAATGTTTTTTCCGCTGTACCCCTTGTCCGTATATACTTTATAGTTATTGTCAGTAACTTCTTTTTTGCACGCCTCGATCTGACTCTCAACAGAAACGCTGTCATCCTTAATGACAGACTGACGTGCATAAATTATATCATATGACATTTATTTCTCCCTCAAAATAGATAGTAGCTAGGGCTGATAACTATTGATTGTTATAGTTAACAGCCCCATTGTTTTGAAATAAGCTACATATATCTTGAAAAAACTTCAAAAAGCTGGTGCTCGATTTTTTTGCGAGCATCATTAATTTCGTTCTCGCGCAACTGCGGGGTTACACTCTCAACATAAATCGTTTGACCTCGAGAAATGTGCCTGTGAACTTCGGTCTTAAAAGTTTTCATAAAACATAACCCTTTCTCGGTATGAATAGAATTTCTTGTAGTTTCATATGTATTCATAACCTTGTGAGAAAATGTTACGTTATTTGTTCTATACTCGAACTACTGCGAGAGAACAAATAATGAATAATAAATTTCGATTGATTTAATATCGCAACCTTTCTAATGTTATTTCTCGTAAGTGTATCTATGAGGATACTGATCGTTTCTTTCTACGAGACAGAAAGACTCAATTGTTGCCTGGTTTATTACCTCCTTTGTTTTAAAAATAAAAAAAGACTGCTCAAGGGGGAATATCCCTTTGATCAGTCTCGATTTCATTATTGAGTTGTCAAATATGTACAAATATCCCCTTCGGTTAAAAAGGGGCAAAGCACAACATACTGTCGCACTTACCGAAGTGGCTGGATCGACCACTCCGTATCCACTAGCTGATTGCTGATCCCTACAACCATATTTCTCGCGCCCTGTCTCGGCAGCAGCACCGCGCCTGTTACTAAAAACAGTAGAGCTTTCTGGGGGACCTACTCCTTCGCAATCGGAGGCTTCCACTTATAACGTTAAAACATGTCATCTTCCCGGCGCCCTCGGTAGCGCTACTTTTTACCGGTGATTAACACTAGTGTTTGTACTTGGATTCTATCACTAGAAAAAACGAATGTCAATACTAAATTTAAAAAATTCAATTTTTGTTTGAAGAATAAAAGACAATAATTTTCTATTATTTCGAAATACTGGTATGGATAAATATGCAGAATTTCGCTTTTTATATATCTGCACTCCTTTGACCACTTATATGTGCAAAAATGCACCTTTTGTATTTACCAAGCACTGCCTCCCGCCATACAAAGTATGGTCGTCGGCACTCCAGGGGATAAAATCCCCTATTACCCCGCCTGATAAAAAAGCATATTCATGTATTTTTATTAGGTTGATCCTTGATCAATCACTCGCTTTTCAGCTCGCTTAAGGGTTTGTTTTACAACAAAATAGAGTTTAATTTTTGATAAGATTAGGAGGAAAAAATCAATAAAACAACACAATATGCAAACAAAAAGCGATGCAAAACTTAAGCTAAATCTGTTCTGCATCGTTTATAATTATTTATTTTTGTTTATCCCTTTCCATTGCTTCAGCTATGGCGCGGCGGATGAAAACTGTTATAGATTCTCCTTGAGAGGAAGCATGATCACTTATGATTTTCTTGTCGCCTTTTGGTACGCGTATGTTAATTTGATCTAAAGAATCGTGATATTTCTTTGTTGCTTTCTTTTGAGCTTCTGATGGTTTCATGTTTGCTGCCCTCTAAAAATTCAAAGATATTTTGTAAAATTTCAAAAAGCACTTGATATAGGCTAACCTATATGCTATAATATATTTACAAACAAGGCAGTATGAGAGAGCGGCAACTCTCTCATACCTGCGCAGGTGAGTTGGCACCTACACAACGGATATTCCGTACCTTTTTAAGTATAACTTATTACGTGAATTTTTTCAAGTAGTAGTTAGTTATATTGGTACGGTTGTTTCCTCCGGTGTGGGTTCTTTATCTGCACAATGTTTGAATATTTCAACATAAGGAGGAAATAAATATGTACGTTTATTTCTATTACGATGAGGATGGAAGACTCCTCTACGTCGGTTCTACAAAGGACGCACTGTTCCGTTTTCAGCAGCACAATGAGGCAGATTATTGGATGGATTCTGTATGTTCGATTACTGTCAAAGGTGAGTACGAAGTAGAGGATGCTCTTTATTTTGAGCGTTATTACATCGCAAAAGAGAAGCCCGTATACAACAAGAAAAGTGTATACAGTATTATCGAAAATGAAGCTATGATCGATAATGCACCAGAGCATCATTTCTCCGATATTGAGAGTTTTATTGCTTATTACAGCGCACGACCCGACTTGCTTCACCGTGCAACCTACTACCTTCGCAAGGTTGATATTGAGGCTATGAACATTCTCAAATACCGTTCCGGTGAAGACCTTGTAGACATCGCACCCAAAGCATTTGAGATCGGTATCAAGGAGATCGTCAAAGAGCTTGGATACACAGACATTTACGAAACTGCATATGACAGAGTCGTTACGGGAGTCGGAAAAAAGCGTGGTCAGAAGAAATCAAGAGGCACATCCACGGGAAGAATCATTTGATTTTAATTGTGTTAATAAGGTCATTTTGAGCGTGTTGAGTAATTTAAATCGCAGCATACCAGCTCTAATTTTCTCTTTTAACACAACAATTTTTAAATAAAAAAGAAGCGATGCAGAACAGCTTTGAGCTTAAGTTCTGCATCGTTTTTTCTTTAAAACAGTGAGTGGATATGAATGATTTTACTGAAATTTTATTTGAAATTTGCATTGTAGAGCAGTCCAATTTGATATCTATTTTGTTTTAAAACAAACCCTGAAGTGAGCTGAAAAGCGAGCGATTGATCAAAGATCAACCTAATAAATAAAATACGGATTTGGTCATTTATTAGGACGGGGTCATAGGGGATCTTATCCCCTGAAGTGCCGGTGGGACAACTTTTCTGTCTCCCGGCAGTGCTTGTTAAATCAATTTGCAGTACTTTTTGTGATTTTTATATTTTCTGACAAATACTCAAGGGGCTTTGGATTTTTAACAAAAAATGTATAAAAAGTTTTGAAATAGTTTTGCACAAGCTTATTATTTATTTCGTTATGTATACGGAAGAGGACTACTCTTTAGGTCACGGCTTTAATTCTTTGTGATATTTATGTATAATAAACTATTATTAAATACCAAAGGAGCCGGAAAAATGGAGAGAATCATCAACGAAGAAATGATATGCTTATTTAAGGAACGCTTATATGAAGATGAAAAGAGCAAAAACACCATTGAAAAATACATAAGAGATGTTCGTAAGTTTATGTGTTTTGCAAAAAGCAGACCTGTAGACAGATGCCTGGTGCTTGAATATAAAAATTATCTTTCTGACAATTTTTGTGATACAAGCTCGAATTCAATGCTTGCTGCCCTAAGCTCTTTTTTTCATTACCTTGGTTGGTACGATTGCTGTGTGAAGCAGTTTAAGATCCAACGTCAAATGTATTATCCCGAGAGCTTAGAGCTGACAAAAGAGGAATACATCCGCCTTGTTAACACAGCTCGAGAGCGAGGAAACAAACGGTTAGCATTGATCTTGCAAACCATTTGTGCAACAGGAATACGGATCGGTGAACTAAGCTACATAACCGTGGAGGGAATTCGCAACGGAGCGATAAATGTAAAATGCAAGGGCAAAACAAGAGTTATCTTCATTGTAAATAAGTTAAAGAACAAGCTTCTGAAATATGCCAAGGAAGTGGGTATATATTACGGAGAAATATTTTTGACAAGTAAAGGAAAGGCTCTGTCAAGAACTGCGGTTTGGCGAGAAATGAAAGCCCTTTGTAAATACGCAAAGGTTTCTGAGAAAAAGGTATTTCCTCACAATTTAAGACATCTGTTTGCAAGAACGTTTTATAAATTAGAAAAGGATATCGCAAAGCTTGCAGATATCCTTGGTCACAGCAGTATTAATACCACCAGAATCTATATTGTAACGACAGGTGCAGAGCACCGTCAAATGATGGAAAAAATGGGAATGATAGTATAGCATTTTGAGGAGGAGAAGACATCATAATTTGAATTATGTTTCAGGACTTAATGAAAAGCCAAATAAGAACACAGTAAATAACAAAAAATAGCACAACAAAAGTACCTTTCGGTTAAAAAAATTAAGCTGAAAGGTTTTTTGTTGTGCTATATAATGAAATTATAATCGTGTATTAATTATTTATATCAAACAATTGATTTTTTTGTAGATTAGTAGTATAATCGTATACGTGTAGGTATGTGACAAACGCATATTACGTTTGATTTGTATACATAATTCAAATTATGTTGTATTGATGTGTGATATTGATGGAGAGGGGGCGCTTTATGAAGATCGAACTGTTTAAGCACAATTCCGATGCGTATGAAATAGCATTGGAAATGCTTGCAGAGACCGGTAAAGCGGCCATCATACATCCTACAGGTACGGGGAAATCCTTTATTGCATTTAAGCTGTGTGAGGACTATCCCGAGGATACTGTTTGCTGGCTCTCCCCTTCTGAATACATCTTTCAGACTCAGCTTGAGAATCTGTCAAAAGTAACAGGCGGCAGCGTACCTCAGAACATTAAGTTTTTTACGTATTCCAAGCTTATGCTCATGAGCGAGGATGAGATGGCTCTCATTCGCCCTGATCATATCGTAATTGATGAATTTCACCGTTGCGGTGCGGAGTTTTGGGGAAAAGGTGTCCAGCAGTTACTGAAGCTTTATCCAAAGGCACCGGTTCTCGGTCTCTCAGCTACAGCGATCAGATACCTTGATAATCAGCGCAATATGGCTGATGAGCTTTTTGACGGCAATGTGGCTTCTGAGATGACGTTGGGAGAGGCTATCGTCAGAGGAATACTAAATCCACCAATTTACGTTACTGCCTACTATTCATACGATAAGAAGCTGGAAGAGTATGAGCGTAGAGTAAAAAATGCCAAAACTAAGGCTGTCAGGGATGCCGGAGAGCGTTATATCGAGGCATTAAGAAGGGCAATTGAAATGTCTGAGGGGCTTGATGTTGTCTTTAAAAAGCACATCACAGATACCTTTGGCAAGTATATCGTTTTTTGTGCAAATGCAGAGCATATGAGAGAAATGATCAGTCATGCCGATGAATGGTTCGGTGGTATTGATCCTGACTACCATATTTACTCTGCGTATTCCAGTGACCCGGAAACAAGCAAGGCTTTCAAACGGTTCAAAGCTGATAACAGTGAGCACTTAAAGCTACTGTTCTGTATAGATATGCTCAACGAGGGCGTTCACGTGGAAGATGTTTCCGGTGTTATTCTTTTCAGACCCACAGTATCTCCGATCGTTTTCAAGCAGCAGATCGGCCGAGCCTTGTGTGCAGGTAAGAGACAAAGTGCAGTGATTCTTGATATTGTAAACAATATTGAGAATCTGTATAGCATCTCCGATATCCAGGAAGAGATGCGCGAGGTCGTTACGTACTACAACTTTATAGGCGAGGAGCAATTCGTTGTTAATGAAAGCTTCAGGATAATAGATGAAGTACAGAATTGCAGAGTTCTTTTTGAAGAGCTTGAGAGAACGCTCGGCGCTTCCTGGGATTGCATGTATGAAGAAGCGAAAAAGTATTATGAAAGCCACGGTGACCTCTTGCCGCTTCAAAACTATGAGACCGAAGAGGGATACAAGCTTGGTCAGTGGGTAGTTTCCCAGAGAGTGGCCTATAAAAATGGCGAGCTGTCAGAGGAGAAAGTTGAAAAACTCACTTCTGTTGGTATGAGCTGGCTTAATTATCATCAGCGTCTTTGGGAGGAGGGCTATGCTCTCGCAAAGGAATACTATAACAAAAATGGCAACCTTGCCCTGACGGACAGCCGCTCAAAGCTTGGCTTGTGGTTAATAAAGCAAAGGCAGAACTATAGAAGAAGTCAGCTGTCAAAAGAATATTTTGAACGTCTCGAAAGTCTTGGAATGATATGGGAGATCGAAGATACCTGGAATTTGAGAATAGCTGATGCTAAAGAGTATTACGAAAAATTTGGTAATCTCGATATTCCGGCGGGGTATATAACCGCAGAAGGTGTTCACTTGGGTACGTGGTATCGTTCAATAAGAAGCAAATATAATGCGGGTATCCTCCCTGAAGAAAAAATAGAACAGCTTGAAAGAATTGGTGTTAAATGGTCATCTGTTATACATAGAAACTGGATGAATTTCTATGGCATAGCAGAAAAATACTATAAAACCCACGGTGACTTGAATGTCAATGCAAGCTATGAAACTGAAAGTGGAGAAGCACTCGGAACTTGGGTGTCTACACAAAGAAATAATTATTCCAAAGGTAAGCTGGACAAAGAAAAAATTGAGCTTCTTGAGAAAATAGGAATGTCTTGGAATCGAGATATTAGTCGATGGGAAGAAGGGTATAAGTATTCTTACGAATATAAAACGGAGTTTGGAAATATAAACGTGCCGGCTGAATATTTATCAAGCGATGGTTTTGCATTAGGTGCATGGATCTCAAATCAGCGTAGAAAGTATAAGAATAATAAGTTAACAGAAAGTCAAATATCTCGGCTCGAAGCGTTGGGGATAGTTTGGGATCCTATGGAAGCTTTGTGGATGACTTCCTACGAATATGCTAAAAATTATTATTTGCAGCACAAAAATCTTCTTGTAAATATCCAATATGTTACAGACGATGGATTCAAATTAGGGTCATGGATATCCAATCAAAAGACAAAGTATAAAAAAGCAAAGCTTAGCACCGAAAAGATTTCAATGCTTGAAAAAATTGGTATGTGTTGGAGTACTAATGCGGAGAAATGGATGCGGGGTTACGAACAAGCCATAGAGCATTTTCAAGAATATGGAAATCTTGATGTTTCAAAGAGGTATGTAAGACCTAACGGATATTCTTTGGGTATCTGGATATATTCACAAAGACAATCCTATAAAAACGGAAAACTTGAGCCTGATAAAATCGAGAAATTGGAAGCACTTTCTATGAAATGGAATTCAACTGAAACAGATGATAGTGACTCTTTCTCAAGGGGAGTATCAGTTAGGACATATATTTAGTTGTTAAAAATACGGAGATGATAAAGCAGTGGAAAATAGAATACCTTTATCCACGCCTACGATGCACGGCGAGGAAATTGGCTTCATCAATGAGGCCTTTGAAAAAAACTGGATAGCGCCCCTCGGCTTTAATTGCGATAGCTTTGAGGCTGAGATGGATGCATATATAAATGCAGGCGGCGAGAAGAAGTATCATTCTCTTTGCCTGAACGCCGGAACCGCAGCTCTGCACCTTGCAGTAAAGCTTGCAGGTGTGAGCAGAGGAGATATAGTTCTTTGCTCCGATATGACCTTTGCGGCAACGGTAAATCCCGTTACCTATGAGGGTGCCGTTCCCGTGTTCATTGATTCCGAGAGAGAGACCTGGAATATGGATCCCGCAGCTCTTGAAAAGGCATTCGAAAAATATCCCGATGCAAAGGCAGTAATGCTTGCCCATCTTTACGGCACACCCTCAAAAATGGATGAGATAATCGCCATCTGCGAAAAGCATAACGCAGTGCTTATCGAGGACGCGGCAGAGGCTCTTAGTGCAGAATATAAGGGCAAGAAGTGCGGAACGTTCGGTAAATACGGAGTTCTCTCCTTTAACGGTAATAAGATAATAACAACAAGCGGCGGAGGAATGATCCTCTGCGATGATCCCGAGGCAAGAAAGAAGGCTCTCTTCTGGGCAACTCAGGCAAGAGAGAATTTCCCCTGGTATCAGCACGAGGAGATAGGCTATAACTACCGTATGTCAAACGTTGTTGCAGGTATCGGCCGCGGTCAGCTTCTCCATCTTGAGGAGCACAGAGCGAAAAAGGAAGAGATATACAGAAGATACGAGAGGGCATTTGCAGACCTTCCCGTAAAGATGAATCCCTATCTTGCAGATTCAAAGCCTAACTTCTGGCTTTCCTGCTTTACGGTAGATTGCGAGTGTAGCGTTGATCCATTTAAGATAATGGATAAGCTTTCTGAGAATAACGTTGAGGCTCGTCCCATCTGGAAGCCTATGCATATGCAGCCTGTATTCGAGGGATACGACTTTGTAAGTACCGAAGAAAATCCTGTAAATGAAGAGATATTTGCAAGAGGAATTTGCCTGCCCTCTGACATCAAGATGACAGAGGAAGAGCAGGAATACGTAATAAACATAATCAAAAGCTGCTTTTGAGGTTACATATGTATAAGAGATTTTTTAAAAGATTTCTTGATATAGTGCTGTCGTTTTTTGCGTTGCTCGTACTTTCTCCCGTTCTTTTGGTTCTCATTATCGTCGGATGGATAGCAATGAAGGGAAATCCCTTTTTCGTTCAGCCCCGCCCCGGCAAGATAGACCCGAAAACAGGAAAAGAAAAGATTTTCAATCTTGTTAAGCTACGCACAATGACCTGCGAGAAAGATAAGGAAGGGAATCTCCTTCCCGACGATAAGCGCCTGACAAGATACGGAAAGATGCTGAGAAGCACTTCTCTTGATGAGCTTCCCGAGCTTTGGAATATCCTCAAGGGGGATATGTCTATCGTCGGTCCGAGGCCTCAGCTTGTCCGCGATATGGTGTTTATGACCGAGCTTGAAAGAAAAAGACATACAGCTACTCCCGGTCTTACAGGTCTTGCTCAGGTCAGCGGACGGAATGCGATCACCTGGGAGAAAAAGCTCAGCATAGATCTTGAATATATTGAAAGCGTCACGTTTGTAGGTGACCTAAGGATAATACTTCTCACGGTCATCAAGGTGTTCAGAAGAGAGGATATCTCTGAGGAGGGCTTTGATACTGCTGAGGACTTGGGAGATTATCTTCTCAGAAAAGATGCGATAGATAAGGATTATCATAAAGAGATGCTTTCAGAAGCAGAAAGATTACTTGAAACAGTTTCAAAACATTAGGGGGGATCACAGTGAAAAGAGTTCTCATAGTTGCCAGCGTAATTTCATTTATAGAGTGGTTCAATAAAGAGAACGTGGATTTCCTCCGCTCGACTCTTGGCTGTGAGGTACATATAGCGTGCGACTTTGAATATATGCTCGATACCGATGAGGAAAGAACGAAGACGTATATTCAGAAGCTATGTAACGATGGTGTGGTGCTTCATAATATATGCTTTGACAGAAGCCCCTTCGGAAAGAGAAATGTACGGGCGTTCAAGGAGCTTTCAAATGTGATAAACGGCACGTATTTTGATCTTATACATTGCCATACTCCCGCAGCATCCATGATGACGCGCCTTGCTGCTGTAAAGACAAGGAAAAAGGGTACCGTGGTGATGTATACCTGTCACGGCTTCCATTTTCATAATGCATCTCCGAAGAAAAACTGGATAATGTATTATCCGGTTGAAAGATTTCTTTCCCATTTTTGTGATTATATCGTCACCATAAATAAAGAGGATTATAACAGAGCAAAAACCTTCAGCGCAAAAAACGTTCGGTATATCCCAAGCGTTGGTGTTGATATCAACAGGATCAGAAACACCGTCGTTAATAAAGCTGAGTATAAAAAGCAGATAGGTGTCCCTGAGGATGCGGTAATGCTGCTTTCAGTGGGAGAAATGATCGAGAGAAAGAATCACGAGGTCATAATCAAAGCGCTCGGACTTCTTGATCGAAAGGATATATATTACGTTATCTGCGGCAAAGGACCTTTGCGAGAGTATCTTTGTGATATGGCAGATAAGCTTGGGATCGGTGACCGTGTGATCTTCCTCGGATTCAGAAAGGATATTCCCGAGCTTTGCAATACTGCAGATATAAGCGCATTCCCCTCAAGGATTGAGGGACTTGGCCTTGCGGGAATCGAGGCAATGGCGGCAGGCGTTCCTCTTGTGTCCTCAAACGTTCACGGAATACTTGACTACGTAATAGACGGAAAAACAGGCTATGCCTGTGACCCCGAGGATGCGCGTGCCTTTGCAGATGCAATAGAAAAGCTTTGTAAAGACAGCACTCTGAGAGAAAGCATGAGGGAAAACTGCCTTAAGGCAGTTGAACCTTTTGAGATCAATAACGCATTGAACGAGATGTGGAACATCTATAAGGAAGTTTTGTGAAAAAAGGAATGAAGGGTATTGTAATGACGAAATATTCTTATAAGGAAATAAAGCAGTCGCTGACAAAAAAGAAAAACAGCCGAAGCTCCTTGTGGGTGCAGCTGTGGGTTAGAAAAGCGTCCTTCCCGATCACGTATATCTTTATCAATACGGGCTGGACTGCCAATATGGTATCTGTGCTGTCCTGGTTCGTGATCTTTGCGGCGGCAGTCCTTTTGTCCGTAAATAATTTCTGGTGTATGCTGTCAGGCGCTCTTCTCACAAACTTCTGGCTTGTGCTTGACTGTGTTGACGGAAATATCGCAAGAGTAAAAAGGGTCAAGACCTTTATGGGGGACTTTTTTGATGCGATCGCGGGATACGGACCCTTTTCATTTACAACTGTGGCGCTTGGCTTTGCGGCGTATAATACGTCCTTTTTGGTTCCCGAGAAATACCGTCATTTTCTGATCCTCATCGGCGGTGTGGGTGCCGTTGCAAATCTGTATATGCGCCTTGTACATCAGAAGTACCTCAATTGCTTTTTTGCGGCAAAGAATATTCTCGGAGAGCTTGATGAGATCACCCTTAAGGATACTGAGGATAAAAAGAGCTTTGCATACATAAGAGAGCAGATAGATAAGAATATCGGTGTTGCAGGCTTGTTTATGCCCTGGCTCCTTGTTGCTCTCTTTACAAATACATTTGATATAATGCTTGTATTTTACTCCCTTTATTATATTATGTCATTCGTGGCAATAAGCTATCTCTATTGCCGCCGCGCTTCATCTTTTGAAGAGGAATCTCAGAAAAAAATGAAAAAGAAAGAGGACTGAGTATGGTTATCGGGTATACAACGGGAGTGTTTGATATGTTTCATATCGGACACTTGAATATTCTCAAAAAGGCTAAATCTCAGTGTGATTATCTTATTGTAGGTGTAAGTACCGACGAGCTTGTTGAAAAAGAAAAGAATAAGACCCCCATTATTCCCTATGAAGAACGAGTTGAGATCGTCAGATCTATAAAATACGTGGACCGGGTCGTGGCTCAGCCTGATAAGAATAAGATGGAGGCGTGGAAGAAATACGGTTTTAACAGAATGTTTGTTGGCTCCGACTGGAAGGGAACCCCTGAGTGGGCTCGTCTTGAGGAGGAGTTTGCGCCTCTCGGAGTAGAGATCGTGTATTTTGATCATACGGATGGAATCTCTTCCACAATATTGAGAGACAGATTGATAGAAATCTATGGTGTGGTGTCAAAATGAAGTATCAGCCTAAAGTAACAATAATAATACCCGTGTATAACGGCAGTAATTTTATGTCGCAGGCCATTGATTGCGCCCTTAACCAGACCTATAAGAATATAGAGATATTGGTGGTCAATGACGGATCCTGCGATAACGGAGAGAGCGAAAGGATCGCTCTTTCCTACGGAGATGCCATAACCTATTATCATAAGCCAAACGGGGGAGTATCGTCAGTTCTGAACTTTGCCCTTGAGAAAATGACGGGAGAGTGGTTTTCCTGGCTTTCTCATGACGATCTGTATTATCCGGAAAAGATAGAAAAGCAGATAGAGTTTCTGAATTCCTTACCTGGGGGCACAGACCTTAATAAAACAGTAGTGCATACTGCCACAGAGTCCATCGATAAAGACGGCAACGTGATAAAAACCCCCGGATATAAGGATATCAAGGTTAAAGAGGATACTCTTGAAACCATTATCGGAAACGTGTATAACTACCGTCTTTCCGGATGCTCCTTTTTGTTGCCCTATTCCTGTTATAAGGATGTGGGAGGCTTCAGGGAGGATATCAGAACTGTTTCCGACGTTGAATTCTGGTACAGATTGCTGTTTTGCGGCTATCAGTTTTATTGTATGAAGGACAGTATCCTCGTAAAAAACAGATCCCACGGAAAGCAGGTCGGAAAGACAAGAGTATCCCTGTTTGACCGTGAGCTTGAAGAGCTGCATATAAATATTGCCGATGCTCTTGCAAAAAGCAACCTTCAGGTCAGCCCTGCAGATATGGAGAGATTTTATCTCGGCCTTGTCAAGAGGGGAATAAAGGGAGCAGCAAAGCATACGAAGGAAAATTATATAAAGGGGTGTATCGGCAAAGCACGGTATAGCCTCGTATTGCCTGTCCGTGAGGCCTATTATATATGCCTAGGAAAGGGAAGAACTCTTGCGAGAGATGTTTTCAGAAAATTAAAGGTTAAATGATCGGGGTGATAGCAACGAAAATAGTACAGATAAACGCTGAATGCGGAGTCGGAAGTACGGGAAAGATTTCCGTTGCTATCAGTAAGCTTTTATTGCAAAATGGCGTAGAGAATTACGTTTTTTACAGCGGAAATCATAAAAGCCGTTATGAAAACGGAGTAATGATATCAAAAAAGCTGAGCATCCGCCTCCATCAGATCCTTTCACGAATATTCGGAGACCAGGGCTTTCATTCATATTTTTCCACAAAGAAAATGGTCAGAATGATAAAGAAGATCGGCCCCGATGCGATCCTCCTTCATAATCTTCACGGTTATTACCTTCATATGGGAGTCTTGTTCCGCTTTTTGGAGGAGTACGGAAAGCCTGTATATTGGACATTTCACGATTGCTGGCCATTTACCGGCCATTGCGCACATTTCATGGTAGAAAAATGCCAAAAGTGGAAGGATGGCTGCCACCATTGCCCCCGAAAGAACCGTTATCCGTATAGCTGGTTTTTCGACAGAAGCAGAGACCTTTATGGGCGAAAAAAAGAGCTGTTCACGTCACTTGAAGATCTTACTATAATAACTCCTTCTGAGTGGCTGGCAGATTTAGTTAAAGAATCGTTTTTTAAGAATCATCCCGTTACAGTAATAAATAACGGAATCGATCTTGATGTTTTCAAGTCCCGCTGCAGTGATTTCAGAGAAAAGAACCGTATAGGTGAAAAGCTGATGATCCTCGGAGTTTCGGCTATATGGAACTATTATAAAGGTCTTGACGTGTTTTTGGAGCTGTATAAAAGACTGGATCCCGCTTTGTATCAGATCGTTCTGGTGGGCACGGATGATGAAGTGGATAAGATGCTTCCCGAAGGGATCATTTCGATCCACAGAACTAATGATCAGACGGAGCTTGCAGAGATATATTCATCTGCTGACGTGTTTGTCAACGCTACACGTGAGGATAATTATCCTACGGTAAATATGGAGGCAATCGCCTGCAAAACACCTGTTGTTACCTTTGATACGGGAGGCTGTAAGGAGATAGTAACGGGTGGCTGCGGTGTGGTTGCTGATGAAAATACGGTTGAGAGTCTGATGGACGGTATTCACAGAGTAATACAAAACAGAAGTACTTATGTGAAGTCGTGTGAATTGAGAGTAAAGGATTTCGATGAAAAGAAATGCTTTGAGAAATACGTTGATGAAATATGTAGATAGGAGAAGTCTGTGTTAATTTATCTCTTATATGTATCAATGCCCGTATTGGCATGGTTTGCTTTTACTTTGTTTTTCGGAAAGCCCATCAGCTCATCTGAAAAAATGAAGAAAAGATATATCACGTTTTGCGGTATAGTCTTGTTTCTGATCATAGCACTCAGACACTACAGCGTAGGTTCCGGTGACGGTGAGTGGTATTACATGAACTGGAAATATCTTAGTGACGTATCCTTCAAACAGTACCTGAATATATACGGTAGCATTGATATTGAGAACGGATATCTGTTTTCGATCTGGTTGATTTCGCATGTTTTTAAGGACCCTCAGTTTGTCTTTGTGTTTTACGGACTGTTGATGGCAATTTCAGTCAGTACCTTTGTATATAAAAACTGTGAGGATCCTGTTTTAGCATTCGTAATGTTTAACTGCCTGGGACTCTGGGGCTTTATGGTTCAGGGTATCCGACAGGGAATTGCAATGTGTATATGCCTTTTTGCAATAGAAGCATGTAAGCAAAAAAAGCTTATAAGATTTATTTTTATCGTAATACTTGCAATGCTGTTCCATGCAAGTGCCGTAGTATTTTTTGCAGTATATCCGCTTTCGAAGGTAAAGATGGATATAAAGGGATATTTGATAACCATCGTCGTTGCAGTTATTGCTTCTATGTCTATGGATACGATATTCAGTGTCATTAATACCGTAATCGATGACACGTATGAGATCGGAGATATCGACTCGTCTAGCGGAGGCTTGGTTTCGGTAGCGATATACGTAATAGTGCTGGTAGCAACACTTGTTTTTTACAGCAAGGATTCAGATGAAGATAATAATATACAGATGTTCTTTTATATAACGCTTTGGGGCTTCATTATGTTTTTGATGCGCTATTTTGCAAACTCTATTGCACAGAGAGCAGCGTATTATTATATGTTCGGCCAGCTTGTCCTTTTACCGTCGATTATAAAAAATAAGCTTGGAAGAGAGGGTGCCCTTGCAGGTATGCTGGCAGTTGGCCTTTGCGTCGGAATCGCCGTGTATAAAGCCTCCTATTCAGTACTTGTTCCGTATTATTTCTTCTGGCAGGCGTAAGGTGAAAAATGACAGATATTCAAAAAGTGGAATTTGGCTTGTTGGAGAGCTTTGTAAAAATATGTGATGATCTTGGGCTGATGTATTACCTTGTATGCGGATCAGCTTTGGGTGCCGTAAAGTATAAGGGCTTTATTCCCTGGGATGACGATGTTGACGTTGCTCTCCCGAGAGAGGATTACGAGCGCTTTTGTGATCTGGCACCTGAGCACTTGCCGGAGGGCGTGTTTTTGCAGAATCACAAAACGGACAAGCTTTATCCGAGAATATATTCAAAGCTCAGAAATTCAAACACTACATATATAGAAAAAACAACAAAGCATATAGATATGAATCACGGCGTATTCATTGATATCTTCCCCCTTGACGGATACCCCGAAAGTGAAAAGGATATTGCAAGGCTTGAAAGACAAAAGAAGATATTAAAGCTTAAGATCGAATGCGTGTTTAACGTGGATTACGGCTTTTTAAGGAATTCATTCTTCCGGCTGGAAAGGATGCTTGGATTCCATAAGAAAACAAATAAATACGTAAAGCGCCTTGATAAGATACTGTCGGCTTATCCTTCAGAAAGCTCTTCTCTATGGTGCAATCACGGAAACTGGCAGGGAAAGCTTGAGTATGCCCCCCGTGAGCAGTACGGAAAGGGAGCTTTTGCAGAGTTTGAAGGATTAAGTGTACGCGTACCTGAGAAATATGATGAGTATCTTACTCAGAAATACGGAAACTGGCGCGCAGACCTGCCTGAGGAAGAGCAGGTGGGTCATCACTATTATGAAATATGTGATATGACAAAACCCTATACCCACTATATGAAAATAAAGAAAGATAAATAATATCATGACTATAAGACGAATAGCTTCATTCCTCGCAGTCTGTATATTGATCTTAGGCGCTTTCGTCGGATGCAGAAGGATCGAATCTGCAGATGAACCGATGAGGGATACCACGGAAGCAAAGCAAGAGGATAACGTAATAGATCTTATTGGTGTGGATGACGACAATTACGGTGATATTGAGATAACAACGCCCTACGTCGATCTGCATTATCCGGAAAAATGGCTGAATTATCTTAAGACGGAAAAAAACTTTGATGAAGAAAATAACGTAACTATTTTTGCATCCCTTGACGGAAAAAAGGACGTTGAATTATTCACAGTCCATTTCAATGAGGACGGAGAGACCCCTTTAGGTGTTTTGGATGTTGAGGGTGAAAGCGTATATCTTGCATTTTCCTATGCCGAGCTTAAGCTTGACGAAACGTGGACTCAGAATGAAAGGGATGCCGTTTTTGCCATGCAGGAGCAGATCAACTACGTGATAGAGTCTTTAGAGAAAGAAACGGGATTTGTCCCTGAAAATTGATATATTTAATCCAGTATGTAACCATCAAAAATAATTGATGATAACATAAAATAAAATCAAAAGGAGAAAAAGGAAATGAACAGAGTGTCCACAAAAGTGATCTCTATGCTGCTTTGTGTTGTTATGCTTGCAGGTCTTGTACCTACTGTGATCTTTGCAGGCCTTGACTACGAAGCACATGACGATTACTACAATGTCATCTCCAAAGATGACTATGATCTCGCTCCCGGAATCGTGGAGTCCGAGATCGTTTTGAACAACGATGCCGGTACACACCGTCAGGTTGCTCACGTTGTAGAGGTTGACTTAAACAATCCCTACACAAAGGTTATCCCCAGCTCCAAGGGAATGATCCCTACCCCCGGCAATTACGGCGTGCAGATCATGTCCCAGCAGGCAGCCTTTGCTGAGGCAAACGGCTACGGTAACGTAGTTGCAGCAATGAACCTCAGCCTTAGCTGGTATGATTCTCAGTACTATAAGGATCATCCTGAGCTTGTAGGTGAGCCTCTCGGTTATATGGTACTTGACGGTGAACTGTTTGTTAACAGTAACGGTCAGACATCAGGTGCTCAGACTTGCGTAGTTATCAACTTTGATGAAAAGGATGGCGTTGCAAGACCTGCAGATATGCCCAAGGTTGAGATCCGCTCTACATCCACCGCAATTACCGGTTGGGAAGAGCAGGTTATTCCTGCAAACTTCGGCTTCCTTGTTAAGGACGGTAAGAACCAGTATAAGGTTGACAATAATGCAGCAAACGGCGCATCCCGTTCCTTCGTTGGTATCAAGGAGGACGGTACCTTCGTAATGGTAATGAACGATGGTCGTCAGTCTCCCTATTCTGCAGGCTTCACAAACTATGAGATGGCAGAGTTTATGCTCTCTCTCGGTTGTGTGCAGGCTGTAAACGGTGACGGCGGCGGATCTTCCGCATTTCTTTCTCAGCGTCCCGGCGAAGAGCTTAAGATCAACTGCTCTCCCTCTGACGGTGCTGAGCGTCCCACAACACACGGTATTCTCGTAATCTCCACAGCTCCCGCAACAGGTGAGTTCGTTCGTGCAACGATTTCTGCTGAGAACGATTATTACACACCCGGCAGCACAGTAAAGTTCACAGCTATCGGTTCTGACCTTGTTGGTACAGCAGCTGAGATCCCCGCTGACGTAGTATGGCAGCTCGCAGATCCCTCAATGGGTACTATCGAGAACGGCGTATTCGTTTCAAGCGGTAAGACAGGAACTGTAACAGCACAGCTGGTATATAACGGAGAGGTAGTAGGTGAAGGCTCCGCAGATATCGTTATCCCCACAGCTTTTGCATTCTCTCAGACTGTTATGACCGTTCCCTTCGATAAGGAGATCACTATCGGTATCAAGGCAACGATCAACGGCGGTCTTAACGAGGTTGTTATCAAGGACAGCGACGTTGTACTTGAGATCACAAACGATAAGCTGGGTACTTTCGACGGTCTTAAGTTCACATCTGTAAGCGAGGCTAATGCTCCTGCAGATCTCACAAGCACACTCACAGCAACGTTCGTTCATGATACAAGCCTCGTTGCAACTGCATCCTTCAATCTCGGTAAGGGCTCTGAGGTCCTCTTTGACTTCGAGGATGCTTCCGATATCGACGAGTGGAATATCGCAGATGTAAACGGTAATGATGCTGGCTTCTATCAGAACCTCAGCTATGCAACAGAGGCTGACGGACAGGTACACGACGGCGTAGGCTCTATGAGAGTAGAAATGAATCCCATTGCTGCTCCTAATATTTCAAGCGGTGGATATGCTCAAAGTGATCTGTTCCTTGACAACGGTGTTGTTGTTAAGAACGCAAAGTCTATCGGATTCTGGGCATATATACCCGATGAATACGAGCATTGCTGGATCCGTGTTCTTTATTGGTATGATTCCAATAATGACGGTAAATACGATAAGAAGAATACAATCACCGTTATTAATCAGCCTGAGATATATAACACTGTTGACGAATCCAGCTGGAGATATTTCTCCGTTGACGTAAGTGCGTATAGTGAGGTTCTTATTCCCGGTCTTGATTGCAAGGATAAGATCGCTTATACTGCCGGTAAACCCGATGCAAACAACTTCCGTTTCATCGAGTTCATGTTCCCCCACACAAATACAAACGACCTCTGGAAGACATACGGTACTATCAACGGTCTCCAGACAGTTTATGTTGATAACATTACAGCAGACTTCTCTGATGCTGTAGATGACAGAGAAGCTCCCATTTTCGGCGCAGTAACTCTTGCTGATGCCGATATGGGTATCGAGCTTAAGAAGAACAGCTGTGCTGTAACAAAGAGCAACCTTATCACAGTAACAGCTGTAGTTAATGAAGATACTAAGAAGACAAATGCAACAGGCCTTGACATATCTTCCGTTAAGGCATACGTTGACGGTGTTCAGGTAGATGCAACTTTTGCAAATAACAGAATCACCATCAGCGATATCGCAGTAGCAGACGGAGTTCACCGCGTTAAGTTCGAGATCTGCGATAACATGGGCAATAAGTCCGTTGTAGTAAGACTTGTAAAGGTTGAAAGCGGCGTTGATGCTTCCACAGTACAGGTAGTTCCTCACGATGCAACTCTCGACAGACTTTACGGCGGTTCCGTATATTGGATGGATGTAAATGCAACCGATATCGAAACTATCCAGTCCGTAACAGCTAAGATCGACCTCAACTACGGTAACCACTTTGAGCTTGATCATGCAGTTCTCGCAGAGGGCTTCGTACTTTCTTATACTATCGACGAAGAGAATAATACAGCAACTGTCACGATCACACGTACAGGCGAAAATGCCCAGACAGGAGCTGCAACACTTGCATCTCTTCCCATCCGTGTTATCTACTACGATACCGACATTAAGATAGAGGGTTACACAGCAGAAACATATTGGAACACATACGGCTTCTGGCCTTATGACCTTAAGGTAGACGTAGACATGGGTGAGATCACCTATGTTGACGGATATGCTTCCGATGTACTCGGCGCATTCTCCAATGAAGAGTTCAGCGTAGACACAGAGCTTCAGACAGCATTCTCCGATCCTGCATTCAAGGCAGACAGAGGCACAGCTCACGTACATACACCCGTAGCAGTAGACGATAAGGCTGCAACATGTACAGAAGCAGGCTACACAGGCAGAACATACTGCGAGGTATGCGCTTCCGTTGTAGACTGGGGTACAAAGGCAGAAGCTGCAGGCCATAGCTGGACTGTTGAGGGAATCCTCAAGGTTTGTGCTTGCGGCGCGGCAATGAGCGCTGACGGTCTTGTTGGTTGGCAGAATATTGACGGCGTTGATTATTACTTTGACGCTGAGTCTATCGCAGTAGACGGTAAGTACACCGTTGACGGCCACACCTATACATTTGAAAAGGGTAAGCTTGTTGACGCTGCTTGGGAAAAAGTGGCTGACTATACTGTTTGCTGGTGGGCAGGCAAGAAAATCGAGAACACATGGTTCACAGTGAACGGTAAGACATACTACTTCATTATGGATCAGATGTGTACAGGTATCCAGAAGGTTGCATACCGTGATGCAAACGGCAACCGTGACGGATACAGATATTACGTATTTGCAGATGACGGTGTCTGGATGGAAGATTATACTGGATTCTTCACCAACGGAGTTGATTCCTGCTGGGCAGAAAACGGTATAGCATCATACAAGGGACTTTGCCAGGATTCTGAGGGTAATTACTATTACATGAATTCTAAGTACCTTGCAATTAAGAACTGCACATATTCTATCGGAGAAAGCAAGGCTAACGGACTTCTTACCGCAGGTAAGTATGAATTCGGTGCAGACGGAAAGATGCTCAATCCTCCCGTAGCAGAGCCTGAAGAGCCCGATGTACCTGTAACACCCGATCCCGACCCCGACACCCCCGTAGTTCCCGAGGAGCCTGAGGTAAAGAACGGTCTCGTAAAGGATGAGGACGGCGAAATCCGTTTCTATGAGAACGGTGTTGCGATCTACAAGGGTCTTGTACAGGACGAAGACGGTAACTACTACTACATCAACTCAGGTAAGAAGGCTGTAAAGAACTGCACATACTCTATCGGAGAGAGCAGAGCAAACGGACTTCTTCCCGCAGGCACATATGCATTCGGTGAGGACGGAAAGATGATCGATCCTCCCTCTACAGAGCCTGAAGATCCTGATACACCTGTAGTACCCGATCCCACACCCGATCCTGAACCCGAACCCGATACTCCCGTAGTTCCC
>JAFQDC010000098.1 GCA_017416205.1 Clostridia bacterium | reverse complement strand
TAGCAACCCTCATCCGTCACCGTCTGTGAAGACAGCAATAATTTTACATTTATCTCTGAGAATATCGTTCATTCTACATCGTGCAAAACTGCATCGGTGACACCTTCCCCCGAATCATGGGGGAAGGACTTGTCTGGATCCCTCGCTCGCTTTGTTACCGTAACGCAAACGCCATCTCCCCCACAAACCGTAATTTGACGTTTTACTTGTGAAAAGATGAAAACCGACGCATTCGGCAGTCGGTTTTCAACATCAATTTTTCATTTTTAATTCTTAATTTTTCATTCCTCTTCGGGTGTATATTCAACGAGATCCTTCAAAAACTGCTTGTGTATCTCAAGAAGCTCTGCCTGCTTCTCGTCGTTTGAAATGTCAAGAACTGCGGGGATACGAATAGCGATCACTGTGTCGGCGGGGAGATACTGTATCTTTGAATTTGATTTGTAAAACTCAGTTTCTCCCAGAGTGATACCGCACTCGTCGTACGCGCACTCGGGGATATCTTCTCCGAATATTTCGGAGAGGGGAACGAATATCTCGTCCTGCGCAGCTCCGCGGTAAAGCTCGGGGTCAAGCATATAGCACATATGAGCGCAGGTGGCGATATCCATTCTGTAGCGCTCGTAGGCTGACTGGTTTGCCTGAACGTCGTAGGTGTATTTGGGGTTAAGAGCCTTTCTCTGCTCAATAAGGGTCTGAGTAAGATAGGTGTTGTCGCCAAACTCCACCTCTTTTTTGCCGTCGCCGTTGTAGTCTCCCATAGCCTCCTTGAAGGCATCGTCAAGGTAATCGAAGTCTGCGCCGACGATGGCCTGAGGACCTGTGTAGAGAACGGTAACGTCAGAGGGCACGTCGGTTATGAGCTGAACTATAAGTACTGTTGCAATGGCAACGATGGCAATGATAAGGCCTGCGTGCCATTTGTGGTGATACCAAAGGTTTTCCAGCCAGCTCACCTTCTTCTGAGGGAGGTGGCTTTCGTGAGGATTTTTGTTTTCCTCGCCCTTGCCGCGAAGCACCTTCATTGCGTTTGATTCTTCTATTTCAAAGTTTTCGTCTGCTATAAACTCTTGCTTTTTCTTTTCGTCCATCTCATTTTCTTTCCTTTGCGAATTTTTAATATTCTAACATTTTTGCAAGGCTTTTTCAAGGGGTGGGGAATTTTTGCCTTTCCTTTTGAAAATAATTTTCAAATTCTTCTTGAAAAATGGTATTTTTATAATAAAATACAAATATTTTTTAAAATAAGTGTGTATTTGGGATGAAAAATCTATTGAAAAAAAAACATATAGGAGTATAATATATAATAGTGTAATGTAGGGTAGTTTTGTCAAGCTTTGCATTGCAGTCAAAACGTGCCTTAAAAGGGACGTATCAAAGCAAAGGAGGATCGTATGACGTACGGACAAGAAGGAACCGTAACTGCCTTTCTCTTCCACGAGGGAACGGAGCATCACGCATACAGATATCTGGGATGCCACCGAATGGACGGCGGGTACGTTTTTCGCGTATGGGCTCCCTGCGCTGCCAAGGTGTACGTTGTAGGAGACTTCAACGGCTGGTCTGAGGATGACCCCATGGAAAGCCTTGAAGGGACAGGCTTCTGGGAAGCGTTCATTCCGAGCTCAAGGATCCGTGAGGGCGGGCTTTATAAATATAAGCTTTTCTGCGGCCAGAACGTTTTATATAAGGCAGACCCCTTTGCGGCGTCAAACGGAGGATGGTATGAAAGTGCCTCCCGCATCTTTGATCCCGCAGGATATCCGTGGCGCGACGGCGCGTGGATGGAGGAGAGAAAAAAGAAATTTTCCGACGGGGGCGCAAGATACAGCCCCGTAAACATCTATGAGCTTCATATGGCGTCCTGGAATCGTGGGGAGGGCGGAAGAGTTCTCAGCTATACCGAGCTTGGCAACGAGCTTTGCCCTTATCTTTTGCAGATGGGCTTTACCCACGTTGAGCTGACGGATGCCCTTTGGGACAGTGAGGACGGAGGAATATCCTCATTCTACTCTCCCTCGGGAAGATTCGGTAGCGCCCGCGACTTTATGGAGCTTGTTGAAATGCTCCATAGGGCAGGCATCGGTGTTGCTATTGAAATGGATATGTTCTCTTTCCTTGACAGGGAAGAGGGTCTTGCATCTTTTGACGGCACTTCGCTTTACGAGCTTGGCGGTGAGGCGGAGGATACAAGATTTGATCTTTCAAAAAGAGAGGTAAGATCATTTCTCATTTCAAACGCTCTGTATTTTGCAGATCTTCTTCATATCGACGTTATCCGACTGAAAAGCATCGGCCGCCTTGTGTATAATGAAAGAGGCGCCTTTGACCGACAGAGGCTCACGTTTATCAGAAGTATGAATTCAGTTATCCGAGAGCATTATCCCGACGTAATTACGATTACGGATGATGACCTTGCCGGAAGCTCTGCAGTTACCTCAACTGCAACTGACGGTCTCGGCTTTACCTTTAAGTGGGACTCCGTGTGTACGAGAGATACCCTTGATTATGCGTCTATTCCCCTTCGGGAACGCGACAGGACCATAAGCGTGCTGTCTGCTCCCCTGAAGCACGCCTTCGGAGAGGCAAGCGTTCTCACGCTCTCTCTTTCCGATGTGGCAGAGGGAAAAAAGTCATTTCTTTCAAAAATGCCCGGAGTATATGAGCAGAAGTTTGCAGGAAACCGAGTGTTCTTCACTTATATGATGACCCGCCCCGGCAAGAAATTTCGCTTTATGGGCAGTGAGATAGGTCAGTTTGATGAGTGGGATCCGGAGAGGAGCGTTCAGTGGTTCCTTCTGGATTATGAATCTCACGCAAGGCTTCAGCTCTATCTTGCAAGGCTAAATCATATCTATCTGGAAACTCCCGCCCTGTGGGAGCAGGACTGTACCCCTGCAGGCTTTGTACTTGATATGGCGGCAGGCGGCGTTCTTGCCTATCGCAGAAGGGATAAGGAGGGAACGGAGATAGTCGTTGTCTTAAACTTCACTCCCTACAGAATGTCATCCTATACTCTCGGTGTCGGCAAGTGCGGCGAGTATGAAGAGATACTCTCATCTGACAGCGCTCAGTTTGGCGGCAGCGGCATTGAGAACGGAGTGAAGACTTCAAGTCCCGCAAAAACGGGAAAAACACCCTATTGCGTAACAGTTGATCTGCCTCCCTTGGGAGCTTTGATACTGAAAAACAAAGATTGTTGAAAAAAGCATAGGCTTTTTTGAAATAATAAAAAATTTATATATATTCAGGAGGATCTCATAGTGTTCAAGAAAAAAGAGTGCGTGGCTATGCTGCTCGCAGGTGGTCAGGGAAGCCGTCTTTACGCACTGACTCAAAAGGTTGCTAAGCCTGCTGTTCCCTTTGGCGGTAAGTACCGCATTGTAGATTTTCCCCTTTCAAACTGTACAAATTCCGGCATTGATACCGTAGGTGTTCTTACTCAGTATGAGCCCCTCCTTCTCAATGAGTATATCGGTAACGGTCTCCCCTGGGACCTTGACCGTACATACGGCGGCGTTAAGATCCTGCCTCCCTATCAGGGCGCAAAGGCTGCTGACTGGTATAAGGGTACTGCTAACGCTATTTACCAGAACCTTAAGTTTATCGAGAGATACGATGCAGAATACGTCCTCATCCTCTCAGGTGACCACATCTATAAGATGGACTATGCTAAGATGCTTAAGTTCCATAAGAAG
The DNA here is from genome assembly GCA_017416205.1 of Clostridia bacterium. GTDB lineage: Bacteria > Bacillota > Clostridia > Oscillospirales > CAG-272 > Avispirillum. The sequence goes on along the minus strand of JAFQDC010000098.1, from coordinate 10,996 downwards.
AGAAACGCAGACTGCACTATCGCAGTTCTTGACGTTCCGATCGAGGAGGCAAGCAGATTTGGTATCATGTCCGTAGATGAGGACTCCAAGATCTATAAGTTCGAGGAGAAGCCCAAGAACCCCGAATCCACAATGGCTTCCATGGGTATCTATATCTTCACAAAGTCAAAGCTCGTTGAGTATCTTAATCGTGATGCGGCTGATCCCGAGTCCTCCAACGACTTCGGTAAGAACATCATTCCTTCAATGCTTGCAGACGGTCAGAACATGGTAGCATATCCCTTCGAGGGCTACTGGAAGGACGTTGGAACACTCTCATCTCTCTGGGAAGCTAATATGGATCTTCTCGGCCAGAAGCCTGAGTTCGATCTTTCCGACGAGAAGTGGAGAATATTCACCCGTCACGAGACTCTTGCTCCTCAGTACGTAGGCAAGGGCGCAGAGATCACAAACTCCATTATCGCAGAGGGCTGCGAGATCTACGGTAAGGTAGAAAATTCCGTTCTCTTCCCCGGTGCAAAGGTCCTTGAGGGCGCAGTTGTACGCGACAGTGTGGTTATGGGCGGAAGCGTTATAGGAGAGGGTGCTACTGTAAGCTACTCTATCCTTGATACAAATGTTGTTATCGGTAAGAACGCTAATGTTGGCGGTGCTAAGGGCGATCCTGACGGCGTAGCCGTTATCGGAGACTCTGAGGTAATTGCCGACGGCGCAAACGTAGGTGCGGGTGTTATGATACCCGACGTAAGAAAGTGAGGGTAAAATAATGACTGCAGCAGGATTGATCTTTTCCAATATCCACGATAAGTGTATCCCCGAGATGACAGCTCGCCGTACAATGGCATCCCTTCCTTTTGGCGGCCGTTACAGACTCGTAGACTTCACACTTTCCAATATGGTAAACTCCGGCATCAATAAGGTCGGAATCGTAACTCATAATAACTACCGTTCCCTTATGGATCATATCGGCAACGGTAAGGACTGGGACCTTGCAAGAAGAAGCGGCGGTATCATGATACTTCCTCCCTTCGTAACGGCATATGAAAATCCCCGTGCAAACCAGCTCTATACAACTCGCCTTGAGGCTCTTATGGGCGTTCGCGAGTATATCACTCATTGCGATGAGGACGTTATTGTTCTTTCCGACAGTGACGTTGTTTGCAACATCGACCTTTCCGATGTTATAGACAGCCATGAGGCTCAGGGCGCAGACCTCACTCTCGTAACAAAGAGAATGAAGATAAGCACTGACGGCGTACGCGGCTCCAAGGTCATCGTATATTCCAACGATCGCGGCGTTATCACAGATTTCGTCGAGAGCACACCTCTTATGACTGAGGAGTACGACGTAAGCACAAATATTATGGTGTTTACAAGAACTTTCCTCGTATCTCTTCTTGACAATGCTATCTCTCACGGCTATACTGAGTTCTATCATCAGGCTCTCCCCTTCGTAATGCCCACATCCAAGCTCTGCATATACCGCTACGACGGATATTACAATGCGATCTCCAGCCTTGAGCATTACTTTGCGGCTAATATGGAGCTTCTTTGCGGATGCGTTCGCGGCGAGCTCTTCGGCAACCGTGAAAGACCCGTATATACAAAGGTTCGTAACACAGCTCCCACAAAGTATGCAGAGGGCGCAAAGGTTGAAAATTCTCTTATCGCAGACGGCTGCATTATCGAGGGTACTGTAGAAAACTCTATCCTCTTCCGCGGTGTTCACGTTAAGAAAGGAACCACAGTTCGTAATTGTATCATGCTCCAGAACTCCTGTGCCGGTGAGAACGTAACTCTTAACTGCGTTATCGCAGATAAGAACGTTATCATCCGTGACGATAAGGTGCTCTCCGGCAGCGAGAATCTTCCCTTCTATATTGCGAAAGGAAAGATGATCTGATGAAGAAGATTCTTTATGTAGGAAGCGAATGCATGCCCTTTGCCGCAACAGGCGGTCTGGGCGATGTAATGGGAAGTCTTCCTCAGGCTCTTAAAGCAAAGGATCCTGAAAATCTTGACGTGCGCGTTGTTATACCCCTCTACGAGGCTGTGAGCGACACATGGAGAGCTCAGATGAAGCAGGAGGCTGTTTTCACCGTCCGTCTCGGATGGAGAGAGCAGTACTGCGGCGTATTCAGCCTTGAAAAGGACGGCGTGACCTATTATTTCATTGATAATGAGTTCTATTTCAAGAGAAATACTCTTTACGGTCATTATGATGACGGCGAGAGATTTGCATTCTTCTCACTTGCAGTTCTTGAAATGTTTCCTCATATCGGCTTCTATCCCGATATCATCAATGCAAACGACTGGCAGTCTGCCCTTACAGTTGTATATCTTAACGTACATTTCAGATGCGTTTACGGTTATGATTACATCAAAACCGTATTTACGATACATAATATTGAGTACCAGGGTAAATACAATATGTATATCCTCGGTGACGTATTCGGAATCGACTCTTGCCACATTCCTCTTCTCGAATGGGGCGGTTGCATGAATCTCATGAAGGGTGCTATCGAGTGCGCCGATAAGGTAAGTACCGTAAGCCCCCGCTATGCAGAGGAGATCCAGACTCCCGAGTATGCTCACGGACTTCAGGATCTTCTTCGCGGTCTTTCCTTCAAGCTCTGCGGTATCCTTAACGGTATCGATTATAAGTATTATAATCCCAAGGAGGATACAGAGATCGCAAAGAACTATACATGGAGAGGTCTTAAGGGCAAAACAGCAGATAAGACGGCTCTCCAGGAGGAGCTTGGTCTTCCCGTAAGAGAGGACGTTCCCATGTTCTCCATCATCTCCCGTCTCGTTGCTCATAAGGGTACTGACCTCTTAAAGGAGATCGGCTTCAGAATGATGGCTGAGAACGACTGCCAGCTGGTAGTTCTCGGTACAGGAGACAGCCAGTACGAGGAGTTCTTCAAGGCTCTTGAGCGCGAGTATCCCACAAAGGTGCGCGCACTTATCAAGTATGACAGAGCACTTTCCAAGCGTATCTATGCTGCAAGTGACTTCTTTATCATGCCCTCAAAGAGCGAGCCCTGCGGTCTCTCTCAGATGATCTGCTCCCGCTACGGCGCAGTTCCCATCGTTCGTGAGACCGGCGGTCTTTATGACTCTATCAAGAGCTATAGCGTTGAGGACGGTGAGATATGCGGAAACGGATTCACTTTCGCAAATTATTACAGCGAGGATCTCTACGCTAAGATCAAGGAAGCACTGGCAGTATATGCCGACAGCGAAGCTATGAAGAAGCTTCAGCAGAAGGTAATGAAAACAGACTTCTCCTGGGCAGCCTCTGCAGAGGTCTACCTCGGACTTTATAACAGTCTGTAATTCTGTATGTCTGTAGAAAAGGCATAAAAACTGATTATATTACAATATATAATAAAAATCCGTTGGCGCAGGAGCCACCATAGGACATCTTGGGACTTGTCACTAGACAAGTCAGAGCGGGCAAGCATATTTTGAATTTGCTCTTCTCGATGCCCGCGGGGCGACTAAGCCAACACCTTATAGCTTTGCGAGTGTCGCGGCGTAAGCCGTCAGCATGAGGCGCTCAATTAAGATCAAACGTAGGACTTTGCTTTAGCAAAGTCTGAGCGGGCAAGGTTAGCCAAATTTAAAATCAACTTCACGCCCGCGTACAAAGCATATTGTCGGAAAAACCATAGGTTTTTCGACAACGTTATTAAGTAGGAAAAAGTAAAGGACAATCATTAGTATGGAAATCAAACCCGGCGTAAATGAAGTAAAAGCAAACATTGAAACAAAGCTCTCACGTTATTTTGGCTGCTCGCCTGAGGAGGCGACTAAGGAACAGCTTTATAAGGCGTGTGCAATGACAGTCAGAGATATTCTGACTGAGAAGAGACAGGCTTTCAAGCACAAGGTAAACAAGGAGGGTGCAAAGCGTGTCTACTATATGTGCATGGAGTTCCTTGTAGGACGCTCTCTGAAAACAAACATCAATAATCTTTCCCTTGCAGGCGAGTACGAAGGCGCTCTCAAGGAGTTCGGCGTAACTCTTGACGAGCTTTATGAGTGTGAGCCCGATGCCGGTCTCGGCAACGGCGGTCTCGGCAGACTTGCCGCTTGCTATATGGACTCTCTCTCCTCTCTGGACTATCCCGCAACAGGATTTTCCATCTGCTATGAGTACGGTCTCTTCAAGCAGAAGATCATCGACGGTATGCAGATCGAAATGCCCGATAACTGGCTCCCCGGCGGTGAGGTATGGCTCGTTCCCAGAACAGACAGAACCTTCCGCGTTCGCTTCGGCGGTCGTATCCGCGAGAAGTGGACAGACGGCAGACTTGAGATCATCTATGATAACTGCGAGGAGATCGAGGCCGTTCCTTACGATATGATGATGAGCGGTGCAGACAGCGAGGCTGTCTCCCTCCTCCGTCTGTGGAAGGCTAAGGATATTGATAACTTCAATATGAACCTCTTTGCAGAGGGCGAATATTCAAGAGCTCTCCAGTCAAGCGTAAACGCTGACATCATCTGCAAGGTACTCTATCCTGCAGATAACCACTATGACGGTAAGATCCTCAGACTTACTCAGCAGTATTTTATGGTAAGCGCTTCCTGCCAGAGCATCATCCGCGATCATATGGCAGTGTACGGTACCATTGATAATCTTGCGGATAAGGTATGTGTTCACATCAACGATACTCACCCCGCACTTTGCGTGCCTGAGTTTATGCGTATCCTTCTTGACGACTATTGCCTCGATTGGGATCGCGCTTGGGAGATCGTATCAAAGATGACCTCCTACACAAACCATACAGTCCTCCCCGAGGCCCTTGAGACCTGGAACGAGGATCTGTTCCGCCTCCGTCTTCCCAGAATCCACCAGATCGTTGCTGAGATCAACGAGAGATTCTGTAAGGAGGTATGGGAAGCATATCCCGGAAACTGGTCAAGAATTTCCGAGATGGCAATACTTGCAAACGGAGTTGTAAGAATGGCAAACCTTGCCATCGTCGGCTCCCACCATATCAACGGCGTATCCGAGATCCACTCAAATATTCTTAAGGACATCACCTTCAGAAACTTCTGCAGAATGTGGCCTGAGAAGTTTGATAACGTAACAAACGGTATCGCTCACCGCCGTTGGCTCACTTATTCTAACCCCGGTCTTGCAGGTCTCCTTTCCGATTGCATCGGCGACGGCTATAAGAAGAACCCCACCGAGCTTGCAAACCTCAGAAAGTATAAGGACGATAAGGCAGTCCTTGATCGCCTTTCCGAGATCAAGAAGGCTAATAAGGAAAGCTTTGCAAAGCATTATTTCGAAAAGACAGGTATCCTTCTTAATACAGATACCGTGTTTGACGTTCAGATCAAGAGACTTCATGAGTATAAGCGTCAGCTTCTCAATGCCATGAATATCATAGATCTTTACCTCCAGCTTAAGGAGGACCCCTGTGCTCGCGTTCTTCCTCAGACATTCATCTTCGGTGCTAAGGCTGCTCCCGGATACAGAATGGCTAAGGAGATCATCCGCCTTATCTGGAACATCGGCGAGGATATCAGCAAGGATAAGAGAATCTCCGAAAAGCTTCGCGTTGTATTCCTTGAGGACTATAACGTAACCACCGCAGAAAAGCTCATTCCCGCAGCAGAGCTCTCCGAGCAGATCTCTCTTGCAGGTAAGGAGGCAAGCGGTACAGGCTGTATGAAGCTTATGATCAACGGTGCTCTCACAATCGGTACGGCAGACGGCGCTAACATCGAAATGGCAGAGGAAGCAGGCGACGGCAACCTCTTTATGTTCGGTCTCTCTGCTCCCGAGGTTGAGAATATCCGCTCTATGGGCTATCATCCTGCAGATTACTATAACAGAAACGAAAGACTCCAGAAGGTCGTTAACAGCTTCTCTCAGGGCTTCAACGGTCAGTCCTTCTCTCATATTTCCGAGTATCTTCTCGTGCACGATCCCTTTATGTGTATGGCAGACTTTGAGTCCTACAGAAGAAAGCATCTGGAAGTAAACGAGCTTTATCTCAACGATCCTACAGAATGGAACCGCAAGTCTCTTATGAACATTGCAGGCGCAGGCAAGTTTGCTGCTGACCGTTCCGTTGGCGAGTATGCAGACAGAATCTGGAATATCGAAAGAATGACAGGTAAGAAATAATAGTTTTTTGGGGTAACCGATGCTTTTAAAGCTTCATGATGAACTTACGGCAAATGCCGAAATTACACTTGAAAAATTTATCGGTACGGAAAACGCTTCGCTTCGCGGAGCGTTTTCCCAGTCCGAAAAGTTGACCTTCAGAGCGACTTGCCCGAGGGTCATGGGAGTGCGCGACGTAGCACTCCGTATCCGCCGCGACGGCGGCGACGGATGGGATATTTCCTTTGATGTCAAGGAATTCGGGGTCTTTGAGCTGACTCTTGACCTTGCAGGACTCGGTGAGGGTCTGTATTGGTACAGCTTGGTTTTCCTTCGCGGAAGGGAAACGCTTTTCACTGATTCCATAGACAACGTGCATTTTAGGCTCTTGACTAAAGAAGGCGCAAGCTTCCGTCTGTTAGTATACGAAAATAGCTTTACAACACCTGAGTGGTTCCATGGGGGAACCATGTATCAGATCTTTCCGGACAGATTTGCAAAAAGCGAAAAGAGCCCGAGAAGACCGGATGCAGTTTACGAGGAGGACTGGGATGCACCCATATCACAGTACGGAGCATATCCCGGCGCCGACGTAAAGAATAATCTTTTTTACGGGGGAGACCTGTACGGTATTTCCGAAAAGCTTGACCGACTTTGGGAGCTTGGCGTTACCGTTATCTATCTTAACCCCATTTTCAAAGCATACTCCAACCATAAATACGATACGGGTGACTATATGACCGTGGACGAATCCTTCGGCGGTCACGAGGCTTTCAGAGAGCTTGTGGCAAAGGCCAGGGATCGCGGTATGAGAGTTATCCTTGACGGTGTCTTTAACCATACGGGAGAGGACAGCAGATATTTTGACAGATACAGAAGATACGGCGGCGGTGCATACGGAAACAGAAATTCCCTGTACCGTGACTGGTATTGCTTTGGATCAAATGAGGATGAGTATCTGTCCTGGTGGGGTATCCGTATCCTTCCCAAGCTCAATCACAGAAACCGTGCCTGCCGCAGGTATTTCACAGGAGAGACCGGCGTTGGCGCAATGTACGTGAGAGAGGGCATCGGAGGATGGAGACTTGACGTTGCCGACGAGCTTTCAGATGATTTTCTCGATGAATTCCGCCGTTCCGTAAAGGAGCAGGATCCCGAGGCTGTCATTATCGGCGAGGTATGGGAAAATGCGGCGGATAAGATCGCGTACGGACGCCGTCGCCGCTATTTCAGAGGCCGACAGCTTGATAGCGTAATGAACTATCCCTTCAGGTCTGCTTGTATTGACTTTGTAAAAAACGGGAATAGCAATGCACTTGCTCATACCCTTACAGAAATATATTCTTCTTATCCAAAATGCGTGTGCGACAGCCTTATGAATATTCTGGGAACTCACGATACTGACCGTATCCTGACAGTTCTCGGAGATGAGAGCTACGCGGGCCTTTCCAATACTCAGCTTTCCACCCACGTGATGAAGGCGGAGGAAAAGGAAAAGGCGAAGAGGCTCCTTAAGGTGGCATCCACGATACAGTATACCGTGTACGGTGTGCCCAGCCTTTATTACGGCGACGAGGCAGGACTTGAGGGCGGACACGACCCCTTCTGCCGCCGCACATACCCTTGGGGAAATGAAGACGAGGAGCTTCTTTTCCACTATAAGAGGCTCGGCTCTCTCAGAAGAGATCTTCCCATCTTTGCAAAGGGAGACTTTAAGGTAATAGACAGCAAAGAAGGATATATCATATATGAACGCGCACTTGAAAAGGAGCGCGTGACAGTTCTTGCAAATTCCTCCGAGGAGGCGGTCAGCGTGCCCTTTGTCGGAAGGGATGTGCTGACAGGAAAACAGTTTGACGGTCTGCTTGAGGGCGAAAGCGCAGTAGTGCTTTGGAACTCTTGAAATTGCCTGAAAGGAGAAAAGCTATGAATAAGCCCCGTCTTGCAATATTTGATATGGACGGAGTCCTTGTGGATTCCGAAAAGGCGTTTAAGCACGCCTGTCAGGATGCTCTCCTTCAGTGGGGAGTCCGCGCCGAAAGGGAAGAGTTCGTTCCCTATACGGGAATGGGGGATATCCTTTACATAGGCGGAGTGTCTGAAGCCCACGGCGTGCCCTACTGCCTTGAAATGACGGACGTATCCTATAAGCTCTACGCAGAGTACGTAAAGACTGAGCTTTTTGTGTTCCCCTGGAGCCGAAAGATAATAGAGTCGCTGAGCGAAGCCGGCTATAAGGTGGCGGTTGCTTCAAGTGCCGGTCAGTTCAAGGTGGAGACCAACCTTAACTGCGTGGGAGTTGATACTTCTCTCTTTTCTGCAATCGTTACAGGAAGTGACGTTGAGAAGAAAAAGCCTGCTCCCGATATATTCCTGAAGGCGGCAGAGATGTGCGGTATCGACCCCTCTGACTGTCTTGTGTTTGAGGATGCAATATCCGGCGTAAAGGCGGCAAAGGCTGCGGGAATGTTCGCCGTTGCGGTAACATCTTCCTTTACGGCAGATGAGCTTTACAGTGCGGGTGCCGACTTTGTCTGCGACGACCTTATGGTGGCATTTGAAAAATTCTTTGTTTAATATTTACTTTATATAGAAGGAAAAAATCATGGAAATTTTTGAAAGAAATGACAAGCGCACACATTATTGCGCCACACTTTCTGCTGAGAATATCGGCGAGAGAGTAACTGTCCTCGGCTGGTGTCAGCGCCAGAGAGACCTTGGAAGCCTTATCTTTATCGACCTTCGCGACAGAACAGGTATCGTTCAGCTTGCTTTTGACGATAACACCGACCGCGAGATCTTCCAGAAGGCCTTTACCACCAGAAGCGAGTTCGTGCTTTGCGCAAAGGGCGAGGTACGCGCAAGAGGTGAGGGAGCTGTTAACAAGAACCTTCCCACAGGTGAGATCGAGATCGCAGTAGATGAGTTCAAGGTGCTCTCTCAGGCGCTCACTCCTCCTTTTCCCATCGTTGAAAACTCCGAAACAAACAGCGAAACAAGACTTACATACCGTTATCTTGACCTTCGCCGTCCCGATATGCAGAGAAATATCTTTGCCAGAAGCGAGATCACAAATATCGCAAGAAACTATTTCCGCGATAACGGCTTTATCGATATCGAAACACCCATCCTTATCAAGCCCTCCCCCGAAGGCGCACGTGACTATATCGTTCCCAGCCGTGTTCATCCCGGTTGCTTCTATGCTCTTCCTCAGTCTCCTCAGCTTTATAAGCAGCTTCTTATGTACTCCGGCTTTGACCGTTACATCCAGATAGCAAAGTGCTTCCGCGACGAGGACCTCCGCGCTGACCGTCAGCCTGAGTTCACTCAGATCGACCTTGAAATGTCCTTTGCAGATGAAGAGGATATCATCGCAGTAAACGAGGGCTTCATCAAGAAGATCTTTGAGGACTTTATGAAGTTGCCCCTTGAAACTCCCTTCAAGAGAATGACATATGCTGAGGCTATGGAGAGATTTGGCTCCGATAAGCCCGATACACGCTTTGGACTTGAGCTTTGCAATATTTCCGACGTGGTGGCAGGATGCGGCTTCGGTGTGTTTGCAAACTGCGTTGCTGCAGGCGGCAGCGTTCGCGCCATCAACGTTCCCGGCGGCGCCAAGATGGCCCGTAAGGAGATCGACTCTCTCGTTGAGTTCGTTAAGACATACGGCGCAAAGGGTCTTGCCTGGTATAAGAACGCAGAGGGCGGCGCATCTTCTTCCTTCGCAAAGTTCCTTACAGAGGATGAGGTAACCGCGATCCTTGAAAAGACAGGCTGCGCTGTTGGCGACCTTCTTCTCGTTGTTGCAGATAAGAATTCCGTAGTGTTCGATTCTCTCGGCGCGCTCCGCTGCGAGGTTGCAAAGAGAATGGGCCTTATTGATAAGTCTAAGTTCAATTTCCTTTGGGTAACAGAGTTCCCCCTCTTCGAGTATGATGAGGAAGAGGGCCGCTTCTATGCGAAGCACCATCCCTTCACAATGCCCATGGAAGAGGATATGGACAAGATCGACACAGATCCCGGCAGCGTTCGCGCCCGTGCTTACGATATCGTTCTTAACGGTACAGAGCTTGGCGGCGGCTCTATCAGAATCCATACAACAGAGCGTCAGACACAGATGTTCCGCACTCTCGGAATCGACGAGGAAACAGCAAACGAAAAGTTCGGCTATCTCCTTGAGGCATTCAAGTACGGCGTACCTCCTCACGGCGGTCTTGCATTCGGTCTTGACAGACTTGTAACTCTTCTTCTCGGACTTGAGGATATCCGCGAGGTCATCGCATTCCCCAAGGTACAGAATGCATCCGAGCTTATGTCCAAGTGTCCCGCTCCCGGAGACCCCAAGGCACTGGAAGAGCTTTGCATCGCAGTTAACCTTCCCGAAAAAGAATAATTAACATAAGGTGTGGCGCACATAGTGCGTCACACTTTTTTTCCTTTCACATATTATTATATTGGAGAGTGGATCTCCGAAGTCCTCCAAAATAAGAAATAAAAAGAAAGGATATATATATGAACTGCTTCTGTGATCTTTTTCAGAATGAAGTCGTTTGGCTTATCATCATTGCACTTATCATCCTCTTCGCTGTATGCGGTAACGGATTTGGCTGCGGCGGTTGCGGCGGCTGCTGACTAAATAAAAACCGAAAGGCTGTTGCACCGCAACAGCCTTTCATCTGTCAGATTTTGGTTTGAGGGGGAAGATGATGGAACACGTTGGATAGCTTCCCCCGCGGACGTAATGTAAAACTAAGCTTAAAGTCTATGTGTCCGCTCTGTCCTCGCAGGAGCGAGGACCCAAGTCAGTCCTTCCCCCGCAGACGTAATGTAAAACTAAGCATAAAGTTTATGTGCCCGCTC
>JAFQDC010000097.1 GCA_017416205.1 Clostridia bacterium | reverse complement strand
TCTCTCCCAGGTAGCAACCCTCATCCGTCTCCCCTGTATAGTATAATTTTAATTCTTTCCATGGAGCCGGAAATATTATATGCAATAAACTAACTTCATTTTAAGGAGCCACCTTCCCCCGAATCATGGGGGAAGGCCTTGTCTTGAGCTTTCCCTCATTTTGCAGCTATAAAGTATAATTCATTTTCCCTCATAAACTGTGATTTGACGCTGAAGCAGAAGTGAAAAATCAAAAAATTAACATATAAATGATAAATCCCCATTTACATTTAGGGGGAATAGAGGTACAATATAATAAATATGTGCATTTGGCCGGAGGTCTGTTTTGAAATATACTAAGATCCTTTCACTTATATGTTTTGCGGCTCTCGTTCTTTCCTGCCTTTCTTCCTGCACGGTTCTTTCCTCCACAAAGGATGAGAAAACTGCGGTAATGACTGTTGGTGAGTATGAAGTCCCCTATGAGCTTTATTATTATATAACCGAAAATTTAAAGAAATCCTACTCCGACGAGGAGGAAATAAAGGCTGAGAGAGAAAAAACCCTCGTTGAGATATACTCCGTTTTTGCTCTGGGCGAGGATCTTGGAATATCCTTTGACGATGAATACATTGCATCCATTGCAGACGATGCCGCAAAGTTTGCAATTGAGGACTGCGGAGGAAAATCCGCATATAAAAAGGCGCTTGCCGAAAATTATATGAACGACAGCGTATACCGCTTCCTTGAGCGCTACAGCGCGACGGCTGCCGAAGCTCTGAAGGCTGTCAGCGATTCTGCTAAAATCCCCAAGGATGACGAGGGAATCGCGGCTCTTGCCATGGGCGATGAGTTCATCAGAGTAAAGCAGATTTTGGTGATCGGAGAGGCGGGCACCGAGTCGGTGGATGACACCTATTTCCAGACAAAGGAGCCTCATACGGATGAGGAAGCTTTGGCAATTGCCAAAAAAGCCTGTGACCGTGCAAAAGCAGGTGAGGATTTTGACTCTCTTGTTAAGGAATACGGCGAATCCCTCTATATGTTCAACAACACGGACGGATATTACATCTGTCGCGGAATGTGGGAGCAGGTGAACGAGGATGCAGCCTTTGCCCTCGATGTAGGTGAGGTCAGCGACGTTATCGAAAGCGAAAGCGGCTACAGCGTATTCCTTCGTTGCGAAAAGAGCGAAAGGTATATAGAAGAGCACGCCGACGATATCCGCGAGGATTATTGCAAGGCACAGTATGAGCTTGCTCTTGAAAAGATACGCAGTGAAATGACAGTCACTGAGACCGATGCTCTTTCAGAGATACTTGAAAAAAACGAAAAATAATATTTAAAGAAAGGATCACGGTATGAAAAAGCACCGTAATTATACGGCGAGAAAATACAGAATCGCACGTCAGATAATCTTTTACGTTATTGTAGCAATAGTTATCTTTGTGCTTGCCATGATCCTCGGGAATCACCTTAAGGGTAAGGTGGACAGTATCGACCACAGCACCACTGACGTCCTCGAAGAGACCGGACCTGAAAAGGATCCCGGCGAGGATAAGGATGAGAAAGAGTGGGAGGCAGAGCACGATCCCGCCCTTGCGGGAGTGAGCTGCGGCTATCTTTCTCTTTCTGCCGATTCGGATATGGTCGGTGCGAGAAGGGCAGTTGAAGCTATCCGCACGTCGGGCTGCAATGCGGTCAGCTTCAGAGTGACCGATAATGATGGAAAACTAACCTATCGCTCTCCTGCCATAGAGGAGGCAACAAGGCTTCCCGCAGCAGAGGCGCTTATCCCGTTTGAAGTGCTTTCTGAGGCCTTCAAGGCAGCGGGAGATATGGATATGAGAGTTTCCTGCGTTATGGACGCGTCAGACAGCCTGTCTGATCCTATGATTGCAAAGGAGCTTTACGGGGCAGGAGCTGACGAGATCGTCATTACGGGATTTGAAGAATATACCGTTGTAAATAACGATACGGTATCAAGTATCCGCGAATATACAGATAAGCTCAGAAAGGCTGTAAGCGGAGAGGTCGGTATTGCCGTGGCTTTTGCGCCTGAGTTCTATACCGATCCTCATAATGCGCCTTATATTGAAAAAATATATAAATGCTGTGAGTTTCTCGCAATTGATATGACAGGTGCAGATGCAGAGAGCGTAACGGAAACTGCCCGTGAGCTTGCAGGAAGCTTTACGGCGTATCTCCTTCGCCCCGTGCTTTCCGGTGAGGACGCGGATCTTGTGGGTGAGATAGATGCAGCTCTCACAGAGCTCAGCATCAGCGCACGTCAGTATATAAGCGCTCCTGAGCCTGAAGGGGATGACGGAGACGAATGATGGACAGTGAAACAATTGAAAATGTATTTGATATGATGCCTGCCGTAGTTTGTACGGCAGGCTCAAATATTATTGCTACAGGCGGCAGGATATCGCCGCCTCTTTCAGAGACTGTAATTGGGAAAGCGCTTTTTGATCACATGGATCCCTTTGACGTTATAAGATACACGGCGCACTTTTATTCAGATGATAGTAAAGTGAGCCTTGGCTTTTCTCTGGAGGGATTTTTCAGCTTCAAATATGGAATAGCCTTGTTCAAAAGTATTCTTAACAGACGGTTTGCCGTAGTTCTGCTTTTTGAAAATATATGTGACGATATAGAGGATATGGTGAGATGCTTTGCGCTTGACGGGAAGCTTCAGTCAGGCTACGATCTCCTTTTGGAGCTTTCAAAGCTGGATGAGGATTCAGAGGCGGCAGCATCAGGAATAGACATCATAGATGCGAAAGGTGTAACCGAGATGCTTGTGGATCACGGCTACTGTCCCGATCTTTACGTAAGTACGGTTGGAAATAAAGAGGGAGAGATCACGGATATCCCCTTGAACGTGCCGAGAAAATCCTTTTTGCTTCTTGTGATGCTCATTATACGTACACTTGATATTGTCAGTGTTCAGAGGGCGGTAAGCGTCAGACTAACAAGGCTCAGCGACAGACTTGAAATGAGATTTGTAACAGATGCAATGGCAGTACGGAATACCGATTGCGATATCTGCGGACTTATCAGCAGCTGTCCTTCTTCTCAGATCTTTTTGAGCCTTATCGAATACACGTGCATCCTATATAATGCAACCCTTGACGTGCTTTCGACAAAGGACTGTGAAAGCCTTTCTTTTGTTCTCACGTTCTTTGATGACGTGCCCGAGGCGCTTGATTTTAAGAGTGCCGACAGCCTTTTGGGGCTCGACGGAGATATTGAGCTTCTTTTGAAATTGATAAACGCCGTTTCAGACACATAAGAGAAGGGCGAGAATGAGGATCGTATCGAGGCTCTGGCTTCCCTCTGTGGTGCAGAGAAGCACCGTCAGAGCAATGAGGAGAAGCTCCTCACTTCGAAGCCCCTCGATAAAAGAGAGAAGCCCGTCTGAGCTTTTCTTCTCTTTTTCGGGAACGGGGCAGGGAAGAGCGGCCTCGTCACAGCAGTCACAGCTTTCAGGCTCTGTATCATCGGAAGAGGGCTCGTCATATACGGGAGGGGCGGAGTGCTCCGTTCTTTGCTTTCTTTGGCGAAAATACCTTTGAGGGGGATCGGGATACATTGGAAAAGCGTCATCCCGCCCGTCGCTACGATGTCGAAAGCGGCTTCCGTCGTATCCCGGCGGAGGCGTGAGTGAATATTCATCCGAGTGCATACCTTTGCTTTTTGAATACATAATTACCGAGCCTTTCTTTAAGTATCTTTAAGAGTGCCGATGACCTTAGCGATGCCCTCCATCCCCAGCATCCCGTCGATAACCGTGCGCCTTCTATCTGAGAGATATGGCCTCAGAGCCCGCAGAAGCGCGGCTCTCTTAGCTTCCTCCTTTTTTTCGGGGGACACTTCTTTTTGACCGTTATTGTTGGGAGCAGGCATGATCCCCGATATACCCGATAGGGCAGACATCATCTGAGGGAGCTTTGCCAGTATCTCGGGAGGGATCTGAAGAGGCTGATCGGAGGCAGGGCTGTCTGTTCCCTCGGCTTTCTTTTCATTGCTTTGGGATGCCATAGAGGAGATCATATCTGAGACCTCGGGGTTTTTGAGTATGGACGAAATAAGTCCCGAGAGATCCACGGCGTTATCCATTGCGCTCCTGCTTTCCCTGCTTTTTTGCAGAATTCAGAATTTCCGAGGCTCTTCCGATATCCTCGTCTGTAAGGTTTCCCATGGCGTATCTCAGCTTTTGAAGCTCCTCGGGGCGAACACGAACGCGGGAAAGATCTATTCCCGAGGCATTTCCTATGGTGACTATCATTTTCCAAAGGCTGTCGTCGGGGAGGCTTGAGAGCATATCGAGAGTTTTTTTGTCGATTTTCATATAAGGGCAGTTCCTTTCCTTGTTTGTTGTTTTTTTGCGTGCTTCGCTTTCAGTATATTCCGTATTTTATTTTTGGTGAAAGGGTAAATTAAAATGAAAATTCTTGTTTTTTCCGATTCTCACGGCGCCGCAGGTCGACTTCTCAGGGCGGCAGAGGCTCATCCCGATGCAGATATGTTCATATTCCTCGGCGACGGAATTCGTGATGCCGAAATGCTTTTTGAGAAATATCCTGATGTTCCCGCCGTTGCGGTAAACGGAAACTGCGATATGTTTTCAGCGGTGGGCGGCAATTATCTTGACGAGCAGACCGTGGATCTTTCGGATATACGCATCTTCTGCTGTCACGGCCATAAATACGGTGTCAAGTCCACTCTTATGCGCCTTTGGATGAGAGCGAGGGAGAAGGAGGTATCCCTTGCCCTTTTCGGCCATACCCACGAGCCATTTGAAACTGTGAACGAGGGGGTTCGGCTCTTTAATCCGGGAAGCGTTATGCAGGGCTCTTACGGCGTTATCTACGTTGAAAGGGGCGCAGTATCCGCCTCACACGGAAGGATATGAATTGAGATAAGAGATAAGAGATAAAAGTGAAGAGAAAATGTGGAAAACCGCTGGGCGGTTTTCTTTTTTTGAATTTTAGTTTGTCAGCTTGAAGTTTTTTGCTGAGCTTTTTTACAAAAAAGCGACTGATAAACCGTATTTTAAGAGTTATATACAAAAAAGAGCCGTTGTTACAACAGCTCTTTCGGGTTATTCAGTTTTGCTTTTGCACCATTTTGTATTCGTCATAGAATTTATAATAGGGGCAGGAGGAGTAGGGATGCTGCATAAAGCGTATCATTTCGTCCTCATCAAGATTGAGATTGCATACGTTGTCGTCCATATACTCGTCGTAATCGTAGTACATACAGGTATCGCAGCTTGTATACTGGGTCTTCTTTTTCTTATCGTTCATAAGGGCACCGCCTTTCTATGGAAGATTATATCACAAACGGCGCGGATATACAAGAAAGGAAACGGAAATCTTTATTTTATTTCCCAGTCAAGGTTATCAAATACCTCACAAGAGAAGAACTCTCCGAGGGTAATGTCAAGGCCGTCGCAGAATTTCTTTATTGTGGTTATGGAAATATCACGTCTGCTTTTATCCATCATACTGTAAGCGGTGGACGGAGTAACACCGGATATATTGGCAAGCTCGTTAATTTTAATATTTCTTTCCCGGCAAATGGATGAGAATCTTTCCACTACTGCATCTTTTACGTTCAATTTGATCACCCCTGAATAACTTACTTTACAGTAGTGTAACATGAATATCGGCAAAAAGCAATGAGTGATATGTAAAACAACTGTTGCAACGGGGGAACAATAGTGGTAAAATAAGCATATAATAATTTATGGAAAAGAGGTTTTCAGAATGCCTTATATCGGAACACACACAACAGTTAAGATAACCCCCGAAAAGGAGGTCATCCTTAAGGAAAAGCTTGGAAAGGCTATTGAGGCCATCCCCGGAAAGACCGAGGCGTGGCTTATGTGCGGCTTTGAGGATAACTGCCGCCTTTGGTTCAAGGGAGATGCTTCTGCTCCCTCTGCATTCGTTGAGGTAAAGCTTCTCGGCACAGCTTCTCCCGAGTATTACGAAAAGCTTACTGCTATTATCTGCCGGATCCTTGCCGATGAGCTGGATATTCCCGCAGAGCGCACCTACGTGAAATACGAGGAGTGCAAATACTGGGGATGGAACAATATTAATTTCTGATAGGAAAGGGAACTATAATGAGCTATAAAGAAATAAAGGCGCAGGATCTTTCAGGCAATACCTTTCAGATGATAGGCAGCGACTGGATGCTTGTTACTGCCGCAGACGGGGAAAGATTCAATACCATGACTGCAAGCTGGGGAGGCATGGGCATTCTTTGGAATAAGCCCGTAGCATTCGTTTTCATTCGCCCTCAGAGATATACCTATGAGTTTACCGAAAAGAGCGATACTCTCACTCTCTCCTTCTTCGGAGGAAAAGAGAGGGAAGCGCTTACGGTGTGCGGCAGAAAGAGCGGACGCGATTGCGATAAGGTGG
The DNA here is from genome assembly GCA_017416205.1 of Clostridia bacterium. GTDB lineage: Bacteria > Bacillota > Clostridia > Oscillospirales > CAG-272 > Avispirillum. Next base: position 393 of record JAFQDC010000097.1, on the reverse strand, counting down.
CTGAGGCAGGCCTCACTCCCTTTAAGATCGACGAGGTGGATTACTCCTTCGAGGAGGCTGAGGTCATCCTGAAGTGCAGAAAGATCTACGTTGACGATATCAAGGAGTGCGGAATGATCGACCCCTCCATCATCAATAATTACGCCGCAAAGGATTTCCACCGCGTGTATATCTGCGAGATCGAAAAGGTTCTCGTTAAAGAATAAAAATAGCCCAGCTTGTCGATACCTTTATCGACAAGCTGACTTCAGGCTGTCGAAAAGGATGCAGAAGCCGTGAATTGTCCGTCGTCGGCGTACAAAGGTACGACAGAGGGACAATTCGCGGCTAAAAAGCCGCATTTAACAATGAAATCCGCCGAAATAATCGGCGGATTTCTACTTTTTTACTGCG
>JAFQDC010000096.1 GCA_017416205.1 Clostridia bacterium | reverse complement strand
CAAAACGAATGCCTCCACTGACACCGCGAAGCGGTTTTAGGGGAGGTGGCATCGGTGCAAATTGAATTCACAACAGAGGATATCTTCGGCACCGATGACGGAAGGGTCAATTTATCTGCACGCGAACCTACGTGTCAAATATAGGGATTCTTGTTTTTTTGCTATCGTGCCGATGTACAACCCTTCCACCGCCCCGACTAAAATTAACTTTACTCTATGTTTGCTTTCGCGGCGGTCCCCCTCCCCTTCACGCGTACCGCGAGAAGGGGAGGCACAATGTGCACGCGAACCGTAACGATATTTGATACGGCAGGCAAAAATCAAACGGCGGGAGTAGTCCCCCGCCATACGTTCATTTATTTTTGATTTCATCAATACTCTTTCTATACACAGGTGACAATAGCTTTTTTCTCTCCTTATGGTCAGGGAGGTATTTCTGGAGGAGTACATAGAAATCCTTTGAGTGGTTCATATGCTTCAGATGGCACAGCTCATGAACTGCAACGAGGTCAAAGGCTTCTTCGGGATACAGCATAAGATACAGAGAATAGGACACGGTTCCCTTTGACGTGCAGGAGCCGAATCGGCTTTTCGCAGAGCTTATCCTTATTTTTTCGGGATAGAGTCCCATCAGGCGCGAATAGTATTCTGTCTTTTCAGTCATTACCAGACGTGCCATTTTGCGAAGATTCTTTATCTCTTCCTCTGTCAGCTCTTCTTCTTTTCCCTCGGGGGGGGCTGAAAGCTTTTCTTCTATCCACTTTTCGTGCTTTTTAATTATTTTTTCGATCTCGCGGTCTGAAAGGAGACGAGGAGCTCTGACGATCACCCTCCCGTCTTTTACCCTTATGCCCACAGACCTGCGGTCGGTCCTTATTATTTCATATTCAAATCTCATACTTTTATTTTACACGATCTTTATTAACATTTCTACCCCCTTTACTAATCTCATTGACAGGATACGCCTTTTGGGTATATAATGATTAATTGAAATCAAGTAGCGCAGGTGAACAATGAAAAAATCTCTCACTTATCTTAGAAAATATAAAAAGGAAGTAGTTCTCGGTCCTCTTTTTAAGCTGATCGAGGCTTCTTTTGAGCTATTCATTCCTCTTCTCGTTGCCGATATTATAGACCGAGGCATCAAAAGCAACGATATACCCGCCATCGTTCGCGACGCTCTTCTTATGGTCGCCCTCGGCATTCTCGGTCTTTGCTTTTCCGTTACCGCTCAGTATTTCTGCGCCCGCGCAGCGGTTGGATTCGGCACGGGGGTGCGAAACGCTCTCTTTGAAAAAATACAGCATCTTACCCACTCCGAGGTAGACTCATATTCCGAGAGCACCCTTATTACCCGCCTTACAGGTGACGTTAATACTATGCAGAACGGTGTTAATCTTGTTTTACGCCTCTTTCTGCGCTCTCCCTTTATAGTTTTCGGCGCCGCTATTATGGCTTTTATAGTTGACGCTCACAGTGCTATCTGGTTCGTTATCGTGATCCCTCTCCTTGCCATCGTTGTTTTCGGCATTATGCTCCTTTCCATTCCCATTCAGAAAAAGGTACAGAAAAAGCTTGAAAGAGTTCTTTGCCTTACCCGCGAAAACGTGGGAGGAGCAAGAGTTATCCGTGCATTTGCAAGAGAGGACGAGGAGATAGCTGTATTTGACCGGGAGAACCGCGCTCTCGTTTCTCTTCAGAAAAAGGTTGGCGTACTTTCCGCTCTCACAAATCCCGTGACATACGTTCTCATTAACGCCGCAACCGTTGCCCTTCTTTACACGGGAGCTGTCCGTGTTGACACGGGCGCTGTTGCGGTAGGCGCTGTGGTTGCCCTTTTCAACTATATGTCTCAGATACTGGTTGAGCTTATAAAGCTTGCAAATCTTATTGTGAGCATCACCAAGGCCGTGGCCTCCGCTGACCGCGTTGAGGACGTTCTCTATGCTCCGGAAAAGGAAAGAAAAGCGCCTGACCCGAAGAGTTATGAAGGCGCCGTAGCCTTTAAGGACGTTACTCTCCGTTATACGGAGGGGGCAGACGCTGCGCTGAGCTGCGTTTCCTTTACTGCAAAGCGGGGCGACACCGTTGGAATCATCGGCTCTACGGGAAGCGGCAAATCATCCCTTATCAATCTCATCGGCGGTCTGTATTATCCTACGGAGGGTTCTGTTTCAGTCTTTGGCAAGGATATTCTTTCATACGGCGAAAAGGAGCTTCTCGCCTCCATTGCCTACGTTCCACAAAAGGCTGTTCTCTTTCGCGGAACGGTATCAGAAAACCTGCGCTATGCTGCTCCCGCCGCTTCAAACGAAGAGCTTTGGGAAGCTCTCTCCCTCGCTCAGGCGGCAGATTTTCTTCTTGAAAAGGATGGGCTTGACACCGCAGTTGAAAAGGGCGGAAGCAATTTTTCGGGTGGTCAGCGCCAGCGCCTGACCATTGCCCGCGCTCTTTTGAAAAAGGCTCCCATTCTTATTCTTGACGACTCTGCAAGCGCTCTCGACTTTGCAACGGAGAGACGGCTTCGGGAGGCTATCTCCTCTCTTGACTACGATCACACGGTATTTATCGTTTCACAGCGAACCTCCTCTATTATGCACGCAGATCTCATAGTTGTGCTTGATGACGGATGCGCTGTGGGTATCGGCAAGCACTGCGAGCTTTTGGAGACCTGCAAGGTCTACCGGGAGATCTACGACTCCCAGTTCAAAAAGGAGGAAGAGAGCAAATGAAAAAGTCAGGCACTTTAAAAAGGATACTCAGATATCTTGGAAGAAGAAAGCTTCTCGTTCTCCTTTCCGTTCTTTTGGCAGGGTGCAGCGTTGCTCTTACTCTGTATCTCCCCACCCTCTTCGGTGATGCCATTGACCTTATGACAGGTGAGGGCAGCGTTGACTTTCCCGCTATCGTCGCTCTTTTCATTACTGCGGGAGGAGTAATTCTCTTGACTGCTCTTACAAACTGGCTTATGAATATCATCAACAACCGTATAACCTACGGTGTTGCAAGAGATATCAGAAACCACGCAATGAAAAAGCTCCAAAGTCTTCCTCTCTCATATCTTGACAGCCACCCCGAGGGTGACACTGTCAGCCGTATCATCACTGACGTTGACCAATTCTCCGACGGTCTTCTTATGAGCTTTACTCAGCTTTTCACAGGCGTTATCACCGTTCTCGGAACAGTTGGCTTTATGATCGCCATTGACCGTCTTATCGCCCTCGTCGTTATTCTTCTCACTCCCCTTTCCCTGCTTCTTGCCCGCTTCATTGCAAGCCGCACTCACAGTATGTTTAAAAAGCAGGCTCAGATTCGCGGAGAGCAGACGTCATTTATTCAGGAGATGACGGACAACCAAAAGCTTGTCCGCACCTACGGAATGGAAGAGGAAAATATTGAAAAGTTCCGAGAGATCAACGAAAGGCTCCGAGCGGCAGCCCTCAAGGCTACCTTCTTCTCTTCCCTCGTTAATCCCACGACGAGGATCATCTACAATATCATTTACGCAATCGTTGCTCTGATGGGCGCTCTGACGGTGACCTTTTCCGGCGGCGCCGTGCTGACGGTTGGCGGTCTTTCCTGCCTTCTTTCCTATGCGACACAGTATGCAAAGCCCTTCAACGAGATCTCAGGTGTCATTGCGCTTCTCCAAGAGGCCATCGCCTGCGCGGAGCGGGTGTTTGAGCTTATTGACGAGACGGAAGAGTGCGCTGACGGCACGCTTGAGCTTTCCGATCCTTTGGGTAAGGTAGAGCTTGAAAGCGTAAGCTTTTCCTACACGCCCGAAAAAAAGCTTATTGAGAACGTTTCTCTCACCGTCACTCCCGGTATGCGGGTTGCCATCGTCGGGCCCACGGGATGCGGCAAGACCACCCTTATAAACCTTCTGATGCGTTTTTACGACGTTGACTCCGGAGCTGTTAAGATCGACGGCACGGCTCTCCCCCTCATTAAAAGAAAGACTCTCAGGCGAAATTTCGGCATGGTGCTTCAGGACACGGTGCTCAGAAATGCAACGGTTCGGGAAAACATTGCCATGGGACGCCCCGATGCCACTGACGAGGAAATCATCAAGGCTGCCAAGGCCGCCCACGCTCACAGCTTTATAAAAAGGCTTCCAAAGGGATACGATACCGTTATTTCCCCTGCCTCAGGTCTTTCTCAGGGACAGCGTCAGCTCCTTTGCATTGCAAGGATAATGCTCACCCTTCCCCCCATGCTCATTCTTGACGAGGCTACAAGCTCCATTGACACGAGAACGGAAATGAAGATACAGGACGCATTTGCAAAAATGATGGAGGAACGAACCTCATTCATCGTTGCTCACCGTCTTTCCACCATCAAGGATGCTGATATGATCCTCGTTATGAACAACGGAAATATCGTTGAATCGGGAACACACGAATCCCTTCTCGAAATGGGCGGATTTTACGCTTCTCTATATAACAGTCAGTTTGCTTAAAGAAAAAGGCGACCGAAGCTCGGTCGCTTTTTTGGGTTTGAGGGGGAGAAAGATGCAAAGAACTTTTTTGTAAAAAAGTTCTCTGCACTCTCAAAAAACTTTAGAAAAGAAATAAACGCATCGTAAGCAATACTTTATTATATTTTTTACCCATAGTTTAAAGTTTTTTGCGGAGCTTTTTTACAAAAAAGCGACCGTCTCTCCCCCACAAACCTCAATTTGTCATTATCCCCCCAAATAACTCCGTTTTAAAAGGGCTGTCGCAACGTGCGACAGCCCCTAGAATACATATTACATTCCAAAATCAAACACGCCTGCGATATACTGCTTCAGGAGGTTTGAGTCCTTTGCATCAATAGATGAATCCATATTGATATCTGCGTTTATCTCGTTAATATTATTAGTCGCGCCTGCAAGGTACTGCTTAAGGATATTGGAGTCCTTGCCGCCAACGTCGCCGTCTCCGTCAACGTCACCAAGAACAAGCTCACCCTCGTATACCGTGATCTCAAGACTTGCGGTGTAGCCGCTTTCGGTGGTTACTGTCAGCGTTGCCGTACCCTCAGCGATTGCGCTTACTGCACAGAAATTAGGCATACCGTAATCGGTAAGATCCATAATTTCAATTACACCCTCAGAATCCACCGTCCAGGTGCAGGCCTCTTCCTCAGCTGTTGCGGGAATGAACTTGGCCATATAGAACATCATATCGCCCACATAAAGCTTATCAAGAGTGTTCTCGTCCTCGTAAATGTCATCGATCATGACACCCTCTGCCTGTGTTGCACGGGTAACGGTTATGTCAAAGGTATTCCAAGCATTCTCGTCTTCTGAAAATGCTGTGCTTGCAATATAGTACTCTTCACCGGCAAACAGATAGTATTTTACAGTATAATTGTTTCCGCCGCTCACAGATGATGCCAGAAAATTCATTTCGCTGTCAAAAAGACTTCCGTCAACATAGCTCTCTCCCTCAGAACAGAACACGTATGTTCCGTCCTCATTCGGCACGAATTTGCGGATATCGTAATCACCTGTCTTTAAGGAAACAGTTACAGTTTCATCGAGGCCGATAACGGGAATGTGGAGGCATTCGATCTCCACACTGTCTGTAAGACCGGATGCTGTAGTGACCGTAAGCGTCGTTTTTCCCTCGCCAATAAGTGTTACCTCGCACTCGGTATCTTCATAATATATTTCTGCAACGCTTTCATCGGCAACTGTCCATATACAGTCCTCTGCAGTAGAGCACTCGGGCAAAAACAATGCTGAAAAAGCGATAACGTCTCCGATGTAGCCGTTCTGACCGCCAAGGCACTCTATCACTACGTCCTCGGCATCAAAGGCTTTTATTATTCCTACGGTATATTCCTCTTCATCTGAATCGGGGTAATCATAGCAATAGCTTTCGAGAATATATTTCTCACCTGCGAAAAGCTCGCTTGTCACCCGAAAATTCATATTCTCTCCGCCTTCGTAGTTATATGCGACAGTTGAGAGATCCTCAGTATAGATATATCCGTCTATATCTGCAGAGCCTTTAGAATAAAAGGTATATACGCCGTCTGCGGGAGGAATAAAGCTGAAATATGCGTTTCCGCCGTTTTCATAATAGCTGACCGTTACCTCTTCATTAAGGAGGATCTCGGGATTTTCCACACCCTCGATCTCGACGGAAGCGGAAAGGCCCGATTCTGTGTATGCTCTTAGGGTCGTTGTTCCTGTTTTTACGAAAACAACGTTACAATAGTCTTCATATCCTGAAACATATGCTATATCAGGGTCGTCAATTTCCCAGTACACCTCTTCCGGTGCGCAATCATATGGATAGAGACTCGCGTAGAAATACTGTATCTCTCCAAGATGACTTGAAAAATCTTCAGCCTCAATATACAATTCCTCAGCAGAAGGAAGCTTTTCTACCATTACATAAAATTCCTCTTCTGCCTCGCTGTGGGTATTTATCATCAAATAATAGGTCTGACCTGCTGTGAGCTCACCTTCTATAAAAAAGTTCAGATCATACTCAGAATAGTCATCACAGTAATCTATCATAGTAAAATTTGAGTCATACAATGTACATACTGTGTCTGTCATACCCATGGAATATATGTAATAATATCCGTTTTCCTCGGGAGTCAGGGAAAGCCACGCAGTTTCACCGGATAAAAGCGCGGTCTCAACGCCAACCTCTACAGGGGTATCATCAACCTCAAGGGCAAAGACGTTCATTGATGCAAAAGACCCCAAAAGCATGGAAAGTACAAGCACTGACACAAGTGATCTTATAAATATTTTTTTCATATCGTTCTCCTTTCAGACACTTTGTGTTAATCAAATAATACAACAAAACTTCATGCTTGTCAAGAGGAGATACTTCATTTTTACCCAAAATGGCAAAAATGTGCAAAATCAGGCATTTTTCACATACATCTTTTTTCTTGCATCGGGCACACTAACCTTGAGCAAGCGCTCAGTTATCATATTTTGCTTTTGCGAAAGGTTTGGTATTATCATGGAAAAGAAAAACAACCACTGTATTGCCTGCACTGTTGCACAGTGCGCCAACAATTCCGGCGAGGGCTACTGCGCTCTTGAAAAGATCCGCGTAGGCACACACGAGAAGAACCCCACAATGAGCCAGTGCACTGACTGTGAGTCATTCGTTCTCGGCAGTGCAAAGGACTGCAAGAACGGCTCCTGCCACTAAAAAAGAAGGAGGGCTGCAGCTTTCGGCTGCAGCCCTCAGCTTGTCGATACCTTTATCGACAAGCTGACATCGGGCTGTCGAAAAGGATGCAGAAGCCGTGAATTGGCCGTCGTCGGCGTACAAAGGTACGACAGAGGGACAATTCGCGGCTAAAAAGCCGCATTTAACAATGAAATCCGCCGAAATAATCGGCGGATTTCTACTTTTTAACTGCGTTTTTCACTTATCTAAATACTATATGTTTTGCGGCTTTTGTTCTGCGCCTTTTTCGACAGTCTGAGGGCTGCAGCTTTCGGCTGCAGCCCTTTATCCCGTTCTGTGACCCAGAAATTCATCAATCTCATCCGTCAGCTGTCCCCCTGCTTTTCTAAGCTCTGACATTACAAGCTTTGTTGCTCTTTCGTCAAGGTGCCACGTATCCTTCGTTATTCCGTCAATATCCGTAGGATATATGATAAGCTCCGTATCAGGGAACGCATAGCTATAATACATAAGGCATCTGCGGGCATGAAAGGATTTACAGCACACTATTGCCTTTTTAACTTCAATTCCCAATTTATCGGTAAGCTTTCTTGACCTTGTAGCGTTCTGCTTCGTGTACGTTGCCCGATCTTCACATATTATCGCGTCATCAGGTACTCCGTTTTTTAAGAGCACGTCCCGGTAAAAATCGCACTCCGTTACGTATTCCCCATTATACTTTTCCTTCATAGAAAGTACACCCGAAAACGCTCCCCTGTCTATGGAATACTTGCCTGAGGGTATCACGATCGGAGCGTATCCTGCCTTCCACACACGAGCTCCCAGCTCGGGAACCTCTGCGTGTCCCCCTCCCGGGAGAAATATAACGTCCGCGCACTCAAGCTTATCTTCAATGAATATAAAATCCGATATTTCCTTTATTATTCTGTGTTGCATTTCTTCTCTCCCATATTCAAAAAGCACCCGACGGGTGCTTTTTGAACGTAATTATTATTTTCCGAAATAGGTGTCAATAGCTGACCATACTGCATCGGGAGACTTACCACCGTAGATTGCAAGCACGAGCATATTATCACCGTACTGACGCCAGATAGCATCGGGATTTTCAAGCGCCCACTGCATTGCCGCGTATTCCTCAGGCATATACATCTGAAGAGCGCTTGCGCGGTCCTTGATATACCATTCTGTTACGGCATTCTTGACCTCTGTGAAGTCCGCCTCAGTCATACCGTCCTTAAACTTGATAATGCAAAGGCTCTGGCTGAAGTCGGAGGGCATTGTGATCACGTAATCGGAAACGAGCTCGTTTGCCTTGAGGTCAATAACTCCGTACGTCCACATAAGCATCTCATCCGGATCATCCTCCTTATAGAGGAACTCATCAACAAGCTCTGTATAAGGTGCTTTCTCCTCAATTGCGGCTACCATATCCTTAAGAACGGCATCTGCGGGAGCGATAGTCTTGACTTCATTCTTATCATCGGGCTTATCTGTATCCTTATCTCCGCCGCAGGCAGTGAAGGATAGCATTGCTGTGAGGATCATTACTATTGCAAGAATAAAGCTGAGCTTTCTCATTTTCTCTTATCCTTTCTTTTAGTCGGTTACTGTCTTCTGGTTTACGAAGTTCTTGAAGTTTCTCTCAGCAACGATGGCAACGATGATATCTGCATCGCTTCTGACGATATCTCTCTTATTGCTCTCGAAGGAGAATGACCAGTTATATGTGCTCTTATAGAAGGAATCCTTAAGGAAGGGGATCATTGCGATACTGTAAGAGTCACGGAGGCAGTAGATATTGGGAGCAGACTTATTATAATCGTTCTGATACTGGAGCCAGTAAAGCTTATCGGAGAAGCCGCGGTCGTTACCCTGAGTGCACTCATATGCAAACTGGAACTGACCCCATGCGTTCTTGGGCTCGTAGTCAATAAGTCTTGCAGTCTTACCGCTCTTCAACGTATACTGAGGACCGTAATCCTTGAAGTAGGAGTAATGGCCAAGGTAAAATGCCTGGTCCTTCATATACGTCTCGATATAGTTGATCTGATAATCACTCTTGGGATGAAGAACTGCATTGGGATAATCCTTACGGATCATCTTCATCATTTCCTCATATGCAAGATAACCTGCGTGGTTATTCCAGTGAGTATCGTACTTATAATAGAAGTTCTTTTGGGGAGCTGCCTTTATCGCATTTGCCATTGATACTCTGATATCTACCGCTGTGATACCGGAGGCTGTGAGCATTTCAACGAACTGATCGTATCTGCGGTAGGATGCCATTGTATAGCCCTCAGGCATATAGTCGGGATATGCTGTGTTCTTATTGGGGGCGATCACAACGTAGAATTTCTTTCCGTTTGCCTCTGCCCAGTTATTACTGTCCTTAAGCACCTGGATCGCACGGTTATATACAGTACCGTTAAGGAAGCCCTGACCTGTAAAGTCGTCAATTGTATCACCGTAGAACATATATCCGTCGTAACCGATGATTACGTTATTACAAACAAGACCGGGCTTGATATCCTCAAGCATTACTCTGGGGTTATTATAGTCTGCATCTGAAACAGGCTTTACCGTTTCGCTGATCATAGGCATATAAGGTCTTGTTGTGGAGTTATCCTCTGAATTATCAACTGCACGGTCAGAATATGTATGGATAAGCTTCTTGCCTGACTTTGTAAGAATATATGTGGGGTATGCATCCTTCTTTGATGCAGCCTGAGGCACTGCTACGTTACCTGAGGGAATGCTTCCGCTTCCCTGGCTGCCACCGGAGGAGCCGGAGTTTGAAGGTCCCTGAATTCCGGAAAGCGTACCGCTTCCGCTACTGTTCTGAGAGCCGCCGTTTCCGTTGGGATTGGGGTTCACAACGGGAGCCTGCGTTGTATCAGGAGCCTTTGTCGTATCGGGAGCCTTTGTTGTGTCGGGGGCCTTTGTTGTATCGGGAATTTTAGTCGTTTCCTCAGTCTTGGTAGTGTCATCTGCTCCGGCTTCGGTGGTATCCTCTGCATCGTCCTTTTTATCGGGATCGTATGCTTCTCCAAAATAATCCTTATACAGATCACCAAGCTCATCACTGCCGGTCTTATCAATGCCCTCAGAAAGGATATCCTTAGCCTCATCCTCTTGATCAAGCTTTTTATATGACTCTGCAAGGTAATAATAAAGCCTCTCAAGCTCTTCCTTATCTTCCTTGCCTGCTTCCTTAAGTGCGATCACGTATGAAGCAACAGCCTCTTCATACTTTTCCTCGGCAAAATACTTATCGCCAAGATCAACATGAACGACATAAACATCCTTATCTCCGCCGGACAAAACGATTGCCAGAATGATACCGACAATTACGATTATAGCCGCAAGAGCTGCACCGAGGACGATAAACAGCTTCTTTTTGTCCGCAAAAAATTCCTTCATGTTAGTTTTCATAGTGTTCTCCTTTCTGTATACTACACAGACAATTACGTACGCATCTGTGCAATCTATACATTCATAATAGATTATACCATTGATTTTTTACCTTTGCAACTAATTGTGAACGAATTCTTTGTGTAAAATTGTATACTTTTTATGAACAATAATTTCAACTCTTCCATTTTTTTCGCTTGTATGGTACTATATACACAGTAGTAAAAATTGAGGTGATACGTATGAATTACGGCGATACAAGAAAAGATATCAGTTTGCTTTTTCCCGATTCCGACAAGTCAGGCGGGCTCTATTCCGAGAGCGGAATCTCCGAGGAAACGGCAAAGCAGCTTGATCTTTACAGCCTTCTCGATCTTCATACAATTGATTTCGGCGCCTTTTTCACCTGCGATCCCGCAGTTATCCGTTACCGCCAGATGACCTTTGCCGATCTTTGCGAGATCTACGGACTTTGCGACGTGCTTTCACGTATGCTTCCTTTTCTCACGGACATCAAGGAGCTTCGCAAAATGAGCTCCCACGGTGACGGCATCGGAGACTCGTACCTCTACAGCATATCAGAAATTGAAATATACAATTCCCTCATGGAGCTTTTGCACTCTGAGCTTCTTCCCCTTTCGGACAGATTTACCTCCCCTGCCTTCAAGGCCTTTGCCGAGAGGATAAAGCTTCTGACGGAAAGCGACTACTACAAGGAGCTTACCGAGCACCTTTCAGAGCTTTCCTCAAGAGTCCGCGATATTAAGAGCATTACTGTCGGTGTGAATCTTGACAGGCGCCTTATGCCGGAATCAAGCGGTGTTCTCTCAGTTAACTCTGAAAAATTCAAGAGCGGAGAGCTTTTTGAGAGAGTAAAGCGACTTGATTTCAAGAAGGACGATATGACCCTTATGGCAGACCTTCTTCCCTACGGAAAGAGCCAGTCTGAAAATCAGCGACTTGCTATGACGAACGCTGTAAACAACGCCATCAGCGAGATTTTCAAAAGCTCTGTCCGTTCCTGGAAGAAGTCCGTTCAGTACTACGTTCTTGACAACACGGATTTCCTTCTCAGAATGGTTCCCGAGATCGAATTCGTTATTGAAGGAACAATTCTCATAAAGCGCCTCAGAGAGCGTGGAGTTACTCTTTGCACCCCCGAGATACTTGAAGGCTGCAGCAACCGCTTTTCAGCCAAAGGCCTTATCAACCCCGTTATCGCCCTTAAGACTACGGGGGAGCTTGTTCCAAACGACATCTCCTTTGATGAGAGTGGAATGATATACGTTATCACAGGCCCTAACCGAGGAGGAAAGAGCGTTCTTACCTGCGCTACGGGTCACGCCTTTGCAATGGCTCAGACCGGTCTTCCGGTTTGTGCTGACTTTTGCTCAATGACTGTTTGCGATATGATCCTCACCCATTTCCCCGCAGGAAGCGAGGATACTGTGGAAAAGGGCCGTCTCGGCGAGGAATGCGCCCGTCTTGACTCTATGTTTGACGCGGTCACCTGCGACAGCCTTGTGCTTCTTGACGAATCCCTTTCCTCAACAGGCTCTTACGAGGGTGCATATATTGCGGCAGAGGTCCTTCGCGGCTTCAGTATGGCAGGTCTTCGCGGAATTTTCTCCACTCATCTTCACGATCTTGCCGCAAGCGTTGAAAGCATAAATTCCGAGTGTATTCCCCGCGGAGGTGTGAGGATAGACAATCTCGTTGCCGAGGTAAACGAGGGTCAGAGAAGCTTCAGGATACTGAGAAAAACCCCCGACGGAAAGAGCTATGCCCGTGACATTGCTGAAAAATACGGCCTTTCGGGCGAAAAAATTATGGCAAAGCTCGAAAAAAATAAAAATTCAAAAAAATGAAAAAAACTATTGCATTTCTGAAAGATTTGTGGTAGAATACTTGCTGTTGAGTTTTGATAAAGTTTTCATCATATAAATGGAGGTGCTTAAAATGGCTAAGTGCGATGTATGCGGAAAGGGCGTAACATTCGGTCACAATGTTTCCCACTCTAACCGTAAGACAAACAGAACCTGGAAGCCTAACATCAGAAAGGTTAAGGCTGTTGTAAACGGTGCACACACAACTGTTCACGTTTGCACACGTTGCCTTCGTTCCGGCAAGGTAGAGCGCGCGTAATTAATTACAGACGACACAAGCTCCCGCTTTCAGCGGGAGTTTTTGTGTTACAGGAGGTATTCACTTGAGAAAGTATATTGCAGTTGCCGGTGCGCGGTGCCCTGAGATCGCCAAGGAAAGACTCCTTTCACTTACGGAGGTCTCAGACGTTGTTCTGCTCCCTCCCGACAGTCAGATATCAGCTCCCATTTGTGATCATCCCGATTCGCTCATATGTATATTTGACGGAAAGCTTTTTGTTCACAGCCTTTACAGTGAGATTGCAAAGGATGAGCTTTCCTATATCTGCAGACGTTGCGATCTTGAGCTTATGACCATAGACTGCGAAAGGGGCCCTGCTTACCCGTCTGACTGCGGCTTTAACGCTCTTGCGATTCCGGACCACAGCATATTAATAGGAAGAAAAAAGAGCCTTGCACCACCGATTGCTGATATCTGCAGTGCAGATACGAATCAAGGCTATGCTGCGTGCACCTCACTGTATGCGGGTCGCCACGTTATAACCGCCGATCCGTCTATAGAAAAGGCCGCAATCGCTACAGGACTTCCTGTTTACAAAATCAGTGGAAAAGGCATTTCACTGCCCGGCTACAACGAAGGCTTTATCGGCGGCGCGGGAGGCGCATTTGACCATACTGTTTGCATTTTCGGCGCTCCCCACATTTCGGAAAGCGCAGTCGAGTTATCATCATTTTGCCGAGAAAAGGGGCTTCATCTCGTATCTCTTGAAGAAGGGCCTCTTACAGACCGAGGCGGGATAAAATTTCTGGAGATCGGAGAATGAGAATCACGATCAGAAAGCAAAGAACTTTATAAAAATTGAGGCTGTTGCATTTACTGCGACAGCCTTTAATTTTTTCATCAAATTTTGGTTTGACGAAGAGATATACGTGGGAGCCTTTTTGAAAAAAGGCCCCCACACCCCCGAAAAACTTCAAAAAAGGATTAATAAGTTGTCTATAGGTATACTTTGTCATTCTATATTACCCATAGTTTGAAGTTTTTTGCGGAGCTTTTTTACAAAAAAGCGACATATAAACCGTAATTTGACGGAGATATTATTAAATAAAGGCTGTCGAAAAGGATGCAGAAGCCGTGAATTGTCCGTCGTCGGCGTACAAAGGTACGACAGAGGGACAATTCGCGGCTAAAAAGCCGCATTTAACAATGAAATCCGCCGTAATAATCGGCGGATTTCTACTTTTTTACTGCGT
>JAFQDC010000095.1 GCA_017416205.1 Clostridia bacterium | reverse complement strand
TTCGCGGCTAAAAAGCCGCATTTAACAATGAAATCCGCCGTAATAATCGGCGGATTTCTACTTTTTTACTGCGTTTTTCACTTAACTTAATACTATATGTTTTGCGGCTTTTGTTCTGCGCCTTTTTCGACAGTCTGAAAGGTACTGCAATTGCAGTACCTTTTTACTTTAGAATATCATTCTTATAGCTGCAGGCATAACCTTGATGTTGGCTTCAGTAGTTGTACCACCAAATTCGCCGTCTATAGACCAGGGTATTTCATCAACAGATTCTATTCTAAGAGAGGATGCCTTGAACATATATACCATTTCATCATCCGCTGTTTGGTATAAAAAGCTATTAAGAAGTCTCTGTGTCTCCTGCGCGTTTTGAGGCTTCCTGATAAGTGTTACTTCCATTTCACCATCATCATATAGAATATTCTTAAGAAGAGGAAGTTCGAAGCCTCCTATTCTTCTGGAATTGCTGATCATTCCGTAAATAAAGGAGCCATCTATAACCTCACCGTCATGTTCGATCCTCAGTTCATATGCTTTAGCTTTTGCAAAGGATTTTATGCCCTCAAGAACATATGCTGCATGGCCTATTGTCTGTTTAAGTTCTCTTCCCGTCTGATATGATACGTCAGAGAATAGTCCAAAGGCAGCAACATAAATAAACGGCGTGTCATTAAGAATACCTAGATCAACCTCTCGTTCTATTCCCTCTGCAATCTGAACAGCTGCACTCGTGGTTACAGTATCAATATTATGTGATGCTGCAAAATCATTTGTAGTACCACCGGGGATATAACCAATTTTAGTCTTTAATCCCTCTTTGAACACAGAGCTTGCGACAATATTCAGAGTACCGTCACCACCGCAACAAACAATGAGATCAAACTCCTTGCCTCGATCGTGAAGAAGCCCCTCGATATCACCGTTACCTCTCGTCAAATGTATTGTTATGTCATAATCGGCCTTTGAAAAAGTATCAACGACTTTCATAAGAGTATCTTCGAGTGCCAGCTTGCCGGATACTGAATTAATAATAAACAGCATCTTTTTCATAAAGACCTCCATCCTTTCCACAGAGAAAACATTTATAAACCGACTTGATTATAATCTTAAAACAAAAAAAAGTCAATATCGTTTTATGAACTATTATGTCTCTAATTATTAATTACATTCTTTCATATTGAAATCATAATCAATATGTGATAAAATCTATTGTATACTTGGTAAGACAAATGAGGTTATTAACTCTATGAAATATGCTCCAGTTGCTTTAAACAAATGTAAAAGCTATGACCGTGATACGATAACCGAATTGATAAAGACTCAATTTGAAGCTATTAACGTTAATAGAGAACTGATAAATGGCAAAAGAATAGTCATTAAACCAAATCTCGTTATGAATAAGCCCCCTGAATTTGCTGCAACAACACACCCTGCTGTTGTTACAGCAGTAGTTCGGAATCTGAAAAAGATGGGAGCAGCATCAATTATTATTGCAGAAAGCTCCGGCGGTCCGTATACGGAGGCTTTAATTAAATCCCACTACAAATCCTGTGGAATGGCAGATGTTTCTCACAACGAAGGAATTGATCTTAATACTGATACATCATTCGGTATCATGCAATATCAAGAAGGTGTAAAGTGTAGGACATTTAACGTAATCAAACCCATTATTGATGCAGATATTATCATAAATATCTGCAAGCTTAAAACACATTCTCTGACAAAAATGAGTGCCGGTGTCAAAAATCTTTTCGGTGTGGTGCCCGGCATCGAAAAATTTGAAATGCATGCACGTTTTCCCGAGCAGAACGACTTTGTTGAAATGATATGTGATCTTTGCTCAATGCTTTGTGAATCAAAGGAAATGATAACTGTTTGTGATGGTATAACAGGAATGGAAGGAAATGGGCCGACTGGTGGAACCCCAAAAAACTTTGGCGTATTGCTCTCCTCACGTTCTCCATATTCCCTCGATTGCGTTTGCGAGAGCATTCTCGGATTTAACGGAACCGTACCTATGCTGAACGCTGCCAGAGCCAGGAATCTGGCTCCTCAATCTGTAGATACTATTGACGTTATCGGAGAAACACCGGAATCCTGCAAGGTATCAGAGTTGGTTTTACCTGATACTCAAAAATTTAACATACTACGTTCCCTCCCAAACCTATTTGGTGGAAAAGCTGCAAAATTTTTTGAACCTAAGCCTCAGATCGACAGGAATAAATGTATAGGGTGCGGGGTATGTGAGCGTTCCTGCCCCAAGCACACGATCACTATTAAGAATAGAAAAGCAAAGATTAATTACAGTGATTGCATTCGATGCTACTGCTGCCAAGAGCTGTGCCCTATAAATTCAGTAAAAATCAAACAAAATTTCATAATTAAAATTATTCAATAAAGAAAGGTTGTGCTTATATGAAGGTTACTGTAAAAGCACCCGCCAAGATCAATCTTTATCTAGACGTTGTTTCAAAAAGAGTTGACGGATACCACGATATAAAGAGTATTATGCACACAGTCTCCCTTGCAGACATTGTCACCGTCGAAAAAGCCCCCGAAAACATAATAACACTTACGTCAAATTTTCCACACGTACCTACGGATGATAAGAATATTGCATATAAAGCTGCAAAAGTATTTTTTGAAAAAGCTAATATCAAAGATGGAGCAAAAATTCATATTGAAAAACACATTCCTGTATCAAGTGGTCTTGCAGGAGGCAGCACTGATGCGGCTGCAACGCTAAAAGGACTGAACCAAATATATGGAGAACCTTTTTCGAAGCAGCAATTACTTGAAATTGGTGCCACATTGGGCGCAGACGTGCCATTTTGTATACTCGGCGGATGTGCCGCATGCGAGGGGCTTGGAGATCAAATGACCACTCTTCCAACACTAACCGCAAAATATGTTATGATAGTCAGAGGCGGTGAAGGGATTTCCACACCCAAAGCTTACAGTATGATTGATCAGCATTTTGATGCCCTTGTAAACTGCGAACACGGTGACTATAACGCAGCGCTCGATGCTGTCTGGGCAAACGACATCGGTAAGCTGATTTCATCTGCTTACAATATATTCGAAGAAGTAATTCTCCCTATTCACAGCACTGCAAAACGGCAAAAAGAAATTTTATATGAATACGGTGCCGATTTTTGCATGATGAGCGGAAGTGGACCTGCCATTTTTGCTATCTTTAAAGACTATATGACAGCAAATACCGCCGCATCTGCTATACGTAAATTTGGTGCCAAGGCATTTATATGTGAAACAATTTGATAAAAAGGCTGTCGCATACGCGACAGCCTTAGTTTTATGTTTCAGCATTTTCTTCAGATTCTACTTCCTTATAGTAAGGATCGATCATTATCTGCTTGATCTTCGGGAACGCAGCATAAACCGACATATACTGTAAAAGTCCGAAAAGTATAATAAAAGGAATAACAGCACCAATGGGAAGGAACACTCTGATAAGTATAAGATCAAGACCAACAACTATTACAGCGCCGAGGAGAGCCATAACGTTTCTCTTGATACCGAGAACTGCAAAAAATATGCTGTTCTTGATTATCTTCCAAAGCTTCATATCGAAGGTAACTATCATAGGATAAGCGTACATTCTGACAAAACCGTAAAGTATAATCATGCAGTATCCTGCAACGTACATTGTCATAAACAAAGCAGACACACCCATATTGGTTCGATAGTATATGATATCGTACGCAAGGACAGCGATCAGGAGTATATCGATTATGCCGTATATGATTCCCTGCTTCCAGTTCCTTTTAATTGCATACCAGAAATCACTCATTATGTATACCTGTTCACCTCTTATGAGATTACGAATGATATACGTGGTTCCTACGTTAACAAGGCCAAATGTTATAAGCACAAGGAGCGTAAGCGCAAAGAGTACTATTGAGGCTGTAGACGGCATTGCAACGGTATCCTGATTTCCGTATGCGCCGAGTAATGACATTACAATGGGAGAATTATCAAAATAGGATGCTCCGCGAAGAAGAGGATATACTCCGGATGCGGGCGCCATGCCTTCACCCATCGTATAAGCAAAGGCAAGGAGTCCGAAGAAAATCGGGAAATTTCCGAATATCATAAGAATATTAACGGAAAAGATATGATTAAGCTTTCTTTGCAATAATTTAAAGAAATTAACAAGTCCAGGCTTGTCGAGAACCTTGACCTCGTCCTTTTCAACTCCCTTACCATCCTTCTTAAACATATTCTCAAAGGGATTCAGTGTCATTCTTTTCTTTTTCAATTCCGGCTCGGAATTGTAATCATTCATATTTTCATATTTCTTTGCCATTTTAAAATTCCTTTATATTAATTGATTACTAACATTGTTGATAATTTAATTACTACCACAGCCCCCGTGACAATAAAGCAGGAAAGCACTCTGAAAAGAAGATTCTCTCTTTCATTAAAATTCAAAAAAGAGTCGTACATAGCCATAAGCAGCGTTACAGCACAGTATGCACAAAACAAAATCACAGTATCAAAGGTAACGGAATTAGCGGAAATGATACCCATACAGTTACCTATTACGAATCCTCTTATAAAGAAAACTGCAAATGCAAGTCCTATATTCAAGGCTCTTGAAAGAGGAATCGTCAAAAGCCAGAACATAATAACGTCCACAGCACATATAGAGACAACGGCCTGTGTTATTCCATGAATCGCAAAAGGATCCACCGGTATTATAATACAATTCTGCTCCGCTGGCAATCCAAATCCAAGGGCAATTGCCGCCATAAATGAAACGAATGCCGTAACTAAAAAGAGTGTCTTATACCTGTATGTATTACTTATCATTGATCTTTGCATAGCTATTCTCCGTTTTTATTCTAATCTATGCAAAAGATCATAAATATATCACTTAAGGTTTGCAAGCTCCTCATTTCTTCTAAGGCTTGAAGTCATAGCTTTTGAGAAAAGATCGTAAAGTCCGTCCTTTTCAAATACGTCAAGCGCTCTTTCAGTTGACCCTTTAGGTGAAGCCACCGCCTTTACAAGAGCCTTTGGTTCATATTTTTTCTCATACAAAAGAGCTGCAGATCCCATCATCGTCTTTGATATGAGATCACAGAGAGTCTGCCTGTCATATCCCGAAAGGCCGTTGCTTTCAGCCCACAGGCACATTGCCTCCTCTATCTCTGCAAAGAAAGCAACAGAGCTTGAGGTAAGTACAGAAAAAGCGTTGATCTCCTCTTCCTTACAAACAAGCGTGTACCCTGCACCGCAAAACAGGCTCTGTGCAAATGCAAAATCCTCGTCACCGCAAGTGCTGCCACGGCAAATCTGAGTAACGCCTTCTCCAACGATAAGAGGAGTATTGGGCATCACTCTTACAACAGACGCACCCTTTAGCGCATTTTCTATAGTTTCTATCTTAATTCCCGCGGCAATGGATATTGCAAGCTTTCCATCCGCAACGCCTCCTATAAGCTGAAAAAGATCAGCCATCATCTGAGGCTTCAGGGCAAGAAGAAGAACGTCTGCATTGGCAGCGCCCCACAAAAGATCGTCTGATACAATGCAACCCTTCTTTGCATATTCAGAAAGCTTATCAATATTTCTTCTTACAAGAATGATATCAGAAAGCGAAAGAACGCCCGATGCTATAATACCGTCAACAATAGCAAGGCCCATATTTCCTGCGCCAAGCACACAAAGCTTAGTTCTCATAGGTTCAAGTCCAATCTTTAAGATACCTATATATTCTAACATCTTTTTATGAATACATCAACAGAAAGAGCAATTTTTTTCTCACTATTGCAAAAAAATATTTAAAGTAGTATACTGTACTCACATCTTACCCGAAAGGAGGATGGGTATGAACAACACCATAAAAAGCATTTTCCGCGATCCCCCCGTATTATATACGGACAGACTGACCCTGCGCCGTATGCTCAAAAGTGACTATGACGATATGTTTGAATACTGCCAAAGCCGTGAGCTGACAAAATATCTTACCTGGGAAGCCCATCCTGATAAGGGTTATACTCATAAATATCTGACCTATATTCAAAGCAAGTACCGTGCCGGAGAATTCTTTGACTGGGCAGTTATATACGAAGGCAAAATGATAGGCACGTGCGGGTTTACAAACATATGGGAGAATCATCTCAAGGCTGAGATCGGATACGTGATTTCCCCCAAATATCAAAACATGGGCATTGCCACGGAGGCCGTAAATAAAGTGATAGAATTCGGTTTTGAGACACTTGGACTTCACAGGATCGAAGCTCACTATATGGTCGGAAACGACGCTTCACGCCGTGTGATGGAAAAAGCAGGAATGACCTTTGAGGGCATACTCCGTGACAGTATGTATGTCAAGGGCAGATATGTTTCCGTTGGGATATGTGCGATACTGAGTACAGAGTATAAATAATCAAAATAATACTGTAAAAGACAATAATTTCTGCAAGGACAAAAGACATTCCTGACTGTAGAATATAGATACAGAAAGGAGATGACTTTATGGAAAACAAAGAACTAATCAACAAAGCCATCGGATTTATACAAAGCAACCCCAAAGACAATCTGTCTCTACAGAGAATTGCGGAGAACGCAGGCTTTTCCCTAACGTATTTTGATGCAATGTTCAAGCATCATACCGGCTATAGTCCTGTAGAATATTCCCGTGTCTACAAGCTGACAAGAAGCGCTCTTGAACTTCGAAAAACAGAAAAAACAATCCTTGACATAGCCCTCGATTTCGGATATTCAAGTCCTGAAAGCTACACGAGAGCTTTCAAGAGTTTTTACAGTCTTACTCCCAGTGAATATCGAGAAAAGTATTCAGACAAGCCCATAGGCTGGCAGGATTTGTCCGGAAAAATCTCCATAAATAATTTCAAGCGTAGTTTTCCTGAGTTGAAGGTTTCCGACCTTGAGCTCGCCCTTGACTTTTGTTTTACGCACAATCCCTTGAAATACGCCGAAGATATGGTCAATATGACCGTAACTGAAACAGAAATACTAACTCTTGGAGATCCCGAACACCTTGAACACTTTCTTTTCGTTTCAGATTATGATTATCCGGAACCGGCCGTAATGCTTATTTGCGAAAATGAAGAGGACGCCATTCCCTACGTAAAGCTTTTTGCAAAAGATCGTAAGTTAATCTTCTCAGTACGAAGACCTGCTGACGAAGAATGGGAGCGCTTTGATGCAGAGATTGCAAAATCGGGACGTACTTGCAAATTCGGATACGACATGATGTACACCGCTGACACCGTTGATGTTCCCAAATATGACGGTATGTCTGTAAGAGAGCTGAACGAAAACCACCTCTCCAGCATCAAGGCTTTCAAAGACAGCGGCGGTTGTGCCGAGTGCCATGTAAGAGCAATTCAACTTCATTTCAGCGGTAAGGGAAACCCCGGTATGAGACCTCTCGGTATTTTTGAAAACGGTAATCTAATTTGTATTGCCTTACCGTATCTTGATAAGGTTCGAGAATTGAATAGATATGACATAGGCGCTATTTTTTCTCTCAATTCAAAATCGGAAGATAAAGCCATTGAGCTCATCTGGAAGTACGCTATCCATATGTGCCTTAAGGAAGGCGCAGTAATAGGAAATGCAAATGCATTTGAAGGCACATATCCTCTCAGTATAGCCGCAAGTGAGCGTATGGGACTTATAAAGGTTGCCAAAAACTGCGGATATGCAATACGATAATATCCCTAAATAGTATACAGCAAGCAAAAACAGTCTGTTGCGAGAAAAAGCAACAGACTGTTTTATATGCACATAAATTACGGGTTTGATAATAAGAAATAATTAGTATAACGGCAGATCTCCCGTGATCTCATCCGCAATTTCCGCAGGTAAAGGCTCAATCGCGATAAATACTATTTACCATAGCATCAAGTTGTACCTTTATATGTTTTTGCTCACGCAGACGTTCTTTACTAAATCCTTTATCAATTAATTTCTGAAAAGATAAATATGCCAACCTTATAAATTCACGAACAGATATGTTCAGCTGGCGCTCTAATTCTCCATCTTCCAAGACGTTAGTAAGCATATAATCATTTGAACCAACAGCATCCGGAAGATTATAAGCCATTTCAATCGCTTGCTTTTTATCTCCACGTTCAAATAATACAAGACAAAGTATTTCCGTTGCACAGTTACGCCACCTATTCTCTGTACAATACTCAAGAATTTTTCTGCACAAGCTTTCTGCTTCATTTAGCAGGTCGTCTTTTTCTTTACCATCCTTTAATTTTGAAAGTCCCCAAAGATCTGACGCAAGCAATTGCATAAAAAACCAACAATCAGGAAAATCACATAATGCAGCTCTGATGAAATCAATACCTTCTTCAATGTTATTTTCAACTATTAAGGTTCCGTCTTCTCTTGGAGGACATTGGCGAATACGATTATATTCTGTGCATATTTTCTTGATTTTTTCTTCCTTTTGTTCCTTATCAACTCCGAGTAAAGTATCAACACTGACACAGTAGTAGCCTGCAATCTGCGGCAAAAATGAAATATCGGGCATTCCTTCGCCACGCTCCCATTTAGAAACTGACTGTACCGTAACACCAAGAAAATCCGCCAATTCTCCCTGTGTATTTCCATGTTTCAATCGTAGTTCTTTTAGTATTTCAGATATTCTAATTACCATATAATTATCTCCTATGTTTAAAGTAAAAGCGCGCTTGTTGAGTATATGTTATCATACTCCTTGAACATTGACAAGAAACGCTTTGTTTAGTTTAAGTTTAAATACTAAACCTGAAGTTGAATCAGCATTAAATTCTGTATCTAAAACTAATTGGAGCAAACTTCTTTTTACAATAAATTTATAGGATGCGATATTTCTCACGCACCCTACTGTAAAGTACCGTTGATAGATTAATTATATCAAAGCAAAAAGACTGCCGTTTTTCGACAGTCTTTTCATATTCTCAATCCTCTTCTATATCGGGAATCGTCACGTCAGTACCGCCGAGCTCGGAATAGAGATACGGAGCACACTCTCCAAGCAAAGCATTATCGTTTGTAATCTGTCTCACAGTTATCGTATCACCCTCAACGGGTACGTATTCGTTAAGGATAAGGACAGTCGGTGAAACGTATAGCGTTTCCTTATCACGTCCGTTTATATTAAGCCTGCTGTTCTGTGTAAAGTTCTCTCCGAGAACGTAATATATATCACCAACGTAGCTGACACCGGTAACGCTGATAGTTTTATTACCCATCTTCATATCGGTGGATATATACTCATGCCCTTCGCCGTAGGAAAGCATATCACCGTAAAGCATATCGTATTCAAGAGTCTGCAGCGCTCTCTCATAGTCATCGTTATCGCTGTAGTTTTGATGAAGCTTTGTCAAAAGTCCGTTGTTTATTCCCACAAGCTCAAGCGCATATGCAGTCAGCTGATAGGATTCAATATCACGGTCCTTTTCTTCGAGCTTGAAATTCGCCCAAATAACGTATTCCGATGCATGCTTATCCTTATAAACGATGTCCTCCTCATTATAAGAAAGGCTCGGCTGATGATCTCCGTAAAGAATCAGGATACAATCCTCGTCAAAGCTGTTGAGAGCTCTGACAAGTCGCCCGATAAAATCATCCATCTCATAAAGCTGATAAGCATAATACTCCATCTGATGCTTTATTGCCGGATTCTCGATACCGTTCAACTCTATAAGGCTCTCGCCCACAACAGGCTTCTCAGGATATTTTCCGTGACCCTGAACGCTGACGGCAAACACGAGATCCTTTCCCTTTGTAGATTTCAAGGAGGTCATAATCTCGTCCTCAAGGATATAGTCCTTTGCCCAGCCAAGAGGGTTTACATCATAGGAATGCATATACTCCAACGGAGTAAAAGTATTAAATCCAAGATTCTTATAAACAAAATTTCTGTTATAGAAGGTTCCCGTATAATTATGGATAGCGTGAGACGTATATCCAAGCTCTGCAAGATTATAGCATATGGTCTCGCAGTTCTTAGATTGCAGAATTGTTTTATATGGATATTCGCCTGTTCCGAAATAATCAAGGCACATACCCGTAAGAACTTCAAATTCCGTATTTGCCGTTCCCGATCCTACAGACGGGACCATAAGCACTCCGCTTGTACAATTATCCTTAAGCAGTCTGAAATTAGGCGCAGGGTCATATTCAAATTCAAGATCCTCAAAAAGATAAGGATCCATAAAGGATTCAAGCTGGATCATAATTACGTTTGGCTTCTTTTTAGGATTCTTTGTCTTATCACTTCCAATAAGCTCAAGGATCTCCTCAACCGAATGCTCGCTGTAATCATCTGGCTCTTCTATTCCTCGGTCAAATATGCTTCTTGTAAAGCAGTACAAAAAGCCGTATCTGTCGTATGCTTCATTGGTATCCTCAAAGGAATAAGGAAAAAAACCGCAAGCTGAAAACAACATAAAAACAGCGGAAAATACTGCTGTTGCAGCAGCAACGGAAAAGGCTGTCTCTTTGACGTTAACAGAAGACTTTGGAGACTTTATAAAAATCGCAACAATACAGCTGATTGCTGCAAGTATTGCAACTATACAAAGAATTATCTCAAAAGGATTGATATACAGCTTTACAAGAGATAAACCCGTAGCAAGAATAGAAAAGTCTACTGCTTCAAAGGGTCTTGTTCGGTTAAACAGCAGTACAAAATTTACAACTCCCATTGCTACGATCAGAATCGTAACAAAGAACTGAGCAAACAGCCTTTTGGGAACGAAATAAGTAAGTGTAATAATCGCCGTTACTGGCAATGTATTGAAAACAAAAAACAAAGGATCGTTAATAAGAAACTCAATACCGCCGAAAACGCTGTGTCTTGACAAAGACTCGACGAATAAAACGATTATTACAGACCATATAAAAGAAAAAAGAATCGGCACGTTCCATATGTGAACGGCAACTTCTTTTATCTTGTTTTTCAAATGGGATAACATATTTATCATTCTTTCTTATCTGTTTTTAAAAGAATTATAATACCTGCAAGCATCACTAACGGAAATACCATAGCTCCGAAAAAGCCGCATTTAAGTGCAAGCTGTTCTAACTCAATACCGGCCTTTTCTGCAAAAAACGGTATAAATTCAACCGATGCACCTATATCAAGAACGGTATCGGATATAATACCGGTCACCCAAGGACCCAGGGAGCATCCAATATCTCCGCCAAGAGCAAGGATAGCAAACATAGAAGCGCCTGCAAGCGGATATTCAGAAGCGCAAAAAGCAAGCATTCCCGGCCACATTACAGATACTCCAAGACCGGAAAGCCCGCAGGCAACCAAGGATACAAAGGGAAAGGGAGAAAAAACGCATATCGCAAAGGTCAAAACCGTAAAGGAGGATAAGGCAAGAAGAAGCCTTGCCATATTAATTTTTGCTCCATACAGTCCGTGAGCAGTTCTTCCGATACCCATCATTACTGCAAAGGTACAAGGTCCCAGTATATCTCCCAAAACCTTGGTAACACCAAGGCCCTTCTCTGCAAACATAGAGGCCCACTGAGCCATTGCCTGCTCTGAAGCACCTGAGCATATCATAAGTATGAATATAATCGCAAACTCACGCATCATGAGCATCTTTCCGATACCGTGACCTTCAGCGTGAACGGTCATATCACTGAGAGGAACCTTCAAAAAAGCTATAGTATTAAACAGTGGAATCAAAGCCCATATAAGGGGGACGACCCACCAGAAGCTGTCTCCTATAAAGTGAAGGATCACCGTAGTAAGCAGGATCACTGCAGCCTGACCCCAGGCATAAAAGGAATGCATCAGAGTCATTGAAGATCCTTTGGAATCTTTTTCTGCAGGGATCGCTTCAATTAACGGGCTGAGCACCACTTCGCAAAGGCCGCTTCCCGTTGAATAAACGCATACCGCCAGCAATACTCCTATCTCAGGGATCATTACGTGTGGAAGCACAGATAGCAGTACCAATCCGACAACTGATGTTCCCTGACTTGCAACACTCAGAACTCTGTAGCTTGTTTTTTCAACGAAATATATTGCCAGAATATCAATTCCCATTTGCAAAAGAAACGTGAAAAGAGTGATGGCAGCAATAAAAGAAAGAGAAAAATCAAAACGGTTCTGAAATATTACAAACAAGAGCGGAGCCAGATTTACGACGATCGCCTGCGTTACGTAACCCGTATAGCAGGCGATCCTTGTATTTTTAAAAGTCATTTACCAAATTAGAATACGCTGATAAGTACAGATGCGCATCCCGCAACCATAAGAAATGCAAGGAACGCGGCAACTGCGCGTATAATAGTCTTTCTTGTTTTTTCTGACATGATAACCTCCATTCCGCCGTAAACGGCGGTACAAACAGTATTGAAACTCGACTGTGTTTCGGTGAAACAAAAATGGGTTGGGTCCCATTTTTAAGGAGAGTTTGTGCGTGAAAATAGTGCCTCTTGAACCTTGCACACTGAATTTTCACGTTTTAACCTCTTTATTCTATACCAATCTGCATATCCTGAACGTCAGGATATATAAGAGCAGAGCCCGTTGCAGGGATCTTTATCTTTTTACACTTTGCAGCATCGGGATATTTTTTAAGTCCTTCTCCGGAAACAGCATCAACAACGATCTGCTTCTTCTTAAGATTGAAAAGTATAACACCGGATGCTGTTCTCGTTGTTTTCTCGGGAATAAGAGAAGACTTGATAAGTATTCCCTTTCCGTTATCGGAAACAAGGAGGACCTCTGTTGTCTCCTTTTCATATATTGCCGCAACAATGGGAGATGCTCCTGAATACGCACCCGTCAGGCGGCGTCTGTTAGATTTTGTTTCATAAGAGGACATAGGAACACGGACGCCCTTACCATTCTCAAATATAAATATTACGTGATCGGTAGGTGCAAAATTATCATCCATGACTCTCATCATAATAGGACGCTCACCCTCATCAAAGTCAAGCTTTGAGGGCAGAAAGTCTCCGAGGCTCGAAGCCTTACAGGGCTCAAATGCCGCGATCTTTGCCTTATAAAGCTGACATTTATCTGTAAACACGATGAATTCGTGCTTGTTCTCACAATCCTCGTTGAATATGATCTCGTCTCCGTCCTTAAGACGATGCTCGTCGTTACCTCTGAGAGACTGCTGTGTTATCTTCTTAAAGTAGCCGTCACGCGTAAGAACCAGTCTGCAGGAATAATTCTCCACAGATTCCTCCTCGGGTGCCTCGGGAATACTGTCTGCGAAAATGATCTCAGTTTTTCTGGGCTTTGCATACTTCTTTTTAATAGCCTTGAGCTGCTCTGCGATCTTCGCTTTCATTTTGATCTCATCTGCAAGAGTATCCTCAAGCTCTTTTATCTCTGCTCTCAGGCCTTCGATCTCATGAACACGGTTGATAAGGTACTCGTGATTAAGATGACGGAGCTTGATCTCAGCAATATACTCAGCCTGTATCTGATCAATAGAAAAGCCTTCCATAAGTCTCGGAATAACGTCAACCTCTTTTTCTGTCTCCCTGATGATCTTAATAGCCTTATCGATATCAAGAAGAACCTTTGACAGTGCCTTGAGCAGATGAAGCTTATCCTTTTTCTTTTTGAGATCAAATCGCATCTCTCTTGAAAGGCAGGAAAGCCTGAACTTTATCCATTCCTCGAGAATACCGATAACTCCGAGCTGCTTAGGTGATGATTCAATGAGAACGTTGAAGTTACAAGAAAACTCATCTTTAAGCGTAGTCATCTTATAAAGCTTTGCCATGAGCTTGTCGGGGTCTGTTCCGCGGCGAAGATCAAGAGTGAGCTTAAAGCCCTTAAGGTCGATCTCGTCACGCATATCCGTAACCTCTTTGAGCTTGCCTTCCTTGATAAGATCAACAAGCTTCTTCATTATTGCTTCAATGGAGGTGGAATAAGGGATCTCGAGAATATCGATGCAATTATTCTTTTTATCGTATACGTACTTAGAAAGGAGACTTACCGAGCCGGTTCCCTTTTCAAAGATCTTTTTGATCTGTTCACTGTCATATACCAGATATCCGCCAGTTGAAAAATCGGGAGCCTTTATGTGCTCCATCATTTTCTCAACGGATATTCTGGGATTTCTGAGGAGCGCCACAGTACCGTCACATATCTCACCAAGGTTGAAAGAACAGATATTGGAGGCAAGTCCTACTGCAATACCCATATTGGGAGAAACAAGTATATTAGGAAACGTTGTGGGAAGAAGCGTCGGTTCCTTTGTTGTATTATCATAGTTTGGAACAAGATCTACGGCATCCTTGTCTATACCTGCAAATATTTCATTACATATGGGGTCAAGCTTTGCCTCTGTATAACGTGAAGCAGCATACGCCATATCGCGGCTGTAATGCTTACCGAATGAGCCCTTTGAATCAACAAAAGGATAAAGCAAAGCCTCATGGCCTCGGGTAAGGCGCACCATAGTCTCATAGATAGATGCATCACCGTGAGGATTAAGCTTCATTGTCTGTCCTACAATGTTTGCGCTTTTCGTCTTCTGACCTGTCAGCAGTCCCATATTATACATCGTATAAAGGAGCTTTCTGTGAGAAGGCTTGAAGCCGTCTATCTCAGGAATGGCTCTTGAGATAATGACGCTCATGGCATAGGGCATATAGTTTGTTTCGATAGTCTCGGTTATTGGCTGATCAACGATCTCCGCAGGGATGATCTCTTCTTCAATTACTTCCTGTTTCTTTTTTCGCGCCACAGCTTTTACTGTCCTTTCGAATTCTGTTATTTATCAAGATAAATCACTTCACTTCCCGCCGCCCTTATTATTCTGTTATAAAGGGCAAGGAACTCGTCCTTTTTTGGGGGAAGATGAGCAAATATAATTTCCGTATCAATATTGTCGCACTCACGGAGCAGGCTGAAAAGTCTCTGCATCTGCTCTTTAGCACTGCGCTTTGAGCCTGCATTCATAACGAAGGCTCTCAGATAGTCTCCTATATTCTCGGAGTAAGAAAGCACCGCACAACGACCTTTATATGTGTTTACGTAATCGGCAAAGCTGCGGTCGTCTCCGGAAAGGAGAACGAGACGGGCTTTCGGTGCATAATGCTTGTATTTCATTCCCGGGGATTCGGGATTATCTCCTGCAGCTGCGGGATCTGTCACTGCATCAGCAACGTAAACGTTACCGACAACGGCGCTTAGCTCTCGTGCAATTATCTCACCGGGACGAAGGATGGTGCAGCCATCCTCCTCGAGTCTTATAACGGTAGACTCAACACCGATCCTGCTCTCACCACCGTCAAGTATCATAGGAATCCTGCCGTTCATATCCTTATAAACGTGCTCTGCACTTGTGGGTGAGGGACATCCTGAAATATTGGCAGAGGGCGCCGCAATGGGAACACCTGCCGCCTGAATCAGTTTATTTGCACATATATGCTCAGGGCATCTTACGGCAACAGTATCAAGGCCTCCCGTTACAGAATCAGGAATATTATCCTTCTTCGGTAATATTACAGTCAGAGGACCCGGCATAAAATGCTCTGCAAGCTTATAGTAAATATCGTTTGTTTTCGCAAAAGCCTCCGCATCGGAAGGTACTGCAACGTGAACGATAAGAGGATTGTCTGAGGGCCTGCCCTTGGCGGCAAAGATCCTCTCTGCCGCCATGGGATCATACGCGTTACCACCGAGACCGTATACAGTCTCGGTCGGGAAAGCAACCAGACCGCCCTCTCGGATGATCTTACCTGCCCTCTCGTAAATTTCGACCGAGTCGGCAGCTACTTTCAAATATTCGGTTATCATCAGGAATTACTGCCTTTCAGTCTTTCTGCGGCATCCTGTGTTGCCAGAGCGTCGATTACGCTGTCGATGTCTCCGTTAACGAATGCCTCAAGGTTATACAGCGTAAGCTGTATTCTATGGTCTGATATTCTTCCCTGAGGGAAGTTATAGGTTCGGATACGTTCACTGCGGTCTCCCGTACCGACCTGCATCTTTCTTTCACCTGCGATCTTATCTGCCTGCTCACGCATCTTCATATCATAAAGCTTTGCACGAAGGATCTTCAAAGCCTTATCCTTATTCTTGTGCTGGCTTCGCTCATCCTGACATTCAACCACGATACCCGTAGGCTTATGGAGGATCCTGATCGCAGACTCGGTCTTATTTATGTGCTGACCGCCCGCGCCGCTTGATTTACAGGTTTCGATATCGAGATCTCCCATATTCAGTTCGACCTCAACGTCCTCAGCCTCGGGAAGAACCGCAACGGTCGCAGTTGAAGTGTGGATCCTTCCTGAGGATTCTGTTTCGGGAACTCTCTGTACTCTATGTACTCCGGATTCATATTTGAGTCTGGAGTATGCACCCTCACCGGAAACGGTAAATGTTATTTCCCTGTAACCCCCAAGACCTGTTTCGTTACAGGACATAAGCTCAGTCTTATATCTGTGAGATTCAGCATACATTGAATACATTCTGTATAGCACTCCTGCAAACAGAGCTGCCTCATCACCGCCCGCACCGGCACGGATCTCAACAACTACGTTTTTATCATCGTTGGGATCCTTGGGAAGCAGAAGGATCTTAAGCTCCTCTTCAATTGCAGGCAGAGACTCCTTGATGGAATAATACTCATCAGCTGCCATTGCCCTCATATCGGGATCTGTCTCCGATTCCATAAACTCCCCTGCCTCATTCAGGTCGGAGAGCATTTTTTCATACTCTCCGTATTTCTCCATAACGGGGGTGAGATCCTTATATTCCTTCATAAGCTTTTTATAAAGGTTATTATCGGATACCGTCTCAGGCAGCGATATCAGTCTTTCCGTTTCAAGATACTTTTCTTTAACTTCTCTGAGTTTGTTTAACATTTACATTCCTCTTTTCTGAAATCTCGCCTAAGGCGTTATTTACAGAAAGCAAGGAACGCCTTATAGGTCTCATAAAGGTCGAGCTTGGAGATTACCTCAAGGGGCGCGTGCATACAGAGCACGGGAACACCAAGGTCAACTGTATCAATATTGTGATTTGCTACGTACTTAGCAACGGTTCCGCCGCCGCCGATGTCGATCTTGCCCATTTCAGCAGACTGCCAGAGCACGTTATCCTTCTCAAACATATCACGTACCTTACCGATATACTCAGCACCTGCATCGTTTGTGGAATACTTACCGCCACTGCCGGTGTACTTTGTCATTACAACACCGCAGTTAACGATTGCAGCATTTCTCTTTTCAAATACCTCAGCATAGCTGGGATCAAAGCCTGCGTTAACGTCAGCGGAGAGACACATAGAGTTATTTCTGCAAACGTTTCCGTTACCGCCGAGAGCGCGTGCGATCTCATCGATAAGCTCAGCAAGAAGAGTGCTCTGCATACCGGAAACACCGTCGCTTCCTGTCTCCTCCTTATCTGCAAGAACGCAGATAACCGTATTCTTATCAGAGGGGTTATCAAGCATAGCTGTAAGTGCGGGATATGCGCAAACCTTGTCGTCGTGTCCGTAAGCACCCATAAGGCATCTGTCAAGACCGATATCCACAGGCTTACCTGCAGGAACTGCGCAAAGCTCAGCTGTGATAAAGTCGGATTCTACTATACCGTACTTCTCATTAAGCATTCTCATAAGGTTAAGCTTTACAGCCTCGCCGTCAGCAACCTTGCCGTCCTCCATATAAGGCTCGCAGCCAATAACGATATTGAGGATCTCACCGCCAAATGCCTGTCCGAGAGGAGTCTTTGACTGCTCACGTCCGAGATGGGGGAGAAGGTCTGTGATAAGGAAAATGGGATCGCCTGCATCCTCACCGATATTTACCTCAATAGTCTCGCCGCCCTTCTTTGTTACAACACCGTGAAGTGCAAGGGGGAGAGTGGGCCACTGATACTTACGGATACCGCCGTAGTAGTGGGTCTTGAGATAGCCGAATCCGTTATCCTCAAAGAGGGGACAGGGCTTAAGATCAAGACGGGGGCTGTCGATGTGAGCTGCACAGATACGAACACCGTTATTGATGTGATCTGTACCTACTGTGAATGCAAAGAGAGACTTTTCGCGGTTATTGAGATAATACTTGCCGCCAACCTCAACGTTATCGCCAAGCTTATATTCAGTATAACCCTTATCCTTAAGGATAGCGATGGAGGCTGTTACTGCCTCACGCTCTGTTTTTGAATTATTGAGGTACTCAGCATATTCATCGGCATACTTAAAAGCCTTTGCCTTATCATCCTCGCTCATTGTTTCAAATGCAGACTTTTTCTTGTAAAGAAGCTCCTCTGCAAGAAGCTGTGCCTTCGTTTTTTCAGACATTGTTTTTGTTTCCTTTCTCATTCTTCATAATATAATTTTTTATAGATTTCATCAGCTTTATTGACTCTTTTGACGTAATCCTTGGTTTCCTTATAGGGGATACTGTCAAGAGTTCTGCCATCCTCCGAATACTCGCTGTCGGAAAGCCACTTTTCAACCTTTGTAGGTCCCGCATTATACGCTGCAAATACCTCATCCCAGCTTCCAAACTGCAAATACAGCTTTGAGAGGTAGTAGGTTCCGTACTTTATATTGGTTTCAGGATCGTAGAGTGTGGCACTGTTCAGATTTTCACCGTTCTCAGTGGTCAGCCACACAAAGGTCTCAGGCATAAGCTGCATAAGCCCGACAGCGCCCGCTTCGGAAACAGCCCCTGATTCAAAATCGCTTTCAACCTTTATGACGGAATATACTATGTGCTCCGGCACACCGTATTCATAGGAATATACGTCTACTATATCACTGTATTCTCTCGGATAATTCATACGGTCAA
Source organism: Clostridia bacterium (assembly GCA_017416205.1). Classification (GTDB taxonomy): domain Bacteria; phylum Bacillota; class Clostridia; order Oscillospirales; family CAG-272; genus Avispirillum. The sequence continues at coordinate 11,742 of JAFQDC010000095.1, read as the reverse complement.
CCTTATCCCAGATAAGCTGGAAAAGGAATCCGCACAGTACTGAAAGCAAAAGTATTGAGATGATCACTATACTTCTGACAACTGCATTTTTATACCTCATCTTCACCTCCGAGACTGTATCTGAACACTATTGATTTCACCTGGAGCGCAATGTCTGCAACACCGTCATTCACTATAGATTCATCGCAAAGAGCTTCAAGCTCCGCTTGAGCTTTTTGACTTGAAAGCCGCATCTCAGCTTCCTTCGGTGTCTTATTATCACGACGGCATATTCGCTCTATTGCCACAGAGTCCGGTGCCGTCACACACAGCTTAATATCACAGATCTTATCAAATCCGCTTTCAAACAAAACCGGCGCGTCAACAATAACACTGCAAAAACCGCTTTGTCCGTACTTTTCAAGAAGCTCTAAGGTCTTTTCAAGAATATACTTATGAGTTATCTCGTTAAGTCGAAAAAGCTTATCCTCAGCACCATCTGCAAAAACCAAAGCCGCAAGTGCTTTTCTGTCAAGCTCTGAGGCTTCTGTAATGATGCCATCACCAAACTCTCTTACAAGCTCTGAAAGACAGGGGGAAAGCTGTCCGTCCTTCCCTTTTTCGAGAAGAATATCTCTGTATACCTTATCGGTATCTATAGAGGGTATACCGTAATTCAGAAACTCTGCCGAAACAAATCCCTTGCCGCATCCGCTTCTGCCGCAAAGTCCGACAACTTTTACATTTGCAATCATCAGATATCAACTCTCATTCCGCTTTGTGCTGACTCATATGCCGCTTCCATAATACGCTGAACTGCAGCGCCGTCATCAAATGAAGGATAACACTCAACTCCATTTGCAACAGCATTGAGGAAATTATACATACTTCCAACGTGTCCGCGAAGCCAGCCTACAGGGGCCTTTACACCCGGAAACACTCCTGAAGGTGCGGGATATCTGCCGCAGCACTCAATAAGAGTATATCCTCTCTCCTTTTCGGGGCGGGTACCGTCGTAAAACCTTAAAAAATTCGGTTGCATCAGATCAAATGCCACACTTCCCTTTGTTCCGTATATCTCAAAGGAATGATCGTCATTCGTTCCCTGCATTATTTTACCGACTGTGATCGTACCGCAAGCACCGTTTTCAAGAGTTGCGGTAAGATAAAATGCCTCGTCAGCATTAGTATTCCATTCTTCACCGTTAACGCCGATTCGCGTCTTGTATGCGATCTGTGAAAGACCTGAAACCGATGTGAACTCTTCACCGCAAATCCAACGGATAAGATCTATGGTGTGACTTCCGAGATCAAACAGCACACCTCCTCCGCATACGTCACGGTTCTGCTTCCAGCCCGCTTTCTTTTCAGGATCTGTCGCGCTTGAATGAAGAAACCTTCCCTGAAAGCTTAGCACCTCTCCGATTCGGCCTTCGCTTACAAGCTCCTTTGCACGCAAAACGGGAAGGAGAAATCTTGTGTTAAATACTACAGCACATATAAGTCCCTTTTCCTTAGCAAGCTCAGCTATCTCAACGGCTTCATCCGCAGTTGTGCAAAGAGGCTTTTCACAGTATACGTGCTTTCCTGCATTAAGAGCCTTTTTCAGTGTTTCATAATGAAAGCAGTTAGGCGTGCAAATATCGACAATATCAATAAGGGGATCTGCAATCAGCTCGTCTTCATCAGCATAAACCTTCTCAAATCCGTAGGTTTCCTTTGCCTTCAGAGCGTTTTCGAAATGAGCACAGCATACTCCGAGGATCTTTGCATCAAATCCGAGGGGAGAATAGAAATACTTAAGATTCTCTACTGCATATGCATGGGTCTTTCCCATACCGCCAAAACCTATGATTCCTATATTCACCGATATCACTCACCTTTCATTAAAAAATATACATTCACAGTTAAATATACCATAACAAAGAGAAATATTCAACAGAAATTTGCGAATATTAATATAAATATCGAATAAAATTCACTTTTGCACCAATGCTCTTACCACCGATTCTGCATCAAAAAAGATACAGCTTCCGGTATCTCGCCTGTAGGTGATAATTATTTCCGAATCCCTTACCGTGTTCACCTCAACGCCAAAGGTAACCGTTTTGGAATTTTTATCAAGGATTTCGATATTTATAATGTCAGCATCTGTATTATTCAGAACGGCATCTTCAACGTCCTTTTGCGCTTTATTCATTAGGACATCAATACTGTATTTACCTTCCCCTACAGAACACATATATTGGTATTTTATGCATATGCCGTACAGTATATTGTATTCAATGATCTGATTTGAATTATACAAGACAATTGTCTCACCTTTCGGTATGCATTTGTATTTTATTCCCTTGCACAAAAACGGAATATTTCCGAAATCCCTTAATATCACTTCATTTTGGCGTTTTTCTAATATATTTTCCGGAACATTCGCAGCATTTTGTTTGGCACTTATTTGGCTTTTGACTAAGAGCAAATCAATACCTGTACTATATTGTATATCGTTCAGCGTTTCCCTAAGCGCAGACACACTTAAAGCAGAAATAAAGATAACAACAGCAAGTGATTTAATTAAATAATCTATGATCTTCATAACTTATAATGCAAGCATTTATAGTTTTCCCCCATACGGACTGCCGCAGAGCTTGTATATTGTAGTCAAATTAATTTAAGTTTCCATTCTGATTTTATTTGACAAACAGCAGTTAAAATGTTATAATGCATAGGATATGTTTTATGAAAGGAGTTCCTATGGATAATTGTTTTAACAGAGTGATCGGTAACGGATCCATAAGATCTCTTATGAGTTCTCATATCAAGAACAAAACCCTATCCCACGCTTATATTATAGAAGGTGCCAAGGGTAGCGGAAAGCGTACTATCGCAAAAGAGATATGTAAAGCTGTCTGCTGTGAAAACCGTAACGCTGATACCTTTCCGTGCAATAGCTGCAGAAGCTGTATGCGCATTGAGGAAGGACTGAACACGGATATAATGACAGTAAACCGCGGTGAGAAAGCCTCAATTCAAGTTGAGGATATCCGCGAGCTTTGCCAGACTATGGGCTACTATCCTGACGACGGGGATGCCAAGGTATATATTATCGAGGAAGCCGACAAAATGACCCCTGCGGCCCAGAATGCCCTCCTTCTTTCACTTGAGGAGCCTCCGTCATACGTGATCTTTCTTCTGCTTACTGAGGATAGCTCATTTCTTCTTGAAACGGTGAGAAGCCGTGCGCAAACTTTAAAGACCGAGCTTTTCTCCACTTCATTCGTTGCAGACTGGCTCAGATCTAATCCAAAATGTAAAGGATTTGATGTAGCTGAAATACAGAATGCCGCGTCTGTCAGCCGCGGGTCTCTTGGAACCGCTCTCAGCGTTCTTTTGGACAAAAGCTCAAAAAGCGCTTCCATTTCAGAAAATGCCGGAAAGCTCGTTGAGCTTCTCTGCTCCGATAAGCGCTCTGATGCAATTATTTTCGCTTCTGGGATCAAATACTCAAGAGTAGAATTTGAAGAATTTTTCGATGACGCTTTGTTTGCGCTTCGTGATATTATTGCAACAAAATTCAACGCAGAGGATTCTCTGTATTTTGCTGACGAGGAAGTAGCCGCAGGTATTGCTTCACGTCAAAAGCTTTCGAAGCTTTCAAAAATTTACGATGCGCTCGTTGCGGCAAAGGAAGATATTACAAAAAACAATGCACAGATATATGCGGTGATGACCACCCTTGCCGCCTTGTCTGTATGAAAGGATATACATGAATTACAATAAAGAAAACGGTACCATTGAAGATATCGCCTTCGATGAAGAGGTAGAGGTAATCGGCGTCAAGTTTAAGGACGCAGGTAAGGTCTATTACTTTTCTCCAAACAAGCAGGATTTCTCCGTTGGCGACAACGTGATCGTAAAAACTGCGAGAGGCCTTGAATTCGGCTTCGTTGCTGCTGCCAACAAGCACGTTCTCGGCAAAGACGTAGTACAGCCCCTGAAGTGTGTTGAGCGCCTTGCTACAGAGGACGATGTGCGCCGCTATGAATCCAACAAGCAGCTTGAGGTCAGCGCATTTGAGACCTGTCTTAAAATGATCGCAAAGCACAAGCTTGATATGAAGCTCATTGAAGCGGAATACACCTTTGACAATTCAAAGCTTCTTTTCTACTTCTCCTCTGACGGAAGAGTAGATTTCCGCGAGCTTGTTAAGGATCTTGCATCCGTATTCCACACCCGAATCGAGCTTCGCCAGATCGGTATACGAGACGAGGCAAAAATGATGGGAGGCATCGGCGTTTGCGGACGCCCCTTCTGCTGCTCCTCATTCCTTTCCGACTTTGTTCAGGTATCCATCAAAATGGCAAAGGAGCAAAATCTCAGCCTTAATTCCGCAAAGATCTCCGGAACCTGCGGCCGTCTTATGTGCTGTCTCAGGTACGAGAGCGACGTTTACGAGGAAGAGATAAGAAAAACTCCTCCCGTTGACTCGAAGGTTTCCACACCCGACGGCATCGGCTACGTTAAGGAGATAACTCCCCTTTCAGGAATGTGCAAGGTTCTTATTCCCGATAAGGGCGGCGACATCATAAAGAATTTCCACAGAGATAAGCTCAAGGTACTTTCAAAGCCTGAGCATAAGCAGAAGGAAACAGAAACTGCAGACATTTCCGAATAAGGAAATTAAAATTTTGATATTTTTTTCAAAAAGTATTTGCATTTACAGGAATGTGTGCTATAATCTACTCGTAACATAGTCCGAGGGGCATCCCTTGCGACAAATATAATATTTACGGAGGATCTACCCATGGCTTACAAGATTACTGATGCTTGCATCGCATGCGGCGCTTGCGCTGCTGAGTGTCCCGTTGAGGCTATCGCTGAGGGCGACGGCATCTACGTTATCGACGCTGACAAGTGCCTTGATTGCGGCGCTTGTGCTGACGCTTGCCCCGTTGAGGCACCCGTAGCTGAGTAATTTAAAATTACATCACAAGAAGGCGGAGCTTCGGCTCCGCCTTATAACTTTGTAAAGGTGTTTTATGACTGAAAAGGATTTCTGCCTTTCCGATGACGAAAGGCTTGACTATATAAACGAGGATCTGTCACTTATACAGCTGAAAAGAGGCCTTACCTTCGGAACGGATGCCTATCTTCTTTCGGCCTTTGTTAAGGAATGCTCAGGACACGGAGCCGACCTTGGCAGCGGCACCGGCGTTGCTTCCCTTCTCTGCCTGACAAAGAATAAAGCAAAAGAGATGCACGCTGTTGAGATCCAGCCTTATTTTGCCGAGCTTATCAAGAGAAACGCACTCTTAAACAGACTTTCTGAAAGACTTAAGGTTTTTTCGGGAGACACAAGAGATATCACCCCTGCAGATACGGACGGCGAGCTTGATTTCGTTATTTCAAATCCGCCGTATATGAAAGCCTTGGGAGGCTTTTCAACTAAAAGTGAGGAAATGAACATTGCCCGCCGCGAGCTTAACGGAACCATTGCAGATTTTTGTAATTCTGCATCAAGGCTTTTGAAATTCGGCGGATACTTTTACGTAGTCTACCGCCCCGACAGACTTATCGACCTTATCTGCGCTCTGAGAGACGCATCCCTTGAGCCCAAAAAGCTTGTTACCGTTTATCCCGACACCAAAAGCGCTCCCTGTCTTGTTCTTTGTATGGCAAAAAAAGGCGCTTCAAGTGACGTGAAGATGGCAAAGCCACTGATCATTTACAGGGACGGCACACGGGAATATACTGACGATATGCAGAAAATATACGATACCTGCTCTCTTGAGCATTTATTTTGAGGTACACAATGGAGAACATAAAGCATACTGATATGAGCACCGAAAAGAACAAGGTTGAGGGCGGCACCCTTTATCTTGTGGCGACCCCCATAGGCAATCTTTCAGACCTTTCCGAAAGAGCCTTGAAGGTCCTTTCAGAGGTTGATTTTGTTGCGGCGGAGGACACAAGAAACTCAGGGCTTCTCCTTTCCCGTTTCGGAATCTCCAAGCCCTTTGTCAGCTATTATGAGCACAATAAGCGAGAGAGAGGCGAATACATAGTTTCCCGTCTTAAAGCCGGTGAATCCTGCGCCCTCGTTACCGATGCGGGTATGCCTGCCATCAGCGACCCCGGTGAGGATATAGTCCGTCTTTGCGCCGAGGTGGGAGTTCCCGTGACCGCAGTTCCCGGATGCTGTGCCGCAGTGACTGCTCTTGCGCTTTCTGCTCTTACAACGGGCAGATTTGCATTCGAGGGCTTTATCACCACAAACCGCCACGACAGACGGGAAAGACTGACAGCTCTCAAGTACGAAGAGCGCACCATGATCTTCTACGAGGCCCCCCACAAGCTTCGTCAGACCCTTGATGATATTCTTGAGTTTATGGGAGACCGCAAGATCACCCTTTGCCGCGAGATGACAAAGCTTAATGAGGAGATCATCCGCACCACGGTTTCCGAGGCTGTTGAGATGTATAAGGAGAAGAACCCACGCGGCGAGTACGTTCTTGTTCTTGAAGGCGGCATAAAGGAGGATAAGGCTGACGAATTCCCTTCCGATCCCGAGGAGCACGTGAAAATGTACGAGTCTCAGGGAATGAAGCGAATGGACGCTATCAAGGCGGCTGCCAAGGATCGCGGCGTTTCCAAGGGAGTTCTTTATAAGGAATTGCTTGGAGAGTAATACACACAAATATTAAAAGGGCTGATCTCTCAGCCCTTTTTTGATGCATTCAGGAATTTAGCTCTGCTATTGCAGCTGCAAGCTTTTGGCAACATTCCTTATAACGAGGATCGTTTGTTATAATATTATCGTCTGTTGGGAAGCACCGGTTGTAGCAACTGTTTAAATAAAACATAAAATTCCCTTTTATCATTTCTGCCGAAACAGCATCTCCCTTTTCTATCAAATCGTTATGATTTAGAATCAATATATCTGTCAGCTCTTCTATAGTTTCAATCGCTTTATCATATTCACATAATTCGATATAGTCATTTACAAGGTTGTTATATCCGCTGTACAACCATTTTGTATTGATTTTTGTATCTTCATAATCAACATAGCTCTGTTTTGCACTCTCCAACAAAGTATGCCATACAGAAATTGCATCCTTTTTTCTCACCATAGATAGTCTTTTGGCTTTAAGAGCAAGTGCTTTTAAATAATGGTGAACAGCTTCTATACAAATCTGTTCCGTAATCTCAAAGCATTTGTCAATATCATTCTTCTTGGAGTATATCTCCAATTCCATGAAGGACTTCACACTCCCTATTTCAGGCAAGTCCTTTGCTACATTTTCAGCATTAAAAAAATCATTTTTGTAAAGATAAAGAATTACAAGAGTTTGTCTTGCATTTATGATCCTTGTTGTATCTCTGTCATTGTTAATTACAGATTTTAGCAGATTAATTGCTTCATAGTAAAGTGTGTCCTTATCCTCTTCCAAGCCGTGCCCGTAGTAAATCAGCCTTATTATACTGTCAGCACATTGAAGCTTTATTTCATAATCAAGAGGATATTTTTTAATATGTTCTTTATATAGCCGGTAACTCTCATAATATGCGTTATCATTACGACTGTACACACGCTCTATCCCCTTGTTTATTTCTTTAATTTCACCTTCCAACTTCTCTCTATCCGCTTTTTCATCCGTACCCACGCCGAGGAGACAGTCTGTGGTAACACCGAGAATTGCGGCAAGGGGGACTATCTGACCGATATCGGGCATAGCGTTATCACATTCCCACTTTGAAACGGACTGCACCGACACAAAAAGCTGCTCTGCAAGATCGTTTTGTGAAAGATCTGCTTCCTTTCTTAAAAGCTTGAGCCTCTGTCCGAAGCTTAACATATTATCACCCTTTCAAAAATTCTGAAACGACGCGCATCTGTTTTCTGTATTCAGTATAACAGAACAGTGTCTCATTGTAAACATATCAGCGGTGGAATGGGACTTAAAGGAGAGTTTAAGTCAATACAGAAATCCTCTTTTTCGTAAAATCATTTTCAAATTACGGCCCCACAGTTGACATATTTGTAGGGGTCGACGTCCTCGACGACCCGCGAAAAGAAACAATATTTGCGGTGAAGCGTTACGTCTGTAGTTAGGACAGTCGAAGGGGTTCCCCGAAAGTGAGCCCGCGAGCTTTTGGGGGCTCCCGTCGAGGACGCCTGTCCCTACAACAACGTGTATCTTTTTTGTTCGTTTGTGCATCAAATTTCGTTTTGTTCGCGTGCTGATAATTGGGTCGTCGAGGACGTCGCCCCCTACAAAAATACAATTGAAATTCCCACCGCAATCCCGAATTTCAACGATTTATTTTTCACCTTTTTCTTATTCAAAACTTGAAAAATAGTTGAAACTCTTGAAATAAAGAAAAATATGTATATAATAGATATATTAGGACTTTTCGAAAGGACATATTATTATGGCTAAGGAAAAATATTATATAACGACGGCGATCGCTTATGCTTCTGCACGTCCTCATTTCGGTAACACATACGAGGTTATTATGACCGACTGTGTTGCCCGCTACAAGAGACAGCGCGGCTTTGACGTGTTCTTCCTCACAGGTACTGACGAGCACGGTCAGAAGATCGAGGATAAGGCAAAGGAAGCAGGCATCTCTCCCAAGGAATACGTTGACAACATTGCAAACGGTCAGATCAAGCGTATCTGGGACCTTATGAACACAAGCTACGATAAGTTTATCCGTACTACTGACGACTATCACGAAAAGGCAGTTCAGAACATCTTTACAAAGCTCTACGAGCAGGGCGATATCTACAAGGGCGAGTACAGCGGTTGGTACTGCACTCCCTGCGAGTCCTTCTTCACAGACACACAGGCTGAGGGCGGCAAGTGCCCCGACTGCGGCCGTCCCGTTGAAAAGGCTAAGGAGGAGGCATACTTCTTCAAGATGTCAAAGTATGCAGACCGTCTTATCAAGCATATTGAGGAAAATCCCGAATTCATCGAGCCCGAATCCCGCAAGAAGGAAATGGTCAACAACTTCTTAAAGGCCGGTCTTCAGGATCTCTGCGTTTCCCGTACCTCTTTTAAGTGGGGTATTCCCGTTCCCTTTGACGACAAGCACGTAGTTTACGTTTGGCTTGACGCTCTCTTCAACTATGCAACTGCTCTCGGATTTGACCCCGCAAACGAAGAACAGCCCGAGCTTTTCAAGAAGTACTGGCCCTGCAACGTTCATATGATCGGCAAGGATATTCTCCGTTTCCATACCATCTACTGGCCTATCTTCCTTATGGCTCTCGGTCAGCCCCTTCCCAAAAAGGTTCTCGGTCACCCCTGGTTCAATTTCGGCGCTGACAAGATGTCAAAGTCCCGCGGAAACATTATTTACGCTGATGATATGGCTGAGCGCTTCGGCGTTGACGGAGTTCGTTACTACGCACTGAGCGAGATGCCTTACGCTAACGACGGCTCTATCACATACGAGAACGTTATCGCTCGCTACAACAACGATCTTGCAAACAATCTCGGAAATCTTGTCAGCCGTACCGTTGCGATGACAAAGAAGTATTTTGACGGTGTTATCCCCGCTCCCGCAGGAGATGAGGGTACTGACGCAGAGCTTAAGGCAGCTGTTAAGGCAGGTATCGACGGATTTATATCCAACATGGATGCCTACCATATTGCTGACGCTCTTGACTGCGTATTCACAATGCTCAGAAGAGCTAACAAGTACATTGACGAGACCATGCCCTGGGCACTTGCAAAGGACGAATCTCAGAAGGCACGTCTCGGCACGGTTCTTTATAACCTTCTTGAAACTATCCGTATTGCGGCAGTCCTCTTAACTCCCGCAATTCCCGCAACCTGCGAATCCATTTTCAACCAGATCGGTACTGATCTCAACACATATGAGACCATTGAGACCTTTGGCGCCATCGAAGCAGGAAAGTGTGTTGGCGAGAGCGTAATGCTCTTCTCACGTATCGACGAAAAGAAGATGATGGAAGAGGTTCAGGCTGAGATCGAGGCTGCAAAAAAGGCAGCCGAGGCCGCTGCAAAGGCGGCTGAAAAGCCCGAGAAGCCTGAAGGCATTGCACAGATCGGCATTGAGGACTTTATGGGAGTTGAGCTCAGAACCGCTCAGATCCTTGAAGCTGAGCGTGTTCCCAAGGCAAAGAAGCTTCTTAAGCTGAAGGTCGACCTTGGTTACGAGGAGCGTCAGGTAGTTTCCGGTATCGCAAAGTTCTACGAGCCCGAAAGCCTTATCGGAAAGAAGATCATCCTCGTTGCAAACCTGAAGCCCGCAACCCTTTGCGGAATCGAGTCAAACGGTATGATCCTCGCGTCCGGCGAGGACGAAGTTCGCGTTGTATTCCTTGACAAGGATACACCTCTCGGACAGAGAGTAAGATAAACATTTTGGCACCCTATAAAGGGTGCCAAAGTTATATTCGCTATGTGTGAGTTATATTGCTATGCAGTTATATTATGCTTTGCATTGTTATATTGTCCTTCGGACAGTTTTTTAGGAGAGAGTTATGTTGTTTTGGATATTTATGTTAATTTTTGTACTGCTTATCCCCTCATTAATGATAATCTTTGGAACAGTATTTAAAAATAGCGCTCCGAAAGAGATCAATTACATATACGGCTACAGAACTCCCATGTCCACATCAAGTAAGGAAGCCTGGGAGTTTGCACACAAATATATGGGCAGGCTTTGGCTGATATTTGGAATTATCATTCTCATCCCCTCTGTAACAGCTATGTTATTCGTTATCGGCCTTGACAAGGATACCGTGGGATATACGGGAATGGCAATCACCTTTGCTCAGATCGTTTTGATGATAATACCCATAATCCCCACGGAAATTGCACTGAGAAAGAATTTCGACAAGAACGGAAACAAGAAATGAAAATATTTGACACACACGCACATTATAACGATGACCGCTTTAATGATTACGAGGGCGGTATGGACAAGGCTATCAGGGATTCATACGAGGCCGGAGTCTGCGGCTTTATAAACTGCGGCACCTGCCCCGAGTCATCACGCCGATCAATTGAAATTGCAAGGCAGTATGAAAACGCATATGCGGCAGTGGGAATCCATCCCGAAAGCGCAGAGGAGCTTAGGTACAGTCTCAACACGGCATACGACGAGATCATTTCCCTTTTCTCTGACGAAAAGGTGGTTGCTATGGGTGAGATCGGTCTCGACTATCACTGGGACATTGAAAAAGAGATCCAGCACAAGGTATTTGAGGATCAGCTTGATATTGCATCACAGTATAAGATGCCCGTTATCATTCACGACAGAGAGGCACACGGCCCCGTATTTGATGCTGTAAAGCGCCACCCCGACGTTATCGGCGTTATGCACGGCTACAGCGGAAGCGCCGAAATGGCAAAGGAATATGCAAAAATGGGCTGGTATATTGCATTCGGAGGCCCCGTTACCTATAAAACTGCAGAAAAGGTCCGCGAGGCCTGCCGCGCAGTTCCTCTTGATCGACTCCTTATTGAAACCGACTGCCCTTATCTCTCCCCTGTTCCCCACAGAGGCGAGATCAATCTTTCAAAAAATATGATCCATACTATAAAGGTCATGGCAGAAACACGGGGCGAGGACGTTGAAGTGCTTGCCGCTGCAATGATCGAGAACACCAAAAATCTTTTCGGTATAAAATCAATATGATTCTATTAAAAAAGACCGCAACCGCGGTCTTTTTCAGACTGTCGAAAAAGGCGCAGAACAAAAGCCGCAAAAATTATAGTATTTAGT